>NZ_JADEWY010000112.1 GCF_015207375.1 Coleofasciculus sp. LEGE 07092 | reverse complement strand
CCAGCTCCCCCGCTCTCCAGCACCTCTGCCTCATTAAGACGCCTGAGTCAACGCCTCCTGCAAGCGATCGCTATCTTTCCCTTGTTGGTGAAGAATAACCCAGGATTCAAGTAAGTCGGGTCCGTGGACATCGCCAGTTAGGGCAGCACGGAGCGATCGCATGACTAACCCTTTCTTGACGTTCTGCTCTTTCGTCACCTGCTTGATAATCTGCCCAGCTTTTTCTGAGTTCAGTTGTTCGGTGCTATCAAGGGCATTGAGGACGCCTTGGACGACTCCTGCAACCCCTTCTTTTTTCAGTTGGTCAACTGCCTCTTGACTAAATTCAAATGATTTGGTAAAGAATGTACGGGTCATATCTACGGCATCGGGCAAGCGGGTTAGACTTGGACCGATGGTTGCTGCCAACTGTTCTAACCAGGGGCGATCGCTGACTGGATCAAATTCATACCCAGCCTCTTGCCAGTAGGGAATCAGCAACTCTACTAACTGAGAGGGCGGGATCTGGTGGAGGTATTGACTGTTAAGCCAATCTAGCTTATCCCAGTCAAACTTGGCACCTGCCCTATTCACCCGGTCAAAACTGAACGCTTTAGCTGCTTCATCCAAAGTAAAGATTTCCTGAGTGGAATCAGGTGGCGACCAACCCAGCAATACCATGTAGTTTGCCATGGCTTCGGGGACAAAGCCCATGTTCTGGAAGTCAGAAATAGACGTTACGCCTTCTCGTTTGGATAGCTTTCGTCCCTCTTTACTCAAAATTAAAGGGGTGTGGGAAAACTCTGGTATGGTGGCTTCTAGCGCTTCGTAGAGCAAAATCTGTTTAGCAGTATTGGCAATATGGTCTTCACCTCGGATGACATGGGTAATTTTCATGTCAATGTCATCGACTACCACTGCCAAATTGTAGAGGGGCTGACCGATAGAATTATCTTCCGAGGTTCTGGCAATTACCATATCACCCCCAAGGTCACTGCCCTTCCAGGTGAGCTTGCCCCGCACCAAGTCATTCCAGACGATTTCCCGATTATCGTCAATCTTGAAGCGAATTACCGACTTTCGCCCTTCAGCTTCAAATGCCTTCCGTTGTTCTGGCGTCAGGTGGCGATGGCGGTTGTCGTAGCGGGGCGCTTCTTTTCGGGCTTTCTGCGCTGCCCGCATTTGATCGAGTTCGGCTTCGGTGGTGTAGCAGTAATAGGCTAAACCTTTATCTAGAAGCGTTTGAATCGCCTTATGGTAAAGGTCAATGCGCTTCGATTGGAAAAGCGGACCCTCATCCCAATTCAATCCTAACCAGGTAAGACCGTCGAGAATATTTTGGGTGTATTCGGGACGCGATCGCGCTTCGTCAGTGTCTTCGATGCGCAGGATAAACCGACCGCCATGGTGACGAGCAAACAACCAGTTGAAGACGGCGGTTCTGGCTGTGCCGATGTGGAAGTTTCCGGTGGGAGAAGGAGCTATGCGGACTCTGACAGTCACGGGGTAAATCTCTTTAAATGTACGTTCTTCTTAGATCTTGCACCAAGCTCAATCAGCGGCTTGTTTTGAAACGCAGAGGTACATGGAGGTTTTGGTGCATGATTTGAGTTATTATATCTTGCTTCTTTGCCACTCCCTGATTGACTGAAAAAAGTCTAGCGCCCTCACACCCAGAGCGCCAATTCCTCCCCAACTTAATACTGTTAACGAGGCGAACGGACAGCGCCCGACAGATGGAGTATTCTGGGAACAAAACGATTACTTCTTTAACTTTTTACGGGACTGACGGGGCTCGAACCCGCAACTTCCGCCGTGACAGGGCGGTGCTCTAACCAATTGAACTACAGTCCCAAATTTCGCACCGTATTCTATTATCCTGACTCTTTTTGAGTTTGTCAAGGGGTGGGATTGGGAAATTTTCATCCCAAACGCTACATATCGCATTTCTACAAGATTCCTCTATTTTATATGGACATCCTTTTCCCAGAGGGCTTCACCCTATTTATCGGCAAGACTTTGCTGAAATCAAGGCGGGGCATCTTGTAAAATTCCTTCACCTTATCAACCCGTTCCCAGGTTTCTGCAAAATGATGTAGTGTTTCATCAACCAAATTACCGATTTATGCAATTAATTCTCTACAGTAAGCCCGGTTGCCACCTTTGCGAGGGGCTACAAGAAAAGCTAGAACAGATTCAAAACTTAAACCTCGAGCTAGAGGTGAGGGATATTACCAGCCGCGAGGACTGGTTTCAAGCTTATCAGTACGAGGTGCCCGTCCTGTGCCGCAAGATTGGCGATAAGGAAGAATCAATTCCTCGCCCATCTCCCCGCACTACGGTGCAGAAGTTGGAGCAAATGTTACAGAAGTATTTATCAACTTGATTAGGACTTGCAGTTTAGAGGCAAAGCAGCTAGAACTTATCTTCAGCAATACCAGCAGATGCGCCAAAATAGTTGCAAAACTATGAGGATGCTGGAGCAATGCTCCCACCTCTAATTCCTAGCCTCTCTCTTCCGTCAGGAGTTGATTCAAATGAAGCTACGCGAATTACTAGCAGCGGTTCCCAATCTTGCACAACAGCCCAACCATCCAGCACTTGATGCCCAGGTAACGGGAATCTGTACCAATTCCCACGCCTGTCAGCCCGGAAATTTATTTATCGGAATGCCGGGAACGCGAGTCGATGGTGGAGAATTTTGGGAAAGTGCGATCGCTTCCGGTGCCGTTGCTGCCCTGATTTCTCCCCAAGCCGCTGAAAAAAACCCTCCCCAAGCCAAGGGAGAAGCGGGAGAAGTCCCCTGTGTGATTTCAGCAGCAAACATGACCGCCGCCTGTGCCTCGGCAGCCGCTGCTTTCTACGGCTATCCAGCCCAACAGCTCAAATTAGTGGGTGTCACCGGCACCAACGGCAAAACCACAACCAGCCATCTCATTGAATTTCTGCTGGCTCAGTCGCAGCAACCCACCGCCCTTTTCGGGACACTCTACGCCCGTTGGCAGGGTTTTTCTCAAACTGCCGTTCATACTACGCCCTTTCCAGTGGAACTGCAACAACAGCTAAAGCTGGCAGTATCGGCAGGATGCCAGTTGGGAGTGATGGAAGTCAGCTCCCACGCCTTGGCACAAGGTCGGGTGATGGGTTGCGAGTTTGACGTTGCCGTATTTACCAACCTTACCCAAGACCATTTAGACTTCCACCGCGATATGGAGGATTACTTTGCCGCAAAAGCCTTGCTGTTCAATCCTCCCTATCTTGAAGGCAAAGCGATTATTAATGCCGATGACCCCTACGGACGGCGGTTAATCGAGCAACTACCACCGGAACAAGTTTGGAGTTACAGTACAGAAAATACGTCAGCCGACTTGTGGACGAGCGACCTGAGTTACGAACCAACGGGAGTTAGCGGCAAATTAAACACGCCTGCGGGTGAGGTGGCATTCCGTTCGCCTTTGGTGGGTCAGTACAATTTATCCAACCTGCTGGCAGCAGTTGGAGCGGTTTTACATCTGGGTCTGGATTTAGAGACAGTCGTAGCCGCCTTGCCCCAATTCTCCGGCGTTCCCGGACGGATGGAACGGGTGCAAATCAAGCCTGAACAGGATATCAGCGTCATTGTTGATTACGCTCACACCCCTGATAGTTTGGAGAATTTGCTCAAAGCAGCACGACCCTTTATCCAGGGTAAGATGATTTGCGTGTTTGGCTGTGGGGGCGATCGCGATCGCACGAAGCGTCCTATGATGGGTAAAATTGCCGCCGAACTAGCCGACCTAGCAGTGGTAACGTCAGATAATCCCCGTACTGAAGACCCGGAACGCATTATCCAAGATATCTTAGAAGGCATTGCGCCGTCAGTAGAACCGATAGTTTTTAGCGATCGCGCTAGGGCAATTCGTACTGCCATCTTGCAAGCACAACCGGGAGACGGGGTGTTGATTGCGGGTAAGGGTCATGAAGACTATCAAATTCTCGGCACTGAGAAAATCCACTTTGATGATCGAGAGCAAGCACGAGATGCGTTGAGCGATCGCGTGGCTTGTTGATTTCTCCGCTCAGTTGCTTTGAGATTACCTTTTCCAGAGTTTGGGGAGCTATAGCCAGTCTAAATGAATTGTGAAATATTCGGTTCCTTATTTTATGTTCCCTTTTCTGGGTGTTATTGTTTCCGAATCAAATAGACTGGCTATATGACCGCTTTTCTGGCTTCATTTGAAAACACGATAAGTAGTCAGACAAACCCAGCATTTTTAGCGTCTTATTTAAGGCTTCAGTTGCCCGCGCTGTCCGGTAACGGCAGCGTTGGGTACGTCACGATAAACCTTTGATTCAAAGGGGAGTTAGTGTAATGGAGTGGCAACAATTAAAAGCTTTGCTCAGTGAGGCTTTCATTTACGCCCTCGGTAGGATTCGAACCTACGACCAAAGGATTAGAAATCCTTTGCTCTATCCCCTGAGCTACGAGGGCAATATATCGATCCGACAGAACTCAACCCGCTAATCGGACGGGATGACTCTGGCGATCGCCGATTTACAGTACACTCACTAGCAACTGACCCTGATACAATCCAACTCAAGCTCTGAGGCGAGCGATCGCATTTCTAGAGATTGCCAACTCGTGCTACCAAGCTATTGTAGCCTAGAAGTTCCACCAACTAAACAGGTTACAATTCCAGACAGCGAGACAAGGCTGCACCACCCAAGCAGCTTGACGATCAAGGTACACTATAAACCAAAAGGATATAGGTGCTTGTACTGAATAGGGGGACGAATCCGAACGACTGAAGGGATATCCAAGGCTCACCGCGTCGATCGCTCCCGTGTCAAAATCAATCAAGACTATGCCACGAAAGAGGGTTACTTAGATTATAGCTATTGCCCACATCACCGCCCCAGGTCGGTCAAGAGTCATTTGCCAGTGTTATTATGTTTATTCTGAAAAGGCAGGATGTTGAAATCTCAAGCATTCAGCACCCAAAGCGGGAGCAGCAAATACCAATTCTCAGCTATCAGGGGCAAACTTTTCGCTTGATTAGCGTTTTTCGTGCCAATCAAGCCGAAGAAGCGAGGGCTTTCTGGCGAGACTTGACTGATAATCAGGGTAAAGCCTGCGTTTTGTTAGAAGAACCTGATCGCTACAGCGTTTGGGGTAAAATTCGTCTCGAGCAACTCGGAACTGAAGTAGGTCCAGACTCGAAAATTGTCCCTTATACCCAAGCTTGTCTGTTATTGCTGCAAACTATTTACCTGGATGTTGAAGATATGTTGGGCAACCGACAAGCTGGATTGTTTCAAAAAGATATCGGTGAAGTTTTTCAGCAGTGGCATTTTCCTCAAGCTGACTCCTCAGAAGCAGTAAACCACTTGCTCAGTGTCGATGCTCTAACTACGTTGCAGGTTCCCCCTTGGGAAGAACACCATTTGATTACTTTATTGCAGGAACTCTATCGTTTGGGTAAAGAATATTTTGGCAATGCCAACTTTGCTGAGGGAGTAGAAGACATATTGCTTGATATGTCCGAAACCGAACGCGCTCAGTTTATGGACTGGCTCAAATCATCTCCTTTAGGGAAACTGTGGCGATAATCTAAAAAAAAGTTAAATAAATGTATCATAGCAGCCCCTTAAGATGCAATCTGGGTTCGCTAACCGCTAAGGTTTATAACATTAGTGTCGTGTGCCGAAAGGTTGTTAGAGAATTGAAAGTAAACCATTATGAGTACCTCTGTAGATAAGTCATCTGGAAGCCAGTCCCTTCTAACCGGTCAGAATATTGTCTATGCAGGGATTGCTTGGGCGGTAGTATCTCTCTTATTTTTTCTGCTGTTTAGCGTAACTGCACCGGGGGAAGACAGTCCGTTTTGGTACTTGATTGGTACTTATATTCTGGAATGTCTGCCATTTTTAGCTGCGGCTCTACTCTGCTTTAGAAATTGGCGTAGCCCTCAAATTGCCAGCGGACGGAATGTCTGGCTAGGAATCGGTTTGGGAATGACATTATACTTTGTAGCCAACTTGATATTTGGTGTGTGGGAGTTATATTTCGGTCTTGACCCCGATGTATCACCCGCAGATTTGTTTTACTTGATTTCCTATATATTGATTGGCTGGGGAATGGTCTTAGCAGTTTTGCCTAGGCGCTTAAATTTAGAGAAAAAGCAGTGGGCAATAGTGAGCGTGATTGGCGTTTTGGGGATTGTCTTTGCATTTTGGGTTTGGGTACTAGCACCACCGGTGGCTGCCGAGGCAGATCCCGTTGCTGTTGCCCTAGCTCCAAGTGAGCAGGCAGCATCAACAGCACCTTTACCCCAAGCTGCCGTTGCTTCACAAACACCGCTAGTGGCAGCGAGTCCGGCTGTAAAAGAAAAGACAACTGTAACTGTAACGGATGAGAGTCTTGAAAATTTACCAGGTTGGGTTGTTGGACTCGACCAATTCCTCAGTCCCCTATCCAGGCAGGTGAATTTCGCCTACATCTTTTTTGATGTCGTTCTGCTAATTATTGCCTCGACACTGTTACTAGCCTTTTGGGGTGGACGTTTTGCCCAGTCTTGGCGGATGATTGCTGCTGCCACCTTCTCCCTTTACATTGCAGATATGGGGTTTAAATATGTTGACGCTCTCGCCAAAGCTCGCGCTCAAGAGTATGAAAGCGGAGGTCTACTGGATATCTTTTTTGTGTTTAGTGCAGTACTCTTTGCCATAGGAGCTGCCCTGGAATACGACGTATCAAGCCGCTCCCGTCGGAGTCCTCGCCGACGCCCTTAAGAGAAACTATGAGTCCGAGAAAATTAACTGAAGACGACAAAACAGATATTTTGAAGCTGTACCGAGAGCCAGAAGAGACAACCTCAACTCTGGCTGAACGATATGGTGTGAGTAACTCAACCATTAGCCGCCTGCTGAAAAGCAGCTTGTTAGAGTCAGAATACGAAGCGCTAATCCAGCAAAAACGAGCGAATCGCACGCCTGGAGGTAGTGCGTCACTGCCTCCGATTCAAACTACCAAGGAGCTGCCAGTAAAGCCAGAGACAAAACCCTCACCTGTTATTCCTCGCAGCCAGTCACCGATAGAAGTGGAGGAAGAACCGTCCACTTCAACGCCGGAGGATCAGCGTCGGCGACGCAGGCGTTCTTCAGTAACGTCTCAATTTGAAACTGAATCAGACGCCTTACATACTCAGTTGCAACTGGAGCTAGATGCTGAGGGTAAGAGCGAATTCAAAAAATCTGATGACCTGCTTGATGAAATAGAAGAGGTAGAAAGCAGTCACTTAGAGGAGTTGCTAGATGAGGATTTAGATGAGGATTTAGAGGACGATTTAGATGAGGATTTAGAGGACGACTTAGAGGACGATTTAGAAGACGACTTAGATGAGGATTGGGAAGACGAGGCAGAAGACATCTCGTTTCAAAAACCAATTCCTAGGTCTAGCATTGCCAAGGGTGTAAATATCCAAGTTTTACCCCTGTCTGAAGCTGACTTTCCCAGACCTTGTTATTTGGTCGTAGACCGAGCGGCAGAGTTAATTGCTCGACCTCTTAAAGAATTCAGCGACCTGGGGCGCATTCCCGTTGAGGAAGTTCAGCAGAAAACGCTGCCGGTTTTTGACAACCATAGAGTCGCACGGCGTTTTTCCAACCGTTCTCAACGGGTGATTAAAGTTCCTGACGGTGAGATGCTTCAGAAGACGCGATCGCATCTACAGGCAAAGGGGATTACTCGGCTGTTAATTGACGGTCAGGTGTACTCGTTGTTACCAGGGACTGAAACCTTTTGATTGGCGGGTTCGGGATGGTTTAAGTTCCGGAGTTTCATTAAGAGTCGTCAGGGGTAGGGTTTTTGGGTTAATGGCACGGCTGAGTTGGGGTTTGCCAGTTACCTTGAGACGTTACCCCAAATCTTAATCGTCCCATCACGGCTACCACTAACAATCATCTGCCCCTTCCGACTAATGGCAATAGAATTCACATCCTTGGAATGTCCAGTCAAGGTAGCCAAGATTTTACCCGTTCGCAAATCCCACAACCTAATCGTGGCATCCGCACTACCGCTAATAAGCATCTGCCTATTCGGACTAAACACCACCGTCCTCACCCAGTCAGAATGTCCCTCCAGAGTACGCAGTAACTGAAAATTGCCCAGATACCACACTTTAATGGTGTTATCACTGCTAGCGCTGGCAAGAATTTTACTCTGCGGGTCAATTGCTACCGAATTCACATCCCGCTCATGACCCACTAAGGTGGTGATCAGTTGACCATTGTTTATTTGCCACAACTTAATCGTATTATCACTGCTGCCACTAGCAAGGAGTTGTCCATCCGGACTAAAGGCGATCGCATTAATTCCCCGTGCATGGCTCAAAGTATTAAGCAGTTGACCGCTATCAACCTGCCAAATTTTTATCGTTTGGCGATCGCTACCACTCGCGAGTAACTGCCCATCCGGACTGATGGCAATGGAAATCGAGACAATTGCATCGGAATGGTCTGCGAATGTGCAGCTTACTATTCCAGTGGACAGGTTCCATAGGTCGATCGTATCATTGACGCTGCCACTCACCAAAAGCTGACCGTTAGGACTAAAGGCGACGGCTAAAACGGGCTGGGAGTGCCTAGTCAGGGTATGCAACAATTCACCCCTTTGGGGGTTCCACAACTTAATCGTTTTATCAAAACTGCCACTAGCAAGCCATTGCCCATCAGGACTAATGGCAACAGAACAGACAGAGCTTGAGTGACCTTTCAAAGTATGGAGGCATTGCCAAGTTTTGGACAGCGATAAAACTTTGGCAATGGGGCGTAATGCGATCGCCTTGAGCGATGCCGAATTACCCTGATGAACTGAGGTTGGTCGAGGATTCAAGTCTTGAAGAACGTCTTTGGCAGATTGATAGCGCTTCCGAATTGGACGTTGCAGTAATTTATCGAGAATTTGACCGAGGTGAGTGCTAACAGAGGTAGCTGAATAGTTCCGCCACACCCAATCCCCTTCATTAACACAGTAAACTTCCAGGGGATGCCGTTGAGTCAACAGGTGAATACAGGTAACACCCAAACTGTAAAGATCGCTAGCAAAAAATGCTTGACCGAGGGCTTGTTCAGGAGCGGCATAGCCAGCCGAGCCAATGGCTGTTCCTTTGCGAGTTAGGGCAGTAATCGTGGCAAATTTAGCTGCCCCAAAATCGACTAGAACCAGTTGTTCCGAGCTTTGCTTTGCTTGAAAAAAATCCTTTGTTCCATTCCCTTTGGCACGACGAATGATATTTGCTGGCTTGATATCCCGATGAATAATATTATGACCGTGAATAAAATCCAGCACAGACAGTAAACTGTTCAGCAAGTCTCGAATCTGCTGCTCGTTAAACGCTTTTTCCGTTGCCAAAACTTCCGCTAAGTTTTGCCCCTCGATAAACTCTTGCACTAAATACTGGCGGCTATCCTGCCCAAAATGTGCCTGGAGTTGAGGAATTTGAGGATGGTAGCCCAAATCATCTAGCCGCACCGCTTCTTGCTCGAAGAGTTTAGCGGCTTTCTTTTCATTGTCAGTGCCTTGAGCTTGAGGGTAAAACTGCTTAATAACGCAGTAGGGTTTTGATGGCTTGTCCTCATCCACTGCCAAAAATGTTCTACCAAAGCCCCCTTGCCCGATTAGTTTCATAGCACGGTAACGCTCTTTCAGGAGTAAATTTCCGCCACAACTTTGGCAAAACTTCATGCCATGGGGGTTCTGGCGCTGGAAGCAGTTGGGATTGAGGCAGTAGCTCATGGGAAAAAGCGATCGGGGGATTAAATCTATGGTAAATCTTTCAAAATCGTACTGCTTGTGCTGCTATACCTCTGAACCTTGACTGTTCAACGATTGGTATGAGCTTGCAACCAAGCAGTTAAATCTGCTGCACTGCTAAAATCTAAAACTGCTTCTCCTAGAGTTTCTAACTGCTCAAGGGGCAATTGACGAATGAGGGTTTGAGTATCACGGCTTATTGTTCCCAGATGACGATCTAACTGACGTAGAATTAATCTGATTTGTCCTTCTTGTTTACCTTGCTCGATACCCTGCTCAATACCCTGCTCGATACCTTGCTCAATACCCTGCTCGATACCCTGTTCAATACCCTGCTTTATCCCTTCCTCTATCCCTTTAAGAATTGCTCCTCGTTGGTCTTCAAGAAACATCTGCTGCCTCTCAAAGTCTTCCAATTCTTTAGGACTCAAATTAGCGAGATTAGCAATTCTAAAAGCTTTCTGAATTTCAGGTACTGTTCCCATTGTTGTGGGTATTGTCTCCAGGCTACTGGTTTGTTTCATAAAATAAATCCATTTATCGGTCACTGTTTCTAGTTCGGATAAATCTTTCTGGAAATTGGGTAACTCAACAAACACCAGCTCTATTGGTCGATCAGGATAAACAAAAGAATCATTTCCATCAGTAAAAGTGAAAGAGGAAACTACCTGGTTGCGATTAGGAAACAGTTTAAAATCTGCAATCGTTAAAGCGATCACAGTATTTAATCTCGAATATCCTTCTCCAGATTTCAGTTGACTTGCATAGGTTTTTGCCGCATTATAGACCACCCGTTTCTCAAAAGAAACGACATTAAGTACTTGCATTTCAATAATGACAATTTTATTGCCAGTAATTCTGGCTTTGACATCTAAAAATGTATCTTTGAGACTGGGAATATTAGCGGCAGAATAGGGCTCTATAATTTCTAAATCTTCAATAACGGTTTTTCCATTGTACAGAAGAGCATTTAAGAAACTAATCAAAATATCTTTGCTATCATCAGATGCAAATATTTTTTTGAAGGCAAAGTCAGTTTTTGGATTAATAAAATTCATAGAATTAACTTTAATATAGGATCAAAAACTATGTAACTTTTTATTATAGCAGCAACACCAAATTTTATTCATTTTCCACTGTAAAAATTTATAAGATTTATCGAAAAAATAAACTCTTATAAAATGACTCTGTGGTAAACAGTCATTTCTGAGTCTCTGGCATTGCGCAATTGTACGGAGGTGATAACCCATGTCAATCCAGAAAATCGGTAAATTTGCCGTTCTGGAAGAGAGTGAGTTTGTTCTACGTTGAAGGTAATAAATCAAGGCACTATCAACGGATTAATAGAGTAGAAACCCGCTTTTACAAAAAAACAAATAGGCGGTAATTAAATTTGCACAATTATGAAACTCGTTGATGGCATAGGGTGCTAGAGCAAGCTTTAAGCTATACCTTCACGTTTTAAATTTTTATCCGATCATTATGAATCGTACCGAACCTACCTCTTGGAATGATGTCCGCGTCGCCTTCCAAAAAATCTGGGGATATGATAATTTTCGTCCTCCTCAAGGTGAGATTGTACGGAGTCTGTTAGAAAAACGGGATGCACTGATTGTACTGCCTACAGGTGGCGGTAAATCCATTTGTTTTCAACTACCAGCCTTATTACAAACGGGATTAACCTTGGTAATTTCGCCTCTAGTGGCGTTGATGGAAAATCAGGTGCAGGAATTGCGGGAGCGCAACTTACCTGCGGCTTTACTGCATAGCGAACTGCCAGCCCAGCAACGGTTAAAAACGCTGGCTGCCCTAGAACGCCAGCAGTTGCGATTGCTCTACTTATCACCAGAAACTTTACTGAGTGCGCCGGTATGGGAGCGATTGTGTCTGCCCCAGATTGAAATTAACGGGCTGATTTTGGATGAAGCGCATTGTTTGGTTCAGTGGGGGGATACCTTTCGACCTGCTTATCGGCGTCTGGGGGTAGTACGACCTTCCCTGCTCAAGGGTAAGCCAAAGGGGACGAAAATAGCGATCGCTGCTTTCACGGCTACGGCTGACCCCAGCGCTCAGCAAACTATCCGAAGTGTCTTACAACTGCAGCAACCAAAGGTTTTTTTAATCAGTCCCTATCGGGATAATCTCAACCTTAAGGTGCAAACGGTTTGGACTCCCAGAGGACGCCGCCAGCAGATGTTGAAGTTTATTCAAGCCAAATCGGAGCAAATTGGGTTAGTTTACGTCCGTTCTCGAAGAGATAGTGAAGAGTTAGCCCAGTGGTTCGGGCAACGAGGTTATGTTACTGCTGCTTATCATGCAGGGTTGAGTGCCGAGGAACGGCGCGAGATAGAGGGACGTTGGTTGAGTGGGAAAACTCAATTTGTCATCTGTACCTGTGCCTTTGGTATGGGTATCAATAAACCTGACGTGCGCTGGGTGGTGCATTTTCAGTCTCCGCAACTGCTGTCGGAGTACATTCAGGAAGTGGGTCGGGGTGGACGAGATGGCAAGCCGTCTGACGCCTTAACATTAGTGAGTGAGCCAACGGGGTGGCTGAATCCAGAAGACAAGCAGCGACGCCAGTTTTTTGCAGATAAAGTGCGATCGCAATATCAAGACACCCAGCGATTGGTAAAAAAATTACCTGTAGAGGGGGAAGTTGCAGCGGTAGCCAAGCAATTTCAGGGTGGTGCCGTAGCGTTGGCACTTCTTCACAGTGCAGGTCAACTGGAATGGCAAGACCCATTCCGCTACCGGAAGCACTCCTCTATAGACTCTCGTGCTTTGACTCAGTTGAGTGCGATGCAGCAGGAGGTGCAGTCGCAAATGACTCGATACCTAACAACCCGAGACTGCCGATGGCAGTTTTTGTTAAGGGCGTTTGGCTTAACAAAGGAGGCAGTTGGGTTTAAATGCGCTCACTGCGATAACTGCTTGAAAGGATAGAAGTATCGGTATGGGCTATTGTTCGCGATCATTTTTGATGGCACCTCATCACTATGAACTAGAAATTACCCTTAATCAAAGTAGAACAGAGTCACCAGTTTGCGTTGAGCTTCCGCCTCCTCACAGGTTTTCAGGAGGGTTCTGCTGTCATGAAACGCGAAGCAAATGAGCTGCTGGCAGCGGGAAACAATTTCAGCGTTGCACAGAGAACTGGCTTCAGCTAAAGGCAGGTGATTGTTTTCTGGGTTTTCTACTAAATGCATGACTTGTTTCAACTGCTCCTGGGACTCTCGTGGCTGGCGCTCCAGGCTTTGCGGTAAAATCACTGTCAGCAGGTTAGGGTCAGCACGCATTGCACCGCGAATGGCGGCTGAGTTAGTGCCGATGGCACCGGAGGTCATGAGACGATTACCTGCTAGCACTAGGGCGTAGCTCATCATCTCGATCAGATTTTGATGGGTAATGGGAACGTGACGCGAACCCAAAATGGCAATCCGCTTGGAACCTGTTTGCTGGATTGTCGCGAGTTCTTGTACTAATGTATCTACACCGGAAATGTCTACTGATTGACTCAAAGGGGCTGACTCGAGCTGAACAACCTAGGTATTTTAGCAAAAGCAGCTACCTCAGAGACTACTTAATCGGTATTTTTAGTTGCCTGTTGACTAACAAAATTTTTTTATGGCTATAAATTTGCAACTTTTAGAAAATTTGTGTTATATTTATAAACTGTTTGGTTAGGACGCATAGCTCAGTTGGTTAGAGCACTACGTTGACATCGTAGGGGTCACTGGTTCGAGTCCAGTTGTGTCCATGATACTTTCCTCGATTCTCACGAACTCCAATCGACAAAACGGGCATACACATAAGCGATTGTTTCCCCAATTACTGTCCGTACACCCTCGCTGTACTTCCACCATCGGTTTGGATTGTACTCCCACGGTTTGGCAGCAATGACACCCACTTGGATTTCAGGAGCCAGTACTGCTTTAAAAATAATCCAGCTCCGGCGGGCATGGGGTCCCATGGTATAAAGATTAATCGTTTTTACATTTAGATCCGAAGTTAGTAGCCACTCCCGCACGGCTATAGCCATAGCTTGAGTACGATACTTAATTACATTGGCGGAGGGAACAGCTACTACTTGCTCTTTGTTAAAACCAAATGCGATGAGTGTTGCTGCGGTTATTTCTGCGGAATTTTTGTATTGGGCTAGGTAATATCCCTTGTCTAAGGGAAGACCTGTCGCAATCAATTGGCGATAAGAACCACGATTAAATTTAGCGATCGCTTTTTTAATAGCATAATCGGGTAGCCAGCCTTCAACAACCATTACATCGGCTTCAATTGGAGAACTAACCGCTAAAAAAGGATAGATATGAGTCACCGTAACTATCATTAACGCAATAATACACAGCAATGTTACTATCCATCCCTGAAGGGTTAAACTCCATTGCTCTTTTCGATGGATTAATTGCATCTTTGTCACAAATTTTATAAATTCTCTTAATAATTTTTCAATTTTTTCTGGCTTTACCATATTTCAAATACAGCGCAAATGCACCGAATTTATTATAACTAGAAGTCAGTCGTTTATAGAGCTTGTCCGAAACTAGCTTACCGACGACTATTTAAATAGTGAGGATTAGGGAAGACTTGGGTATCGCTACTATTGTCGCCTCAGCTAGTCAGTTTCAACTGAAACCGTAACCGCTGCGATGGCTACCAGCATTTCGTCACTTTTATCATTAAGAAGCTCAGGAATTGCCCGACCCTGAACCACCATTCCCCCAGATTCAACCGTGATACTTTGATGACCAAAGGGCAACATCGCCAATACTTCCTCTTTCCGTACTTGTTCTGGGTAAGGGACTGCCACCTTTACCTCCACAATCATTTGGTTCGGATCGTCTAAACCAGCAACTTCCCAAATCCCTAGCAGGGCATTATAAGCGATCGCGTCACGGACAGCCCGTGCTGCGGCAACAGTTGGATCTTGTCCGTGCTGGTCTACACCCATGCCCATTTGAATAATCAAGCGTTTGCGCATCACCATCACCTTTTTGTACTGCTCTTTCTTGACGTTAATCTACTGAGTGAGTATCAAGACTCAGTACTCAAGACCTCAAACCTGATAAGATAAGCGATCGCTTATCCTCGTCTTGGCTGTGGAAACGCCTTCAGCAATATTGAACCATTTGCTGAGTTATCGCTATTTTATCTTGAATTGCACTGACATAAGATGAGTTTATAGTCGATGCTTCAGTACCGACAGCGCTAAAGCGCTTACTACAAACTCTTTATACAGTGCCATTCTGTTCTAAGCTACATCCAATAAGAACAGTGACAGGAAACCTAGATACAGAAGTAATGCAAACAAAACGACTAGAAATGGAGGTGTAAAAATCAAAGGAATATTAGTTTCTTCTAAGAGAGTTGGCAAGAAACTCTGGTAGCAAAAAGTATCACCACAACTCCCATAATTAAACAAAACGACAAAGGTTTGCAAACCAATAATTCTCGCCAAAAAATACTTCTTTACTTTTACTTTTGTTCGCTTTCTAACGGTGCGAGCTGTGGCGCTTAAGAATAGTAAAATAGAACTGCCAATGTAAAATAATCCAGTAAAAGCTATATAGAAAAAAAACGAGATCCACCCATCAGATGTTATAAAGAAAAGCGGTAAGCTAATCAGTGCATAAATTAAATAAAGACTAAAAACCACCCAGATATTAGTCGCGATCATTCGAGTCCTAACCTTTAAAATTGCACAAACGAATTCATTGCCAGTCTCTCATTTACCTTAAGAGCTGTGCCAAAACTGGTAGAGCCAAATTCAGTGATTCAATGAGCGTTTACACCATCTGTGACTATCGCTCATTGCAACCAGCATTAGAAAGTTAAATCATCCTCACTTCCATAACTTTTGATGCGTTAACTTTTCTTCAATGCCAGCCAATTTATAATGTTACTGTCTTATTAATACCTACAGATAAACTCACTTGTATCCGGAACCCTCTTTAGATTTTAGGATTGAGGAAGTGGGGAATGAGGAGGCAAAGAATCAAGTATTTTTATCTCTGATGGTAATAATTAGGGCTTCAGTTTTATCTCCCGATTCAGCGCAGTAACTTCCTCTCTCCTGTTCCCCTACATCAAGAAAAATTCTGGCTAATTATTCTCTAGCAATCCTGTCGCGATCGCAGCCAAGATCACCACCCCAAAGATCAAGCGATACCAGACAAACACCCAGGTGCTTTGAGTTTGCAGGTAGCGGATCAGCCAAGCGATCGCGGCATAGGAAAATACTGCCGATGAGATGACGCCCACTATCACTGATGTCAGCCCAGCATCCCCCACTCCGGCTTCCAGAAAAGCTTTTAATTCCACTAACCCAGCTAAGGTAATTGCCGGAATCCCCAGCAAAAACGAGAAACGTGCGGCTGTTGCCCGTTCCAAACCCATAAATAAACCCGCCGTAATCGTCGAACCCGACCGCGAGACACCGGGAATCAAGGCTAGAGTTTGAGCCAAACCCATCCATACCCCGTCTTGAATGCCCAAATCGTCAAAATTCCGCTTGCAGTCGCCAATCCGTTCGGCAAGTCCCAGTAGCAGCGCCATAACAATCGAGGCATAAGCGATCGCTGCTGTACTGCGTAGGGGTGAATTATCAAAGTCGGGAATAAACGTCTTAATTAACAATCCGAAGAAAACAATGGGTAAGGTTCCCAAGCCAATTCCCACCGCCATCCGAAAGTCGTTGGACTGGTAATCAGATGTTTGAATAGCTTTGATGGCTCCCGTCGTAATTTGAGCCAAATCTTTCCAAAAGTACCACAGTACGGCGGCAATACTGCCAAGCTGAATGATGGCAGTAAAAGCTACCCCCGGATCGCCCCACCCTAACGCTAAGGGTACTACTTTCAAATGAGCTGTACTGCTGATGGGTAAAAACTCCGTTAACCCCTGCACAAGACCCAACACCACTGCCTGAAGCACATTCATCTGAGATGTTGAGGAGGTAGCAGGTACTGTCAGTTCCGGTGACACACTAGTCGCTAGAACGTTTAAAGGGAAGGCGAGAAATACCGTGATAGCACCAACGCCGAGGAACTTGAAAAACTGACGTTTCGATCTGACCATATCTTGCCTACTTACCTACCTTGGGTCGTGTCGGCAGTTTATCAGTCATTCCTTTACTGCCACAGGCTCTTTGGCTCCGTCTGCAACTTAGCAGTCAATGGGCATTTTTGCACAGCTTACCGATAATCGCCAACAGCCAGTTGTAAATTCAAACTAAAATAATTATTAGCTATCCCCACGGGGGGGATGTACTTTATGATACTTTGAGATATATAAAGATAAGTAAAGAAGATTAAAAAGATTTTGTTTCAGAATACCTGGTTTTCTAACTCAGCCTCCAGTTACTCCGAGCCTTCGGCAGAAAACTGGCTTTCTCATCAAACGCCAGATCTTGGCAATCGTCAAACCTGGTTGCTGTTTGGCGCTGCGTCTTTTCTGGTTTCCGTGCCCGTGTTCTTCCAGGCACCCTTAGTTCGACAGCTACCGCTATTGAGTTTAGTGCTGACTCTGGGCTGGGTTTGGCTGGGATTACGGCTCATGGAGCGTCCAGAAACGCACCTGTGGGGTGACTTGCTACTGGGATTCAGTTGGAGTTGGTTTGCCGGCTCGATTTATTGGGGTTGGCTGCGGAGTGAACCGTTAATTCACTTGCCAATTGAAGCAGTGGGTCTGCCCTTTGCCCTGTGGGGGTTGTGGCGGGGTTGGGGAAAAGTCGGCAATCTTTTTTACCTGGGTTCCCTGTTCGGTACGGCTCTAACCGATGTATATTTTTACTTAACCGATCTGATTCCTTACTGGCGTAAGGTGATGCAAGTTGATCCAGAACTGGCAATACCAATTCTTCAAGATGCGATCGCACAAGTTCAGACACCTTGGGGAATTAGCTGGGCAGTGGTTTTAGTTGCTACCCTAGGTGTAGTCGGTTGTTGGTCATTAGCAAAAGGGCAGTTACCTTGGTGGGCATTTAGTGGAGCAGTATTGAGTACAATTCTGGTAGACAGCTTATTTTGGCTAGTAGCGGCTCTTGCCTAAGAGTAGCGAAGCGTTTGTAGCAAAAATTTATTCAGCTCTGGCAAAGATGGCGGTTAAGTTTCCGGAATCACTAGCTTGGCTCCAGAATGCATCTACAAGTAGATCTAAAACTAGATCGAAATTGATTAATCCTTGTTTTTTTACCCGTCGTTGCTTCTGTGCCTGTGGTGACTCTACGATCCACTCCCTATTTGCTTCTCCCGACTGAGACCGGGAATCGCTATCTGCCCTTAGTAGGTAGCAATTGTTGGACTGTTGGTCGCGGTGATGATAACAATTTTGTCCTGTCAGATCGCTGGATTTCCCGAAATCATGCGATGTTGCAGTGTACTGAAACCGGAGATTTTTATCTCATCGATTTAGGTAGCCGCAATGGTTCCTTTGTCAACGGACGCCGAGTTAGCATTCCTGTAACACTACACAATAGCGATCGCTTGACATTTGGTCAAACCGACTTAGAATTTCACTGTCCATCGGATAACCGTAATAAAGATTATAGTCAACCGACTAGTAAAGAAACTCTTACATCAACCTTGCACGTACGCCGCCTCATGTCCGTGATGGTGGTAGATATTCGAGACTTTACAGTTCTGACCCGCCAACTTGACGAAAAAATCCTCTCAGCAGTCATTGGTACGTGGTTCCGCCAATCGGGAAATATTATCCGCGAGTCTGGGAGCTGGGTTGACAAATATATTGGCGATGCGGTGATGGCAATTTGGTTTCATGGCTCTCAGGAGGTCAGCAGTGAAGAAATTTTAAATATTTTGCGAGCCGTGAGCGACTTGCACACCATGACAGCCTCTTTATCTAGCCAATATCCCCTCCCTTTCCCCCTGCGAATCGGCACAGGTATCAATACAGGTCATGCAATGGTAGGTAATACTGGCAGTGGCGACCGCCCCGACTATACGGCAATTGGCGATACCGTTAATGCTGCCTTTCGCTTAGAATCTGCCACCAAGCAAATTGGTTTAGACATTGCCCTCGGAAAAGACACATATGACCACATCTCCGATTTAGGACTCGATGATCTAGGATTCAAGCAGCATACGGTTAATCTGAAAGGGTATGACAAGTCGACAATTACCTACGCTGGCACCTATACTGATTTAGATAAATTTTTACAATTGAGAAAACGGTATTAGTTCAACCTCAAAAACCTCGGCAAACTTTTTAGCAGTGGTGTGGCGCACCTGCTCTACGGTGATACCAGGAATAAACTGGCTAAGACTGCCAACGGGTTTATTGGCAATGCCACAGGGGATAATGCGTTCAAAGCCACTTAAGTCAGGGCAAACATTTAAGGCGAAGCCATGCATGGTAATCCAGCGCGTCACTTTGATACCGATAGCTGCGACTTTTCGCCCTTCAAGCCATACGCCAGTCATTCCCGGTACGCGATCGCCTTGAAGTCCGTAAACGCCCAAAACTCGAATTAAAATCTCCTCCAACTGCCGCAGATACCAGTGTAAGTCTTGGCGATAGTACCGCAGGTTCACGATTGGGTAACTAACTAGTTGACCTGGACAATGATAAGTGACTTCTCCGCCCCGTTCTACTCGGTGAATTTCCCAGTCAACTTCAGTGGGGTCAAACTTAAGGAATTCTAAACTAGCTCCTTGACCAAGCGTATACACAGGCGGATGCTCTAGCAGTAGGAGGACATCGTGAAGACTGCCATCTTTAACCCGTTGAGCGACTAGCGATCGCTGCCACTCCCAAGCGATAGGGTAAGGCACTAGCCCCTGATTATCTAGCAAGCATCGATGCCGCACTACTTACTCCTTCTTGTCCATTTCATAAGGTCTTGCCACCCATCTTGAACAGTTCTGTTATACAATTGGATACTCTTTGAGATATAATCACTAACCCGCATCTTTGACTTCTGAGTTCTGGCTGCTGGCAAATGTCAACGAATGCAAAGGAATCTGAAGAGAAATCAAAGGGTTCTGTTCTCCACGATACAAAGTGCTACCGTGAGAGTATCCTCCTAGAGCAGCACCCGCCGCCCCTGCCGTTGCTCTATACGACACAAATAGTAAAGGATGGAGTAGATCAGTATGAAGCTTGTGATCCAGGGCAAGAACATTGAAATCACCGATGCTATTCGCGAATATGTAAATCAAAAAATTGAGAAGGCAGTGAGTCACTTTCAGACTATGACTACCGAAGTGGACGTACATCTATCTGTGGCTCGCAATCCCCGGATAAATACTAAGCAGACTGCTGAAGTGACAATTTATGCCAACAAAACAGTAATTCGCGCCCAAGAGAGCAGCGAAGACTTGTACGCCAGCATTGACTTGGTGGCTGACAAGATTCAACGCCAACTGCGAAAATACAAAGAAAAGCTGCAACATAAGAAAACCCATGCTCAACCAAAAACAGGCATTATGGTACATGATGCCCCTGTTGCAGAAGATTTGATTGGCGATCGCACTCCTGAACTGCCCAATGAAGTCGTGCGCATGAAGTATTTCGCCATGCCACCCATGACAATTGAGGAAGCATTGGAACAGCTACAACTAGTTGATCATGATTTCTATATGTTTCGGAATGCCCAAAGCGATGAGATCAACGTAATTTACGAACGGAACCACGGTGGATACGGAGTTCTTCAACCCCGTAACGGCAACGGTTATACCAATCATAAGAACGGAAAAACTGCTCACACCGTTGAGCCGACAGCCGAGAAGTCAACACTTCTTTAATTTCGTTACTAAACTTAGTATCCTTTTTTGATATTCCCCTGGCTAGCAACTAGGGGATTTTTTTTAGCATCTCGACTCCCTCCGACGGCGCTCAGGACAAGCCGCTCGTCTCGACTCCGCTTTTGACTGAGGGGAGCCGAAGTTTTAGTCATTAATGCCCATGACTTTAAATGAATAGGAGGATACAGTCAAACAAATAACATAACTTATGCTGTAATGTTCAAAGCTGTGATACCGAATTAAGAGCAAATCAATCAAGGGGGAGTGAGTAGCGTGGCAGTGGCTAAGATTCTGATCGTTGAAGATGAAATCATTACGGCTCAAGCCATTGCAGCCCAACTCAAGCGACTGGGCTATGAAGTCGCCGATATCGTTAATTCCGGCACCGCAGCTCTTGCCAAAGTGGTAGAAACCCGTCCCGATTTGGTGCTGATGGATATTGTTCTCAAGCGTCGGGAAATGGATGGCATTGCCGCTGCCGCCCAAATTCGGACTCAATTCAAGATTCTAGTCGTTTATCTGACGGCTCACTCCGAAGAAGCCACCTTAGCGAAAGCAAAAATTACAGAGCCTTTTGGTTATATTGTCAAGCCCTTTAATCAGCGAGATTTGCGAATTGCTATTGAAATTGCTCTATATAAGCATAAAAGCGAGCAGCAGTTACTCGAGCGCGAGGAGTTGCTCTCAACGATCCTTGATTCTACCAGTGATGGAATGGTAGCAACCGATCACATGGGTCAGATTACTTACATTAATCCAGTGGCTGAAACCCTGGCGGGTTGGCAATCTAGCGAAGCTCTGGGAAAAAATATTGCCGAAGTCATACAGATTGTTGATGAAGCGACGGACACGGTGGTAGAAAATCCAGTGCTGTTTCTTCTAAAAGGCGCACCCCTACAGGATTTGGGAAACAACAGGATACTGATTGCTAGAGACGGCACGAAAAGACCAATTGCTGATAGGGTCTCACCAATGCGCCAGGAAAACGACACCATTAAGGGTACGGTTTTGGTTTTCTGGGATATCAGCGAACGTCGGCAAGCGGAAGTGTTGGAATTAGAACGAGTCAGACTCTCAGTAGAAGTCAGCGAACGCCAAAAAGCAGAAGCAGAAGTGCGGAAAGCGTTAGTCATTGAACAGGAACTCAGCGAACTTAAATCCCGCTTCGTTGCCATGGTTTCTCATGAATACCGAACTCCCCTGGCAGTCATCTTGACGTCTACCGAACTCCTGAAACGCTACGGTTCCCAGTTATCTGATGAGAAAAAAGAGACGTATTTCGATCGGATTCAAGCTGGAGTCAAGCAGATGGCTCATTTAATGGAGGAAGTTTTGACCTTTAGTAAAGCTGAAGCGGACGAACTAGATTTTAACCCCACTCAGTGGGATGTGACAGCATTCTGCCGCCAATTGGTAGACGAACAGCAACTGTTAGTAGATCAACACTATACTCTCAAGTTTGATGATCAAGGTTCCAAAATTACTGCTGAGTTAGATAAGCAACTACTGCGGCACATTGTAACGAATTTGTTATCCAATGCAATTAAGTATTCTCCCAAAAACAACACCATTTACCTCGTACTCTTTACAGAAGCCGATAAAATAGTTCTCCGAGTAGAAGATCAAGGTATTGGTATTCCCGAAGCCGAGAAGACGCAATTGTTTTCACCATTCTTTCGAGCAAGCAATGTTAGCACTATCGCTGGTACAGGAATGGGACTCTCTATTGTTAAAAAGTGTGTAGACATTCATGGCGGTGACATTGCTATCGAAAGTGAGATTAACGCCGGAACTTCGGTAACGGTTACGCTCCCTTTGACAGTCCCCCGGCTTTCGAGTGTTTGACTCTAACTTTTTCCGTGTCCCTCTCTGTGGGAGAAATTTCAGCTTGCGAGAGAGATTCCGGAAACGGACTATCCCAAAATTTCCCAAGAAATGGGGAGTGTGTACTCCATCCCCAATTCCCAATACCCAATCCCTTTACCAGTATCTATCGGCTTCCGGCTCAGGGATGGGTTGTTGAAGTGATAGGCGTTACTAACGCGCTCCTCGATTTGAGAGCATGTGGTTCTGGT
>NZ_JADEWY010000111.1 GCF_015207375.1 Coleofasciculus sp. LEGE 07092 | reverse complement strand
GTGCGGGGGCGCTGAGGGAGAGGTGGTTGCAAATTTTGCCTTTGATTGTGATGTCTGGCTTTTCTGGGTTTTATATTGACGAATGACAAATAACCAATGACTGAAGTAATTGGCATCGATTTAGGTGGAACGGCGATTAAACTGGGGCGGTTTCGCAAGGATGGCACCTGTGTAAAATCCCTGGCGGTGGCAACTCCACAACCGTCAACTCCTACAGCGGTTGTGGAGGTGATGGTGGATGCAATTGCCCAACTCAATGCCGATAAGGGTGCAGTTGCGATCGGTATTGGCACTCCCGGACCGGCTGATGCTGCCGGACGGATCGCTAGAGTTGCCATTAACTTGAACGATTGGCGAGATGTTCCCTTAGCAGATTGGTTGGAAGCTAAGACAGGTTGCCCTACCGTTCTTGCTAACGATGCCAACTGTGCAGGTTTGGGAGAAGCGTGGTTAGGTGCCGGTCGTCTGTTTAACAATCTGATTTTGCTGACGTTAGGCACGGGTGTTGGGGGTGCGATTATTTTGGATGGCAAACTTTTCACCGGTCATCAGGGGGCTGCTGGTGAATTGGGATTAATTACGTTGAAGCCGGATGGTTTGCCGTGTAATAGCGGCAATCAGGGTTCCCTAGAACAATATCTTTCAATTGGTGCCATTCGTCACCGCACGGGAAAAGAGCCTGCGGAGTTAGGGGTGATGGCAAAAGCGGGCGACTCGTTGGCTCTAGAATTTTGGGAACGCTACGGACGGGATTTGGGAGTAGGACTGGCAAGCTTGATTTATGTCCTCACCCCAGAAGCCATTGTTATTGGCGGCGGCGTTAGTGCCAGTGCCGAATTTTTCTTCCCGGCTGCCTTAGCACAAATTGAGCGCCGAGTGCTGTCAACTTCCCGTGTGGGTTTGCAGTTACTTCAGGCTAAGTTGGGCAATCAAGCTGGGATGGTAGGAGCGGCAAAATTGGCTTTGCAAATGATGAACCCTAGCCAGTCTCAATGAATGATCAAAAGTTTCAATTTTTGACTTAATTTTAAGGTAAAACATACCCCGTTTTGCGTTTAACGTAGTCCAAGATCCGCTGATAAGTATCGGGATCATTTTGTTCACTAATAATAATGGGAATAGAACTATCAGGCAACCAAAAGGTTAGCTTACTTCTGGAGGCGTAACAAAAACTACTGATACGGTTGAGATCAATAATGTATTCGTTGCGCTCGTAATTGACTCGAATCCACGAACCCGACAGGGACTGAGCCAAAACCTCTTTGATGTAATCTAGAATTTGGTGATAACCTTCTGAGTCGCTTTGCTGGTTGATAATAATTTGGTGAGCACTGTTGGGCAACCAGAAAGTTATCTTGCCGCTTGGGGCGCAGGCAAAGGCGCTGATCCGGTCAAGATCGATGACATAATCACTGCGCTCGTAAGTAATTTTTATCCAATACGCCACAAGACCTCCTCACATAGAAAGTGATGAGTTGAGTGATGAGTTTTGACTCAAACCATTTAACTCAAAACTCATCACTCAACCTTTAAACCGTTTGATAGTAACGGCTGGCATGGGTCACAATACCTCCATTGGAGATGCTTGAATTGAGGGAGTGCTGGTGCAGACGCTTCGATCTTCAGCTTGCGCTTGATGGACTGCTGCTGCCACAAATCCTTGAAACAAGGGGTGGGGAGCACTCGGTCGGGAGCTAAACTCTGGATGAAACTGAGTAGCAACAAAGAAGGGATGATTGGGGAGTTCGATCATTTCCACTAAGCGACCATCAGGAGACGTGCCGCTGATAATATAACCCGTGTCTAAAAAGAGGTTGCGGTAGGCATTGTTAAATTCATACCGATGCCGATGGCGTTCGTAAACGACCTCTTTCTGGTACAGTGCCGACGCCACTGTATTGGGTAGCACCCGGCAAGGGTACATTCCCAACCGCATGGTGCCGCCCAAATCTACCACATCCTGCTGTTCTGGCAACAGGTTAATCACGGGATTTAACGTATTGGCGACAAACTCAGCGCTGTGAGCATCTTCTAGCTTGGCAATATTTTGCGCCCATTCAATAACGGAACACTGCATTCCTAAACACAATCCTAAGAACGGAATCTGCTGACTCCGAGCATATTCTACTGCCGAAATCTTGCCATCGACCCCCCGGATGCCGAAACCACCGGGAACCACGATGCCGTCCACGCCTGATAGGAAACGTTCGGCACCGTCGAGTTCAATATCTTCAGAACTTACCCAACGTAGGTTCAGTTCGCTACCCATTGCAATAGCTCCGTGACGTAAAGCTTCTACCACGGAAAGATAGGCGTCACTCAACCGAATATACTTGCCCACGATCGCAATTTCAATCTGCCGAGTCGGGCGATGCATCCGCTCAACCAAGGTTTGCCATTGGCTTAAATCCGGTTCCCGTGGCGATAGCTGCAAGATCTCCAGCGTTTGTTCTGCCAGTCCTTCTCGCTCTAGAATCAGGGGTACTTCGTAGATACTGCTAGCATCCCGCGACGTAATCACCGACTCTACGGGTACATCACAGAATTCTGATAGTTTTTCTTTGATGCCCGGTTGCAAGGGGCGATCGCATCGACACACTAAAATATCCGGTTGAATGCCAATCGAGCGCAACTCCTTCACCGAATGCTGAGTGGGTTTGGTTTTCATTTCGCCAGCCGCAAGAATCCAAGGCATCAGGGTGACGTGCATATACAGCACGTTATTACGCCCAACATCCTTGCGGAACTGACGGATTGCCTCCAAAAACGGCAGGGATTCAATATCACCTACCGTCCCACCAATTTCCGTAATCACCACATCTGGATTCGTATTCTTGGCAACTCGATGAATACGCTCTTTAATTTCATTCGTAATATGAGGGATGACTTGTACCGTACCCCCCATATAGTCGCCGCGACGTTCCTTATTGATGACTGCCTGATAAATCGAACCAGTGGTGACGCTATTCAGCCGAGACATCAAGGTATCGGTGAAGCGTTCGTAATGCCCCAAGTCCAAATCTGTCTCCGCACCATCTGCCGTCACAAACACTTCCCCGTGTTGAAAGGGACTCATCGTTCCTGGATCGACATTAATATAGGGATCTAACTTGAGAATCGAAACCGAATAATCCCGCGATTTCAACAAGCGTCCCAAACTGGCGGCAACAATTCCCTTGCCGATACTCGATACAACCCCACCCGTTACAAAGACAAACTTAGCCATAGAATTTGTTCAGTACCCAGACTTTTTCAGATGCACCCCGTTAATTGTGCCACAGTCTTCTATAGTTCTTCATTAATGGTCAGATACTCCATTCCATCCATCAACGAGTCTAAGTCGTAATCTCCAGCTTTGCTAGCTATCAGAGTGAGTTTACCCCCCCTCACTCGCTCCCCTGCCTGACACTAGTCCTTTTCCTTCTGTAACGCTGTAGTCGTATTCTGCTCTCTAGGTGAATATCCCATCCAATAGCTATGATGACGTTAGAGTATCGCGTCTGGACTTCCCAGTAACGCTTTACCTACTCTCCCTGCCAAAAACTAAAACTGCACTCCCGAGTTGAAATAGGGGTTTTCCAGTTAGAGATCTGTTTCTCTACCTTAATACACGGTGATAGAAACGAATCCCTATCATTTAGAGTAACAAATTGTGACTTACTTTCACGACAATTTACTTTTTTTAAAGATTAATCAATGGCTAAGTTTTATTCTGACCTCAATCCCTCATTACAAAACTTCATCCAAGCACAAAACATTTTCTTTACAGCAACAGCACCTCAGCACGGTCGAATTAACCTATCGCCGAAAGGCATGGATACGTTTCGCTGCATTGATAATAAAACAGTCGCCTATCTCGATTTGACTGGCAGTGGTAACGAAACTGCTGCCCACGTACTCGAAAACGGTCGAATGACCCTTATGTTTTGTAGCTTCTCAGAAAAGCCTTTGATTCTACGCCTTTACGGTCAAGGTCAAATTATTCGCCCTAAAAATAGAGACTGGGAAACAGTCTACCCCCTATTCACTCCCCTGCCCGGAGAACGTCAAATTGTTGTTTTAGCGATTGAATCGGTTCAAACGTCTTGCGGCTACGGCGTACCCATTTATGAATTTAAAGAAGAACGAAAAACCCTACGTGAATGGGCAGACAAAAAGGGAGAACAGGGAATTTACGAATACTGGCAGGTCAAAAACCTCACGAGTATTGATGGACTGCCGACTAACGGGACTTAAACAGACATCAATGCCAAAGAAAGCCAGTTTTGGCTTTATAAGCCACCAATAGGTTCCTGTTTTCGTTTAAGTCCCGTTAAGAAAAAGGCTTGACAATCAAACATTCTCCCATACTCCATGCCAATCTTGAGCAGGAGAATTCTCCTGTAGATATTCTATCCGCTTGAGATACAGTTGAGTGGCTCTGTCATCCGCGTTTAAGTGTAAACAAGCCTTAAAATCAGATTGGGCTTGCTCCCAGTTTTGCTGACGGTATTCCTTCAATCCTACTTCAAAGCGATCGCGCCATTCTTCTAATTTTGGGTCGAGTTCTCCCGCGTAACTCAACAGTTCGTACACCCCCACAGGCTCATTTCTATCCTCCAAATAGAGTCGGTCAATTTCACGAGTTTCAATCGTTTCAGCCGCCAGGGTTTTAGTCTCTTCCATCAACAGAATTGTAGTCCCGTAGATTTTGTTGATCCCTTCAAGTTGTTCTGCGATTTGAACAGCTTTACCCATGACGGTATAAGACTCAGATTGCTCAGAACCAATATTACCTGCAACCAGTTCCCCAGTAGCTAAACCAATTCGCACTTTGATGTCCGGTAATCCCTTGCGGAAACCCATAATTTCTGGCATCCTCCGGCGGAGTTTATTGAGTTGATTCGATTGCTCTAAAGCCGCATAGCAGGCTAATTTGGCGTGGTCATTTTCGTTCACAAAGGGATGACCCCAAAATGCACTAACAGCATCTCCAATAAATTGATTAATAACGCCGTTATTTTGGACAATGGGTTCAGAGACTAAGGTTAGATACTGGTTAATAAGTTTTACCAATCCCCCTGGTGTTAGCATCTCACTAATCGTACTAAACCCAGCAATATCCGAAAATAAACAGTCATCACCTGTTTATTTGTGGTGTTAGTATTGGTTTTTTGATGAATCAGTCCCTCGACAATTCGGGGGTCAACATACTGACCAAAAGTAGCTTTAATCCGTTCTTTTTGCCGTACCTTATCCAGCATTAAATTGAAAGACTCTGATAAAATACCAATTTCATCGGCAGAGGTAATGGCAACTTGCACCTCTAAATCCCCCTGTTCAACGGCTTGAGTCCCTTTAACTAACCGTTTCATCGGACGGGTTAAACCAAGAGTGATGATAGAAGAAAACAATATCCCCACTCCACTGGCAATCCCTGTCAATAACCAACTGATTCGGATCGTTTCCTGTTGTTTTTTTTCTGCCCTGTGAGCAGAATTTTCAGTAACTGTTTTCAGCTCAGATAAGAGACGTTGGGAATGTCGATTTAGGTCTGTTTCGTAGTCTTCGAGTTGATCATTCAGCAGTTCAGGTTCCTCCCGCTTGCCGTATTTTAAAAAATTAAAAATAACCAGGCTGCGGTCATAAAATTTTTGATGATCATTTTCTAACTGTTCTAGCAATGGTGCTAAACGAGAAAACTCCTTAATATCTTCGTTACCGATGGAAACTGAGAAGAAACGCGCCATTATTTCTGCTAAAATGTCAGTTGTAAATTACTTCTTTGTTAAACGCCATACTCCATCCCAATTCTGGGGTGATGGGTTTTCTCGTAGAGTTTGCAATCGTTCAAGATAGAGTTGTGTAGGGCGATCGCTGGGATAAATTTGTAGACAATGCTCAAAACATTTCTGTGCCAAGTTCCAATTTTGTTGTCGATAGGCATTTAACCCTTGCTCAAAAAAATTTCGAAGGGTAATCATTTCTGAATTCAGTTTTTTCTTGCGTCCTAGGAGTTCGTAAATTCGCAGCGGTTCTTGTTTCCCAACCACTTGAACCCAATCTATTTCTCGGAATTCGAGTCCTTTAACTGCCATGTTACGAGTCTCTTCTGTCAAGATAATCTGGACACCGTATTGCTTGCTAACGCCTTTGAGACGTGATGCTGTGTTGACCGTATCCCCCATCACCGTATAAGATTTTGCTGATTCTGAACCCATATTTCCCACGACGAGGAAACCCGTCGCAATGCCAATGTGTAAACCTAATGAGGGTTTAACTTTTGGATTGTTCGATGTCTTAGCAATCAGTTCACAGACCAAACCCAGTCGTGAAAATGGAAACAAGAAGACTCAGTTGCTGGACTTGCTGTTGATGGTTTTGACCTTTATGAGCGGCGGTGGTGGTAAAATCTTCTAACTTGATAACAATGGCGGCTATCTCTTGATTGAATTGTCTTTCTTTGACTTTTAATCCTGCCTCCAACTGAGGCGCTGCAGCAGATTTATCTGCTTCAAGTTGCTTAAATACAGTAGTGCCATAATCATGAAACTCCTGGTGCTTTTTTTTAATTTGTGCCAACATGGGCATGATTTGAGCCAACTCTTGCTCGTTAGCCGTAATTTTGGCATGGGCGATTGCTTTTTGAGTCAGTTGCACCGCTGCCGCCAACTTCTGATCAACGCGATTGCCTTGTTGTTCAAATTGCGCCTTCTCCCGAGCGATTTGGGCGCGGTTGAGGGGTTCTATTTCATAAAGTTTAAGAATACGTTCAAAGTAGAGTTCTTGCTCTAAGGCATGGATACCAACTTGCGCTACGCGATCGCTAATCGGAATAATAGACTCAGCTAACGCCGTAATTTCTAAATTAACCCGCCGCAGTCGATTAGAGGAAAAGCAAACCATCACTATCAGCAAGCCCAGCATACTCGTGGCAATTCCGAAAATTTTGAGGCTGATAGAAATCTCGTAGGGCTTGCCACTCGTCATGCTTGAAGCTCACTATTCAATCGTTGATGTAATTTGGGTTGATTTCAAAAACGGTTCCAACGGCTAGAGGATGCAGCACTGGGCAATCTGGGAAATGTTTCCTTGTTCTGAGGAAACCCACATTCGGCACGACAAAATCGAACCGGGTAACAGGAATCTTATTATTCTCCATCAGAGTCGCGTTCAGAGCCGTAAGTTATTAGTGTATTTATCACCTTGAATGCCAATCATTCCGGATGTTGCTAATTTAACGTCTCTGGCACGAGCGCTAAATATTATTCCGCAAGCGATTCTGCACAGACAATTTCCATTAAAATTTTATCGGATTGAGGTGGCAGCGGATTTTATAACGGATTTAACGGATGAGTTATCGGTTAAACCCCACACCCTGCTAAACCCCATTAAATTATTAGTACCGAATTAGAGAATGAGAAGTATCCTGGGATTGGCTGTGTTGCTTTCTGTTGTTATATCTCCAGCTTGGGCGGAACAACCCCTTTATCTTGCCTATCCGCCAGCCAATCACCAAACAACGGCTGACCAAATTTTCTTAATTGGCACTGCACCCCCAGCCGGAGAGGTGCTAATCAATGGCAAAGTTATTGAACGCAGTCCTGCTGGACATTTTGCGCCAAGTTTCTCGTTGCAACTGGGCGAAAATCGCTTTACCTTACGCTATCAAAACCAGGACATTGAAATTAATGTCACCCGCTTGGATACTGCGCCAGAAATACCAACAGGGTTGACATTTGGGAAAGAGTCCTTAACGCCAAGTGTTAATATTGCTAAATTGCCGGGGGAACTCCTGTGTTTTAGCGCGATCGCTCCCCCCAATGCGACCGTTTCTGTTAAGCTGAGCGATCGCACAATTCCCCTGCTACCCCAATCCCAGGAAATTCAATTACCCCCCAATTCGGCAGCACTTACGGCACGCAATCAACCCACCTCTCAATCGGCTAATGGTCAGTATAAAGGGTGTGCTACGGCAGAGGTGCCAACAAACTTGGGGCAACCCGACTACCAACTCACCTTAAACGGGAAAACTATCACTCAAGCAGCACCTGGAACAGTATCGATTCTCAATCCTGCTAACCTTGAGGTTGCCGAGGTAATTGTTGATGCAGGTGTAGCGAGAACAGGACCGAGCACTGACTATTCTCGCCTGACGCCCTTACCCAAAGGGACTAGGGCAACGATTACCGGACGAGAAGGTGAATGGGTGCGTCTTGATTACGGTGCTTGGATTAAAGCGGCGGAAGTGCGTCTCCTTCCTAGTGTCGTACCCCCGTTATCCTTAATTCGTAGTATCCGCGCCCGTCAAGTGGAGGGGGCGACGGAAGTGGTATTCCCTTTGCAAGTGCCAGTACCTGTTAGCGTGCAGCAGGGCGATCGCACATTTACCCTAACACTCTACAACACGACTGCCCAAACCGATACCATTTACCTTGATGACGACCCGTTAATTAAGCGTCTCGATTGGCAGCAGGTAACGCCAACTCAGGTGCAGTATACCTTTAATTTGAAAACTGAACAGCAGTGGGGGTATGAACTCAGGTATGAAGGAACGAGTTTGATTTTAACGTTGCGTCATCCGCCGAAGGTGGGGAATGGGGCAAGAGGCAGCCAACCGCTAGCAGGCATTAAAATACTTCTCGATCCCGGACATGGTGGTGCTGAGTTGGGGGCGAGGGGACCGACGGGCTATCCGGAGAAAGATGTTAATTTGGTTGTGTCGAAGCTGTTGCGAGAACAGCTTCAGGCAAGGGGGGCGACGGTGTACATCACGCGGGAGGAGGATCAGGCGGTATCCTTGAGCGATCGCGTGAAAATGATTGATGAACTCAAGCCTGCGATCGCACTTTCCATTCATTACAATGCCCTACCCGATGGCGGTGACGCCATAAATACCAAAGGTGTCAGTATGTTTTGGTATCACCCCCAAGCTCATAGTCTATCGGTATTTCTGCATAATTATTTGGTAGACAAGCTAGGGCGTCCTTCCTCTGGAGTGTTTTGGAATAATTTGGCGCTAACTCGTCCTGCCACTGCTCCATCAGTACTGTTAGAACTGGGGTTCCTGATTAATCCGGTGGAATTTGAGTGGATTACAAATCCCCAGGAACAACAAAAACTGGCAGAAGCGATCGCTGATGGCATCGTTGAATGGTTTCAGCATTCCCGATAGGAGCTTCTTACTCCTGTTCTTGCAATTCCTGACATTCCTGGGACTTATTCAAATAGTCTTGAGTAGATTTAACTTCCTCTTGAATAGCCTCTGTATGCACCTTAGGGGCTTGCGGAGAAATAAGCTCCCAGTCATCCTAGAAGATATAGGAAGAAAAGAGCAACCTGCTTGTGCTATCCATCTCTACCCTGGGAATCTCCAGAATAATGCTAAGCGACTCGATTAAATCTACCATCAAAGATGCAGCCACGAAACTGACGGACAACCGAAAACGAGCCTTCATGGCAAAAGTCACCGAAGACTACTTCGAGGGTTCAGCCCGTAAAGCAGAAACCGTTTTAGGCTGGTATCGTCACAGCGTCCAACTGGGGTTGCATGAACGGCAAACAGGGATTGTCTGTGTGGACAACTATCAGACAAGGGGACGACAATCCTAACTCATTACGAGTGTCTATTGATACTAAAGCCAAGGTCAAGATTGGGAACCTCTCACGCGGAGGCAAAGCCCGTACCCTGGAAGCCAAGCAGGCAGATGACCATGATACAGAGTGGCAGAACGTCTTAGTTCCGTTTGGGATTCTCAATACCCAGACAGACCAACTCTCGATTTACTTGGGTCAATCGGCTGAAACCAGTGATTTTATCGTTGATTGTTTAGCGGCTTGGTGGAGTGACAATCAACCCCATTACTCCCATCTAGATGAATTAGTGATCGCCCTTTCCTAAAAAATCACTACCAGAATCATACCAATGAAACATTCCGAATGGCTTCGCCTCCAAGCTGATAGCGAAGCGTTAGCGAGTCTTCGAGCGTCAGGCGACAGGGTTGTTGCGTCTTTACGTGCCGATGGCTTCAACTGCCGCAAACAGCCACGCCGCTTGTCTTGGTAAGTGGATGCCTGCTGCTGAGTTCGAGGTTGTTTTTGATTCTGAGGCGATGACTTAGGGGATGAGAGGCGAGCGCACCGACTGTTCACCTCACCCTTGCCTTACACTAAATGCTAAATGCTATATGCTATATGCTATGCTAAAACTATCGAGCAACATAAAAAAATCCAAGCCAGAAGTCTGACTTGGATTGAGTTGACTGTTTACCGTTGTTTCCTACGGTTAGCTTTTAAGAGGTGCTTGTCAAGCCAGCGGATAAGATAGCAGGCAGCTATCTGACTGGTGACACCTATAAGCAACCCCGAAAGCAACGTTAAAAAAAAGTTGCTCATGGTGGATTTAGCTGTTTTTTGGATATAGCAGCTAGCCCTCGACCAGATATTAAAAGACTTAATGGCGGTGTGGTCGCAACACACTGCCGATTTGTCATACATATCAAGCTAGCTATGGTTATTTTTCAATTTAGCACAATCGAGTTAGGAACTTAGAGATCAATCAGCCGATATTCTTCACGTAACAGGGAGTTTGATGCCTACCGACGCGCAACTGAGGTGTTTGTATCGAATTGGCTACCAGTTGACATATATACTGTTTCAGCCTATAAACCTTATTTGCATCGATGGTCGAACTCATAATTTATATATTTTGGCAGGGCAGAACGAGGAAATCGAGTTTGAAATTACTCCAGATGGGGAGGTGCTGTAATGAGTCAAGTTGACTACACGGTTATGTCTTACAAAGAGTTAAGGCGGTACTTTCTCAAACATCGAGACGATCAAGCTGCTTTTCAGGCTTATCTAGCAAGGCGTCGAGAGCGATCGCAGCCAGTTATTACAAGAGTTGATGACCCAGACTTCGATAACAAGATTCAAACAGCAATCCGTCAGCAAATGGCGGAGCATCGAAGTTAGCAGCGCGATCGCATTCCCCACACCAACAAGCGCGATTCCTTCGGATAGCTTCGCTTCACGCATCCTCTCCCTCAGTCTCACTTCATCGCTGCTGCAACCTCCTCTTGAGGCTCGGATGAACTGATACCGCAAGGACGGGGAAACATTACGGGAAGTCCCTATACTTCCTGTTTCCCTGTCTCTCTATGGGTAGTTTCTCACACTAAACAAGCTGCCCTCATGCTGAAGCATGGGGCTATACAAACAATGTCCGCCTACGCGGACTCAATGTTTTGCAAGGGTTTGAACCCGCGCAGGTGGTCACTGAGCTTGTCGAAGTGCGGGTTTCGTTTGTGTAGCCGCGATTTCAATCGCCTCGTGCGTCTAGTTCGAGAAAGCTTTCCATAGATAACAGGTGATCGCATTTTCGCAATTGCCGCAGATTGCCCTTTCCTAAAAAACAATCACCCAAATCATACAATGAAACACTCCGAATGGCTTCGCCTCCAAGCCGATAGCGAAGCGTTAGCGAGTCTTGGAGCGTCGGGCGACAGGGTTGTTGCGTCTTTACGTGCTGATGGCTTCAACTGCCGCAAACAGCCGCGCCGCTTGTCTTGGTATCTTTGCAAAGGCTCTGTTTCTTACACCTTGACGAAAGCTACCAGCGCCACTGCGTGAATGGAGCTTGTTACCGAATGATGAGACACCGCAGAGAGCGCAACTTTTAGCTCAGATTCACTCTATTTTGCAGCATCGGGGTTGTGGTCGCACAGCAGAACCATCCCCACCTCCGACGCAAGGCTTCACCGAATCAAAAGAATTATCCCTGGACACTGGTGAGGCTGCTACCGAATGCTCAACACTATACATTTGGTCGCTTCTACAGTCGCACGGAAGCGGAAAATAACAAGCGCTTTCTCGGCAAGTGGATGCCTGCGGCTGAATTCGAGGTTGTTTTTGATGCTGATGGGGTGACTTAGCGGATGAGATGCGATCGCACCTCATCTTTAGCGTATCGGTGGGCGATCGCATATAAAGTTACACTGAAGAGATATTCTTCACGTAATAGGGAGTTTGATGCCTACCGACGCGCAACTGAGGTGTTTGTATCGAATTGGCTACCAGTTGACATATAGGCTTTTTCAGCCCATGCACCTTACTTATTACTTGAGTTAAGTCTTCTTATTATTTCACGCATTCTCGCTAAATTGTCTTTTTCTACGGCTTCTAGAAATATTACTATTCTAAAAACATCGGGTTTGGATTCAGATTTTCGACAGGGAATTATTTCTTTTCGATATCGTGTAACAACTGCCTCAAAATTGAATGGTTCATCTTCCCATGTACCCCAATGCTCACTTATCCAAACCGATTCACCCACCTCTAAGCCTGGATTAAAATTATATGTTGCAAGTGTCACTGTTGAAAAATTACCAGAAATTAACTTCTCGGTACTTACATCTTCAGGGTTTCCATCCTCAGCCTTGACATCTTCAGTATTTACGTCTTCAAATGAAGGTACAACAAGCTCTATTACATACTCGAACATAGTTTTCTTCAGACCCGCTCCGCTATGTATTGTCATCTGTTCAGGTGCGTTCTCTGCTGGTAACTTAATTTTGCGAGAGTTACACCAATTGCTCTATTTCAATTGCTCACAACAGTTTAAACCTAAGCTTTACTCGTCCTAGATGAAGAGCGCTGGAGAAACGTGAAAAAACTCTCCCAGAGCTTTAGCTTGGGCTTTGCTAATTGACCTTTTGCCATTAACTATCTCTGAAACAATCCCCTTTGAGCCTATAACTCCAACTAAATCTGACTGCTTAAGCTCTCGCGCATTCATAAGATGCAACAAAATATTCTGTGGAGATGAGGGTTCTACAGGAAACTGAGAATCTTCATAAATTTCAACAAGGATAGACAGTAATTCCAGCAGTGAATTTTCCTCTGGAGTAAGTTCTTCTCCACGTACCATCATTTGCTCTATTGATTCAAGAGTGCGATTGTACTCATCTTCAGAAGCAATGATTTTAGGTTGGTATGCTGCTAGGAGAGAACCGTAAGTTTTGTTGTCCAGAATGATAGCCATGATTGAATAAGTATATTAGTCAAGGAAAGTTTCGACATTGTGTAGGCAGGGAGGTTACCGCTCCCCGCCAGTATCTCAGTTACGGGGTTTTCTTAGATTGCTTTTCAAAATAAGGATCATCTTTCCATTTTTCAGCTTCATATTCATCATGAGTTATGAGATATTTGTAATAAAATATTTGAGCTTGGAAATTAAAACCTACAATTAAGCGATATGTTTTGATATTAAAAATTAGAAAATTTTCTACTCGGTCTACGGATCTGTCATAAGTTTTACGTATATCATCTAGATGTTGCCACTTGGCTTTTTTAACTACATCACACCATGCTTTAACTGCTTCCTGTATATCTGGTGGAAATTTTTTAGAATCTTCCATAACATTCGGCCTTTTGATTAATCGCATAGGCTACTATGAGTTTGTACTTCTTTATGTTCTCATATTGAGAACCAGTATGTCAACCCTTAATAAAAGTAAAGGTATTTGACGATCAAGCTTTTATGGAAACCCGATCGCACACCCTCCCCAACTTCCCTGCATAAGCGTTGCAACTGATTCTCTAGGCTGGGAAAGCAATCATCCAGCGATCGCATTCCACACACCAACAAGCGATCGTATCCCCTCCCTCAGCCTCACTTTATAGCTGTTGACACCAAATCTTGAAACTGGGATGAACTGATGCTGCCTCAATCGATGTCGTCGGGTAAGTCATCAGAGGACATTCCTGCTCTTTGCATTAGCTCAATCAATCGTTTGATCTGAGGGAGCGAAAACCTGATTTCTCTTTCGCCTGTTTCATGGCGTCTAATTGTTCTGCTTGTTGTTCCTAGCTCAGTTGCTAATTCTTCCTGCGTCATTCCCAGGCGTTCGCGTAACTGTTTGAGAGTTGCCAATTCAGGGTTGCTATTTGAGTTTTTATCATTTACCATTCTCTCTATAACCAGACACTTGTTCCGGTAGAAGACAACGAAAAGGACGGGGAAACATTACGGGAAGTCCCCATACTTCCTGTTTCCCTGTCTCTCTATGGGTAGTTTCTCACACGAAGCAAGTTGTGTCGGATTTATAGCGCCACAGGAGGTGATGCGCGAGACGATATAGCTGGAAATTCAACCCCGCCCTGAAATAAATTTTGGCGTCATAGCTAAAGTCAGCTAAAGCTGACTGCATGGAGATTTCAACCCGTTTTAACGGGTTTAAGCTTTGAGCCTGAATTTTAATTCAAGGCTCTAGTGCAAGATGTGCATTTTTCATAAATAACGGGCGATCTGCGCTTTGTAGCAGCGCTTCGCTATCGCATTTTTGCAATTGTTGCAGATCGCCCTTTCCTAAAAAACAATCACCCAAATCATACAATGAAACACTCCGAATGGCTTCGCCTCAAAGCTGAAGGCGACAGGGTTGTTGCGTCTTTACGTGCCGATGGGTTCAACTGCCGCAAACAGCCACGCCGCTTGTCTTGGTATCTTTGCAAAGGCTCAGTTTCTTACTCCTTGACTTGGCTACCTGCACCAGTGCGTGAATGGAACTTGTTACCGAATGATGAGACTCCAGACAGAGCGCAACTTTTAGCCCAAATACATTCTATTTTGGAGCATCGGGGTTGCGATCGCACAGCAGAACCATCCCCACATCCGACGCAAGACTTTTGGAATCAAAAGAATTATCCCTGGACACTGGTTAGGTTGTTGCCGAATGCTCAACACTATACGGTTGGTCGCTTCTACAGCCGCACGGAAGCGGAAAATCATAAGCGCTTTCTTGGGAAGTGGATGCCTGCTGCTGAATTCGAGGTGGTTTTTGATAGCGAAGCGGTAGCGAGTCTTCGAGCGTCTGCTGATGCGGTGACTTAGCCGACGAGAGGCGCTCAGCGAGAACTGGTGCTAAAGGCGATTGCATCTACATATTCACCTCACCCAAACTTCTATGTACCCTACCAAGGGATAATATATTGGACTGGAAGTTTCTGTCTAATAACATAGTTAGACGCAGGAGCAGCTTTCAAGGAGATTTAAATGGAGTCGGTTCTCGCTGACAGAATTCGTGGGGTCTTGTTTGGTCAAGCGGTGGGAGATGCCCTCGGCTTCGGAACTGAATTTCTCTCTCGCTCTGAGGTTATACGCGATTATCCAAGTGGATTGCGGAGTTATTCCCAAATTAGACAATATTCCTATATTACTAGACAGTATGAACAACTTCAAGATTGGCGTTGGCAACCAGGAGATTGGACTGATGATACAGACCAAATGCTTTGCATTCTTGATAGCTTACTGGCACACCAAAAGTTAGATATTCATGATATCGCTGCTCGTCTCCATCAGTGGGCTGTCACAGACGGTTTTGGAATCGGTGGAACAGTTTACAAAGTTGTTCACGATCCAGAGTTCCTCCATGATCCTCATCGAGTTGCGGAGCAACAATGGGAGTCCAGAAACCATCAATCAGCAGCTAACGGCGGTGTAATGCGAACATCAGTGCTAGGTATTTGGGAATATCCATACCCTGAGCGAGTTCGCTTTAACGCTGAACAAGCTTGTCGAATAACTCATGCCGATCCTCGTTGTCTTGGCTCATGCGTAGCAGTTTGTTTAGCCATCTGTCGGCTGTTGGAAGGGGTAAATAGCATAAACAAATTAATTGACACTATAGCTCTGGAGGTTCAGTCATACCATCCCGAAATGGAGGTGTATTTTGCAAAAACAGTGAACGATTCATTAGAGGAATTAGATCTCGATGAGGGATTAAACACGGAGGAACAAACAAAGTGGGGTTACACCCTCAAAACGCTGGGAGCTGCCTTCTGGGCATTGCGTCATGCAAAGACTTTTACTGATGGGCTTCTGGCAATTGTCCATGAGGGAGGAGATGCAGATACCAACGCAGCAGTAGCAGGAGCTTTGCTAGGGGCGCGGTTTGGATATCAAAGCATTGAACAGGAGTGGATAGAAGGATTAATTTACAGGCAACAGTTAGAGGAACGATGTGAATCCCTGATTCAACTGTGCTCACAGTGGCAGAATTAATTCTCGCACCCCCTCTCCAACTTCCCTGCTGAACCGTTGACAACCAATGTTCTAGACTGAGATAGCAAGAATCCAGTTAGAGAAAGGGAACAAGCGATGCGACTGTCCAATATGCTTTTCGTCACCCTGCGGGAAGACCCAGCAGAAGCGGAAATCCCCAGTCATAAACTACTAGTTCGTGCAGGCTACATACGTCGCATCGGTAGCGGGATTTACGCCTATCTCCCCTTAATGTGGCGCGTACTGCAAAAAGTCTCCCAAATCGTGCGCGAGGAGATGAATGCCACAGGTGCTCAAGAGTGTCTGCTGCCCCAGTTGCAACCCTCAGAATTGTGGAAAGAGTCGGGACGCTGGGATACCTACACCAAAGCCGAAGGCATCATGTTCGCCTTCACAGACCGTCAAGAGCGAGAAGTGGCACTCGGTCCCACCCATGAAGAAGTAATCACCACGGTTGCCCGTGACATGATTCGCTCCTACCGCCAACTCCCCCTGCACCTGTACCAAATTCAAACCAAATTCCGGGATGAAATTCGCCCTCGCTTCGGACTCATGCGCGGTCGAGAGTTCATCATGAAAGACGGCTACTCTTTCCATACCGATGAAGAGAGCCTGAAAAAGACCTATCAGGATATGTACCAAGCGTACAGCAACATGATGCGTCGCTCTGGTCTGAAATTCCGACCCGTAGAAGCAGACTCCGGGGCAATTGGCGGTTCGGGTTCCACCGAGTTCATGATACTAGCAGAAGCGGGAGAAGATGAGGTTCTCTACACCGAAGATGGTCAGTACTCTGCCAACGTAGAAAAAGCAGTTTCCTTGCCACCCGATACCGAACCCTCACCCTTTACCACCTACGAAAAACGCGAAACCCCCAACACCCCAACCATTGACTCCCTGCGTGAATTCCTGAAATGCTCACCCACCCAAATCGTGAAAAACGTCCTCTACCAAGCGATTTATGACAATGGCATGACGGTACTCGTGCTAGTGAGCATCCGAGGCGACCAAGATGTTAATGAGGTGAAGCTAAATAATGAGCTGGTGAGACAGGCAGAGCAGTACAATGCCAAAACCCTCCTCTCGCTAACTGTACCCGATAGCGAAGCGTTAGCGAGTCTTCGAGCGTCTGCGGCAGCTCAGCAAAAATGGGCATCGAAACCGCTACCTCTAGGCTATATTGCACCTGACATTGCCGACGATTACATCAATTCGACCCCCCCTAACCCCCCCTTAGTAAGGGGGGGAACAGGAAGCGTAGTAACGGGGGGAACTGAAGCAAGTCCCATTTCCGGAACCTCCCCCCTTGACAAGGGGGGGCAGGGGGGGGGCGCACCTCAGTTTTTGCGCTTAGTCGATCGCACAGCCGTTGAGCTGAAAAATTTCGTCACAGGTGCCAACGAGTCAGGCTATCACGTCGTTGGGGCGAACTGGGGGCAACAATTCCAGTTACCTAAATTAGTGGTAGATGTCAGGAAGGCAAAAATAGGCGATCGCGCCATCCACAACCCCAGCCAAACTCTCCAAAGCGCACGCGGCATCGAAGCCGGACACATCTTCCAATTGGGGACAAAATATTCTAAAGCAATGGGTGCCACCTACACCAGCGAGTCAGGCGAAGAACTTCCCCTATATATGGGATGTTACGGCGTCGGTGTGTCACGGATGGCACAAGCAGCAGTAGAGCAATCCTATGACAAAGATGGCATCATCTGGCCCGTTGCGATCGCACCTTACCATGCGATCATCTGCGTTCCCAACGTAGGAGACGCCGCGCAAATGGAAGCAGCAGAAAAACTCTACACCGAACTCAATGCAGCAGGTATCGAAACCCTCCTCGATGATCGCAACGAACGCGCTGGTGTAAAGTTCAAAGATGCCGACTTAATCGGGATTCCCTACCGAATTGTAACAGGGCGATCGCTCAAAGACGGCAAATTAGAGGTCGTCCAACGCGCCACAAAACAATCTCAGGACATTCCTATCGATGAAGTCGTACCAACTCTAAAACAGTGGATTGAAGAAGCCCTTAAGGGATAAAACTTGTAAGAGTGGGATGGGCGTCTCGCCCGTCCTCCTGCTATGCTCGACACAGCAATAGAGCAAGAAACCTCAACAATCATGTTCTTTGACAATACCAATAGCGGTACTGATTGGCGCATTAGACAACTCGAAAAAAAAATCGATTTAATTCTCCAGCATCTTGGCATTGAGTACGAAGAAGCTCCTTTTCAGGAGCGGCTGAAATATTTGATTAGTGCAAATCAAAAAGTTGCAGCTATCACAGAGTTGCAGCAACAAACAGGAATGGGTTTAAAAGAAGCCAAAAACACTATTGAAGCAACGGAAAAAGAAATTAACTAATCATTGCGCTGAATAACAAAATTAGGAAGAGTGATGCTTAACCCTAAAAAAGGGCGAACTCACCAGTCTCAGGAACTTGCCATCGAGCAAGTATCGTCTACACTAAAACAGTGGATTGAGTCGGCATTGACGTGACCGCCACAACCAAGATTGAATGAAAAGGCAAAAACTGACTCGACTCACCAAATGGGCATTGGGTGTTTCAGTCGGTGCGGCTGTCTTTTTAGGTTGGCTCGGCAATCTTCAGAGCGGTATTGCTATTGCTGCAATGGTACTCGCTAGCGCCATTTCTTACCAATACCCTCGCACCGGCTTGTGGGCATTCCTGGTCTACCTGCCCTTCGGGGGTAGCGTTACCTACGCTATTGGTGACGGTCATCCCCTATTCCATCTGATCAAAGATGCCTTTTACCTTCCGGCACTCATTGCTCTCATTCAATCCAAGCCCTGCTTTGAGTCATTCTTTCAAACCACCAAACCCCTAATCCCAGCACTATTGGGTTTGCTAACACTTTGCCTAATGGCATTGCTATTCATTAACCTGCCGCAACAGCTAGAGGCGCAACCCCCCGATCTGCCGTTGCTGATGGGAATTCTCGGGTTAAAAACCTTAATGGGGTACATTCCCCTCATGCTTTGTGCCTATTTCTTGATTCGCAACCAGCGGGACTTATTGTTCCTCAACCGTCTACATGTTATTCTTATCCTAATTAGCTGTAGTTTAGCGTTTTTGCAGTACCTCTTTCTCCTCAATGGTCTTTGTCCCGGCAGCAGTGGTCTTGCAGGAACAGCCGTACACCAAGCCAGCCTAGAAGCTAGATGTTTGGTCGGTGGTTCTCTGCTTTACAACCCTCAACGGGAACTCATTCGCTTACCCGGTACTTTTGTTGCCCCTTGGCAGTGGGGCTGGTTTCTTATTTCTAGCAGCTTTTTAACCTATGCCGCCCATATTTGTGACTCTAGCCGTCAGTGGCGGTGGGTCAGTTGGATTGCTATTGCATTTGTTTTCGCCTTAACAGTAATTTCTGGTCAGCGCATCGCCCTCGCCCTAGTCCCGCTAATCTTGCTCATCCTGCTTTTACTCACCGACCACAACAAGCCATTGATTCCCGTTAAATTTGGAATTGCTACTCTCCTTGGCATTGTCAGCGTCAATTATCTCGATAAAGTTCACGAGCGCTTAGAGAGTTTGGTTGGTCGCTGGCAAGCATCACCCCCCTATAAGTTTGTTATGGAGCAATTTGATTGGGTCATTGCTCAAAAAGAAGGATGGTTAGGAAATGGCTTGGGACGGGCAACCAATGCAGCTCGTATCTTGGGCGATACTCAACTGATAGAAACCTACTACGCTACACTGCTTTATGAAATTGGTCCTCTGGGTGTCCTTGCTTTCTTAGCACTCATTTCCACCCTAGTAGTACTGACCTTTAAAGCTTACCGCTCGATTCAAAATTCTGATCTGCGTCGCTTCGGACTCTGTCTTTGGGTCTTTATGATTTTGGTTGGTTACAACACCTACTACTATCCTCTATCCGTTGATCCCGTGGCAGTCTACTACTGGTTTTTTGCTGGGGTTCTGCTTAAACTACCGATACTTGAAAGTAAGGAGAGAAGTTTAGACGTCACAAATCAGAATTGTAATTGACTAAGCCGTTCCACATCGAGTTGGCATTTTTGGATTATTGTTTTTGTTAAAAATCTTGTGGGATGGGTCGAAAAGCCCATCTTAACTCTGTAACTTAAAGGTAGAATTACTTACTCACTCTTAACTGCTAACTCCTGACTTCATGGAATTACTAACTATTCTCCTCTCTGGCTTACTAGCTATTGTCTCTCCCGTTGGCTTAGTCACTGACAGCGTTGCCGAAAATGCTATTCGCTCTCGATTGGAGAAAGCAGAACAACTGCAAGTCCGCATTGACAATACACCTAATTACCAAATTTTGCAAGGAAAAGTAGAACGAGTGCGGGTTGCAGGTCGGGGGTTGTGGCTAACACCGGATATTCGGATTGATGTTTTGGAGTTGGAAAGCGATCCCATTGAATTAGATGTAGAGGAACTCAGGCAGGGGGAGCAAGAATCACCGAGGGCATACCTCCAGCAACCCTTTCAGGCAGGAGTACGTCTAGTCTTAAGGGAAGCGGATATCGAGCGAGCGCTAGAGTCTCCCACCGTCATCGCACGGTTGCAGCAGCTTATGAGTAAAGTTCCTGGGGGGGCAGCACAGCGCTATGAATTTCTCAACCCAGAGGTAGATTTTCTGGAAAACAACCGCCTTCGTTTCCAGGTGGAAGCGGTTGAAGGCGATGCTCAACCTCTGACTATCGTGCTAGAGTCAGAACTGGGTATTCGGAATGGGAATAACATTGAGCTAGTTGAACCCGCCCTTGTCGTTAATGGTCAAGCCCTGCCCCCCCAGTTAGTGGCTGGTTTTGCTAAAAGTTTGAGCAACCGTTTCAGTTTCCGCTCTTTGGAAGATGCAGGCATCACGACAAGACTCTTACAATTAGAGATAGATAGTCAGGAGTTGAAGCTAGCGGCATTTGTCCGATTCGAGCCATTAGAGGGCGCATCTGCACCGACTAGGGAGGGAGATGTTCCGTAAAGACATCCCGTGCAAGTGTAGTCTAAGGTAGCCAAGGGTAGTTTATAGGAAGAGCGATCGCAATCCTTTGCCCTTGTTCTTGGTGTCCGCACTACAGAAGTACCAAAACGAACAGTCTCTTTAACACAAGTGCCATTTCTGTGAAGTTGAATCAACCGTGCATTTTCCTACCCCAATTGTATCCATAGGGGTAATTTTTCCTTTTTAATGAATCTCGAAAGTTCCCAGAAAACTCAACTTAATTAACCGCTCTGTAGCCCCTCTAAATGAGTTGCGAAATTTATTATTTCCTACTCCCTACTCCCTACTCCCTACTCTCTCTCCTGCTCACGAATCCCATAGACTAGCTATACAAGCAAACGCAGAACGTAGAATTTTGGAGGCTCAATATAATGCAAGATCGACAAAACGCTCGTCGGATACCTCTCGGTATGGCTGCTGGTCTTTCCGTCGCCCTTTTAGCCGCAGGGGGTGGAGGGGCTTGGTGGGCTTGGAATTCTGTCAAATCTGCCACGACACCGCCTGTGCCAAGTACATCAGAATCACCTCAATCCGTCCAACCTTCAACTGAAGAAAAAATTGAGGTTTACTGGATTGATGACGTCAACGGTCAAGTGAAGCTAGTTCCTAATTCCATAACATTAAAGCAGGCTGACAGTGAGGGGGAAGTTTTACAGGAAGCGTTTAATCGCCTTTTAGTTGGACCGATTGATCAGACTGTCGCGACTACCATTCCAGAAGAGACGAAATTGCGGACTATCTCTGTAGAATCTGACGGTGTTCACGTAGATTTGTCTGCGGAATTTACTGGTGGTGGTGGCAGTTCTTCAATGATGGGTCGTCTGGCACAGGTTCTTTATACGGCAACCAGTCTAGACCCAACGGCTAAGGTTTGGATTGATGTGGAAGGACAACCTTTAGAGGTTTTAGGGGGTGAAGGTATTTTGGTCGAGCAACCTATGACTCGCCAAGACTTTGAGGAAAATTTTCCACTCTAGGAGACTTCCTCTGGCAGCAAGTTCGCCTCAGTCTTTGTTGTTAGCTAGGCTAAAATCCCGAAAATGGCGGGCTTGCTGCTCAATGCGCGTGGCAAGGCGATCGCAAACTAAATTACACAGCTCGAAAATTAGCTGGTCTTCTACCTTATAGTATGCCGATGTTCCTTCTGAACGACGACTGAGTATACCTGCTTGCAGCATCACTTTGAGGTGTTTCGAGACATTGGCTTGACTGGTTGCTGTCGCTTCGACCAACTCTTGCACACATTTTTCGCCTTCGCGGAGCAAATTTAGAATTCGCAAGCGCATTGGCTCACTTAAAATACTGAAATATTCCGACACTTGTTGGACAACCTCGTTTGGTACAGTGTTTGCTGTTTGCATCGGTATAACCCGAAATTAGGTGATCCCCAGATTCTATCCTATTTTTGCTCAATTGATAACAATAGAGTAATCATTACCCTGGGTTAATCCTCATTAAGGCTTGACCGTACTCTATTGGGTCTCCATTCTCTATCAGAATTTCCATTACTTGTCCAGATACTTCCGCCTCAATTTCATTCATCAGCTTCATCGCTTCAATGATACAAACCGTTTGACCAAGCCGAACTCGATCGCCGACTTCTACAAAAGGGGATTCGTCAGGAGCTGGTGAACGGTAAAACGTACCCACCATCGGCGATTTAAGATCAACCCATTTCGGATCAACCACTGGCGGCGGTTCGGTAGGAGGCGGTTCGGCTTTATCACTCAGTGGAACCTCTGATCCTGAAGCTGGAGGCGCTGGTGGTGCTAACCCCGAACTGGCTATTGCCCCGATGCTGGAAGCCGCAACGGAACTCAGACTGCTCGGGTTTGAGC
>NZ_JADEWY010000294.1 GCF_015207375.1 Coleofasciculus sp. LEGE 07092 | reverse complement strand
CCTGTACTCAATAAAATCGCAGGGCGTCCATATTCTTGGGCAATTTGACCTGCAACTAAGCCTAAAACACCAACAGCCCATTGAGGATCTTCTAAAACAATAACGCTAGTTGTAGAAAGGTCAAGTTGAGCTAGTTTTTGTTTAACTTGTTCGGTAACGTCTTTTTGTAAGGATTTGCGGCGAGTGTTGGCTAGTTCTGTTTCTATAGCTAATTTTTCGGTATCCTTTTCATTCCGACTGGTGAGCAACTCAACACAGAAGGAAGCATCCCCTTGGATACGGCTAACCGCATTAATTCTAGGTCCAAGTCCGAAGGAAATATCGGTAGGGCGATCGCCATTTCGCTGGCACAGTTCCAACAAACGCGCCACACCGGGGCGACTCCGGGTTTTTAGTTGCTGTTGCAGTCGTTGAATTCCCCGTTGTGCTAAGTAGCGGCAATCTCCACTGAGTTGCACTAAATCGGCAATTAAACCAATTGCCACTAAATCTAATAAGTCTTCTAGGGGTTGTTGGGGAATATCTGGCAAGGTTTGATACAGGGCTTCCACCAACTTATAGGCTACAGCTACACCGGATAGGTGAAATAGGGGGTGAGTTTCGGCAAAATAGCGGGGATTGATAATGGCAACGACAGAGGGGCGGTCTTCTGGTAGGGTATGGTGGTCAGTGATAATGACATCAATGCCTAACTCTTGGGCGTAGTCGATTTCTATTAGGTTAGTGCTGCCGGTATCGCAGGTGACGATCAGTTTAGTTCCTGATGCTGCCAGTTGGTCAATTCCAGAGCAATTTAAACCGTGGGATTCGGTGAGGCGGTTGGGAATGTAATAGGTTAGTTGCTGGTTTTGGGAAAAAAACTGTCCGAGTCCTTCCCATAAAACACTAGTAGCCGTAATGCCGTCAGCGTCAAAATCTCCCCAAATAGCAACTTTTTCCCCATTATTACGGGCTTGTTGCAGCCGTTGAACTGCCCGTTTCATTTCTTGCCCAAATTCAAAGGGACTGGCGGGTTGATATAAATCAGGCTTGAGATACCCTGTTAATTGTTGCGGGTCTTGGATGCCTCGCCGCCATAATAGTTGAGCGGCATAATATCCGTCTGACGCTGGGGTATGCTGTTTGACGGCATCAAGAAACCACTGGGGAATTTCAGGGTCGGGGTGGAC
>NZ_JADEWY010000110.1 GCF_015207375.1 Coleofasciculus sp. LEGE 07092 | reverse complement strand
TTCGGCAAGCTCAGGGTAAGACCTGTCGAAGGGTCACGGCGAAGCCTTTGGGACGAGCAACAAGCTAGGTAAAGCTTCTGAGGAATCTCCCGGTTTTAGCTCTTAGCGCAACCGGGAGAGGTTTCAACCAATCTAGATAAATTCCTGAACTCCTGTATTCTGCTTGTTCATAGTAATAACTGCATTATGATCACGTTGAAGCAATACCCTTGAATAAACCCTCGTTTCTCAGGATGCCATTGCGGCTCGTCCTCGTGGTGCCATTTGTCCTACAAATCTTTGCCGCCGTGGGGTTGACGGGATGGTTATCCTTACGCAACGGGCAACAAGCTGTTAACGATATAGCCAGTCAGTTACGCAGTGAAATCGCTGCCCGTATTCAGCAAAAACTCAATAGTTACCTGGACATTCCTTACGCTCTGAACCAACTCAATACCAATGAAGTTTTGATCGAGCGGCTTACTTGGGGAAACTTACAGCTTTGGGAGCGCCATTTCTGGCATCAAATGCAGGTGTTTCCGATTAGCGCTACTGCCATCGGCACGGAAGACGGCAAATACGTTGAGGTGGTGCGCGATGAAGAGGGTAAATTTCAAATCTATAAGTCTGTTGACTATATCAATCGCGTTTATTCAACGGATACTCAAGGCGATCGCACTGAGTTGTTGAAACCGCCTCACTATTACGATCACCGAACTCGACCGTGGTATAAAGATGCAGTAGCGGCTGGGCAACCGACTTGGAGTGACGTTTATCGTTATGCTCAAACGGATACCTTAGCTATTGCGGCAATTGCTCCCCTCTACCGAGAGAATGACCAATTGATGGGAGTAACGAGTACGGTGCTGTCACTGGCAGCAGTTGGCGACTTCTTGCGGAGTTTGACAGTAGGCAAGTTCGGGCAGACGTTTATTGTAGAACGCAGCGGGATGCTGATTGCCACCTCCACCAGTAAAACGCCGTTTTCTGGTGACAAGAGTCGCAAAACCGAACGATTTAAGGCAGCAGATAGCCCCAATTCCCTTACCCGTGCTACGACTGAGTTTTTGTTGGGTGAATTTGGCTCTCTCGATAACGTAAACAGCACTCAGCAGCTAAACTTCAACATAAACGAGCAGCGCCAGTTCTTGCAAGTGATGCCGTTTAAAGATGGTAAAGGGTTGGATTGGCTAATTGTCGTGGTGGTTCCAGAAGCTGAATTTATGGAGCGCATCAACGCCAACACCCACAACACCATCTGGCTTTGTTTGGGGGCATTAGTTCTGGCTACACTGCTGGGAATTTTTACCTCTCGCTGGATCAGCCAGCCAATTCTCAGGCTGAGTGCAGCATCTGAGTCTATTGCGGATGGGGAATTAGATCAAAAAGTAGACGTGAAGGGAATCGATGAATTAGAGAGTTTAGCGGCGTCATTCAATCAAATGGCACAGCAGTTGCGAGAATCGTTTTCGAGTTTGGAGACAACAAATGCTGATTTAGAACGGCGAGTTGAGCAACGCACGGCTGAACTCAAAGCTGCCAAGGAATTAGCAGATAGTGCCAACAAAGCCAAAAGTGAATTTTTGGCGAATATGAGCCACGAATTGCGAACTCCCCTGAACGGTATTTTGGGATACGCCCAAATCCTCCAGCACTCAAAAAGCATGATCACATCTGAACTTCACGGTATCGGTATCATTCACCAGTGTGGTTCCCATCTGCTGACTCTAATTAACGATATTCTCGACTTGTCTAAAATTGAAGCTCGGAAAATGGAACTGCATCCCCATGATTTTCATTTTCCGTCGTTTCTGCAAGGTGTGGTAGAAATATGCCATATTCGAGCCAAATCTAAAGGGATTTCATTTGTTTACCAATTCACATCCCAGTTACCGATTGGCATTCATGCTGACGAAAAACGGCTGCGACAAGTCTTGATTAACTTACTCGGTAATGCCATTAAGTTTACTGAGACGGGGGGGGTAACATTTAAAGTCGGGTATGTAGAGGATGGAGGAGGTAGAGAAAAAACCTTTTCTTCATTTCCCGTTCACCTGCTTCGGTTTCAAGTCGAAGATACGGGTGTTGGCATGACTTCAGAGCAGTTGGAGACGATTTTTCTGCCCTTCGAGCAGGTTGGCAGTAGCCAGCGTCAGGCGGAAGGAACTGGACTGGGTTTAGCGATTAGCTCAAAGATTGTACAACTGATGGGCAGTAGGATTCAAGTCCAAAGTAAGTTGGGACAAGGCAGCATTTTTTGGATAGATTTGGAGTTGCCAGAAGCCACAGAATGGGTGCCAGAAGTTACAGTCGCGCCAAAAAAGCGGATTGTCGGCTATCAAGGCAGGCAACAGAAAATCTTGATTGTGGATGATCGGTGGGAAAATCGTTCTGTTATCGTTAATATGCTGGAACCATTTGGGTTTGAAGTGGTAGAGGCGACTAACGGTAAGGACGGGTTGGAGCAAGCAATCGCAACTCAACCTGATTTAATTATCACAGACTTGGCGATGCCGGAGATAGATGGTTTTGAAATGATGCGGCACCTCCGGCAGTCAGAATTCTTGGCAGATGTGTTAATCGTAGTATCATCAGCCAGTGTTTTCGATATCGATCGACACAAGAGCTTGGCGGCTGGTGGAAATGATTTTCTCCCGAAGCCAATACAGGCTGATGAGTTACTCCGAGTGTTACAACTGCATTTGAGATTGCAATGGATTTACGACGATTCTTCAGGAGTTGGGATTGAGCAATCGGCAATCAGCACGACGGACAACTTACAATTGGGGACTGACAGAGCATCTGAGTGGGTGATTCCTCCCGAAGAAGAATTAACTCTTCTGTGGGATTTAGCAATGAAGGGTCGCGTTAAAACTCTTTTAGAGCAAATCGAGAGGCTTGAAACCTTAAGCGATCGCTTTGTTCCTTTTGCCCAAGAATTGCATCAACTAGCTGAAACCTTTCAGCTCAAAAAAATCCGCGATATCATCGAAGAATGTCGTCAGATTAATTAGTTTTAAGAGTTAAATAGCCATTAACTAAATCTTGTTACACTCCATTTTTTTAGACAATCAAAGTAAATAACTGTAGTTCCATTGAAGAATAAGTATACGATACAGATCGGCGTCCTTGTTAATAGCTGCTTTTTTATGAATACAATAGAGATGGCAGAGAAGATAAAGGCAACGAAAAAAATTATCCTTCTTCACTTCCACTTAAAGTTCGCTAGCTAGAAACGAAAAAGGGACAGGCAACATGGAAATACTCAAAGACAAAGATGTGATTTTAATCGTTGATGACAGTCCGAATAATTTAGATGTTTTATCAGAAACGTTGGCTAATGCTGGATTGGAAATCGCAGTAGCCCTTGATGGCGAAACAGCAATTGAGCAAATTGAATACGAACCACCAACATTGATATTGTTGGATGTGATGATGCCTGGAATTGACGGCTTTGAAACCTGCCGTCGATTGAAAGCGAATCCATCTAGCCAAAATATTCCTATAATTTTTATGACTGCTCTTACTGAAACAGACGATAAAATTAAAGGTCTAAATTTGGGTGCTGTTGATTACATTGTCAAGCCATTCCAGCAAGAAGAAGTGTTAGCTAGAGTGAGGGTACATTTGCAATTACGCTCCTTAGCTAAAACCCTGGAAGAGAAAAATGCACGACTGCTTGAGGAAATCGAACAGCGCACTGCTGCCGAAGCAGCATTGCAGAAGCTAACCCAAGAATTAGAGCAACGGGTGGAAGAGCGGACTGCTAAATTGGCTCAGGCTTTGCAAAATTGGCAACAAGCGCAAACGGTTCTGATTCAAAACGAGAAAATGTACAACCTGGGACAGATGATTGCGGGGGTTGCTCACGAAATTAACAATCCAGTCAGTTCCATTCACGGCAATCTTACTTGTGCTGACGAATATATTAAAGACTTATTACAGCTACTAAACCTCTACGCTAAACATTATCCTAATCCACTTAGCGAAGTTCAAAATAAAGCCAATGAAATTGACATAGATTTCTTGGTAAAAGACTTGCCAAAATTGCTGAATTCTATGCAACTAGGAACAGATCGCATTTGTCAAATTATCAGTAGCTTGCGTGATTTTTCTCGCATCGATCCTGGGCAAATGATGACTGTCGATCTTCATCAATGCCTTGATAGTACCTTAATTTTGTTACAGTATCGACTCCAGCAAATCGGGAAATATCGAGGAATTCAGGTCATTAAAGAGTATGGCAGCTTACCTCCTGTAGAGTGCTATCCTGGACTGCTTAATCAAGTCTTAATGAATATCCTTACTAATGCGGTTGATGCGTTGGAGGAGTTAGAATTTAAAAATCAAGCTTCAATAGGAGGTAACGGTATTTATTCCACTAAAAATCCTCCGACAATCTGGATTCGTACAGAGGTACATGACAGTGAGCAGGTAGCGATTTACATAAGAGATAACGGATCAGGCATCGTGGAGAAAGTACACTGTCACTTGTTTGAACCCTTTTTCACAACGAAAGCTTTTGGCAAAGGTACAGGTTTAGGGTTGTCAATTAGCTACGAAATTATCGTGGAAAAGCACGGTGGCAAGTTAAGCTGTATTTCAGCCCCTGGACAGGGGGCAGAGTTTATCATCGAGATTCCAATTCGGTGAGATTTCCGATAACGCTAACCTCCAGTTAGAGCAGCTTGCCGCCTCTGATGGTTTAACTGGAGTAGTTAAGGCAATTCGACGGGAGGTGAAGGCTTTAGAAAGTCCCCATGCAAAATCCTTTTTATTACTGAAGTTTACCGTTTTTTCTCTACTCCTAAACCATTAATTCTAATCATACAACCTACCTTTAACCTTTTATTAAATAGGAATTAATCTAGTAAACTTATTAAGTTTTGTAGATCTTTGGGTCTTCAATCATTTTGAAAACTACAGATTAATTGAAATTTGGTAAGTTTATAGAAAGTTGAAACGTACTCATTCTTATTTTTATGGTTTTTCTAGAAAAGTCCAGGAAAGAAGTATCGCTGCCTTCCCAGACTGAAAGCCGCAATCTTACGTTAGAGTCAACACTGCGGGAACTGCCACTCTACGATTTTCAAATTGAATCGTCTCGACTGGGCAAGGAAGTCACTCATGCCTTTCAGCTAAATCCCCTTTTACCAGGAGTCATTCTCACTCAGCAGGGAAAATTTGGGGGCATGATTTCACGGCGGCGGTTTTCAGAACAACTCAGCCGCCCTTACGGACTAGAACTGTTTTTACAGCGTCCTCTTGACTCCTTGTATCGCTTTGTAGGTACAGAGGTTTTAAGACTCCCAGGAGACATCAAAATAGTAGAAGCTGCTCGCCGTTCCCTACAACGTCCGCCAGAACTGCTCTATGAACCGATTGTCGTCGAGTTGGAGGCGGAAAACTACCGATTGGTAGGTGTACATCAGTTACTCGTGGCTCAGTCCCAGATTCACGAATTGACAACCCAGCTTTTACACGAGCAAACCCAAGCTCGGATGATTCAAACGGAAAAAATGGCAAGTTTGGGACAAATGGTAGCCGGAGTTGCCCATGAAATTAAAAATCCTGTTGGTTGCATTACGTGTAATTTTGAATTCCTGGCTAATTACTGCCAAAAACTAATAAAAATTTTGTCAACATATGAATCAGAAATACCTATAAAACCTAACCCTATCGCTGAGTTAAAAGAAGAATTTGAGCTGGATTTTATTTTAGAAGATTTGCCCAAAATTCTTAAAAGTATGGAAACCGGATCTGAGCGATTAACTAAAATTGTCAATAGCCTGCGTAATTTTTCCCACTTAGATGAATCGAAACGTCAACCCACTGACATCCACGAGTGTATCGAAAGTACCCTAATCATTTTAAATAATCGCCTTAAAGCTGGCATTAAACTTATTAAAAATTATGGAGATTTGCCTCTAATTAATTGCTCATCCGGTCAGCTCAGTCAGGTATTTATGAACATCATCAGCAATGCCATTGATGCCCTAACTGAAAAGCAACAAGTTGAGAAATTGCAGTCATGGCAACCCCAGATTGAGATTAGTACTGACTGTTTAGAACAGTTAGATACAGAGTGGGTATTAATCCGAATTGCCGATAACGGTTCTGGGATACCCCCCGAAATTCAAAAGCGAATTTTTGAAACTTTTTTTACCACTAAGCCAGTGGGTAAAGGCACAGGTTTGGGTTTAGCGATTAGTTATCAAATTGTTACGCAAAAGCATGGAGGACAATTGCTAATGCAATCTCAACTAGGAGTGGGTACGGAGTTTAAAATTTTGTTGCCTTTGGTTGAGTAGATTTCTGGGACGTGAAGGAGCGATCATACTAGTAATTGTTAAGTCTAATGCCAATTAGAACTCCTTTTAACTCTCATTCAGTTCCAGTAAACCAGCAGGTGGTGTAATCTCAATCCGTCCCTTTTGCAGATCGACAACTGGCACAATTTCTTTCACAAACGGAATTAGAATCGTTGCTGGCTTCGATATTTCACGTTTGGGTTTACGGATTTTACTCCTTCGGTTGGGAGGAGGCGCTTCCGGTTTAGGCGGCGCTGGTTCGGGTTGTCGGTGCAATTTTATCTCCAAAAGGTCATTACCAGCAGGAATCACATTAAGAACAACACCAACTGGTTCACCCGTCAGTTGGTTAAAAACTTCCAAATTAAGCAAATCTAGGACATGATATTCATTTTCTTCTAATTGGGGGCGATCGCTAGCTGTCACGAACAGTTTGGCATCCCGCAGCGCTTCGGCTTGGTCCCGGTTTTCTACTTCTGCAAGTTGTACGATATAGATGCCTTTGTTTGAGATATAACGCCCACTCAGCAGTTGGATAGGTTGCGGTGCATTATCGCCCGGTTTCTGCAACCATCGCTGTCCCGGCTTCTCGAAGCGTTCGGGAAACTCAGAATCGGGATAGACGCGCAACTCTCCTTTAAGTCCTTGAGGAGCAACAATGGTGCCGATTTCTAGCCAGTCGTCATGGGTCATTTTGTTACAGAATTTGATAGTGTTCCAGAGAATACAGCGATCGCCTTTTGAGTATAATCCCCCAAAGGCAGCTCCGCTCAAGCCGACTGCATCTGACTCCTCACCTCATAAGTTTGCCAACTGATTCCTGAAAGTTGGACTCTCTCTACGGGGGGTGTCAGCGTGGCTGTCATGGCAATTGTAGGGAGTTGTATGGGATACTGAAACACTAACAAATGGTAGACCCTAGGGAAATCTCTACAACATATAAGATGTCCGGCAACTTGCTGGCTTTAGCCATCCACGTCAAAATGAAGAAGAGTAAAAATGCTTATCATTTCGACAGACTCTCCAAACCATGGCGCTGGAACAGGCATACCACCAATACTTTGACTACGACTTAACAATCGTCGGCGGCGGCATCGTCGGCGCAACCTTCGCCTGTGCTTTAAAAAATTCTGGGCTGAGGATAATCCTCATTGAAGCACAACCCCAATCGGTAGCCGTAGCAAGGCGGCAAGCCTATGCCCTCTCACTCCTTTCAGGACGGATTTTTCAGGGTATTGGTGTCTGGGATAAAATTCACCCTCAGATTGCAACCTATCAACAAATTCGCCTCTCCGATGGCGATTATCCCAAATTCGTGCAGTTCCACCCCAGTGATTTAGGCACGGATGAACTGGGTTATGTAGGCGAACACCGTCCTCTGCTAACCTCACTCTATGAGTTTCTGGCAGACTGTCCCAATGTAAGCTGGCTGTGTCCGGCTGAGGTGGTGAAGGTAGACTATCAGCAATCTGAGGCAACGATCACCGTAAAGGTAGAAGGAGAAACTCGTCAGTTGCGATCGCGTTTAATCATAGCCGCAGATGGTTCGCGATCGCGCATTCGCACAGCCGCAGGTATCGGTACTAAGGGCTGGAAATACTGGCAATCCTGCGTTACTGCCCGGATTAAAACCGAAAAGTCCCATAACCATACCGCATTTGAACGCTTTTGGCACAGCGGTCCCATGGGAGTACTGCCCCTTTCAGAAAATCGCTGTCAGGTGGTATGGACTGCACCCCATGCAGAAGCGCAAGCGTTAAAAGAGTTAGATGAAAAGGAATTTTTGAATTTACTCGAACATCGCACAGGCGGACTTTTGGGGCATTTGGAACTGGATAGCCAGCGTATTGTGTTTCCTGTACAGTTAATGCAGAGCGATCGCTACACTCAGCACCGTCTTGCCCTAATTGGTGATGCGGCACACTGTTGTCACCCGGTGGGGGGGCAAGGGCTAAATATGGGCATTCGGGATGCTGCTGCCCTTGCCCAAGTGCTGCAAGATGCCCACCAACGAGGTGAGGATATTGGGGACGAACGAGTACTCAAACGTTACGAACGCTGGCGCAAAAGAGAAAATCTCGTAATTTTAGGGTTTACCGATTTTCTAGATCGGATGTTTTCTAACAACTGGTTGCCAGTAGTTACCCTGCGCCGATTTGGGTTATGGATGTTGCAGGGGGTGCGCCCTATTAAGGTGTATGCTCTGCAATTGATGACAGGTCTAAAGGGACGCGCTCCTCAGTTGGCGCAACGTTAGCTTGATGGTTCGCGGTTAACCATGTCCAATAAGCCGTTCCGGAATACTTGAAAACTCTTTGAACGATTGCGTAGTGGTTCCATGTGTGTTGATATTTCCCGCGCAGCATTGATTTTCTCTAAACCCCCAGGAAAATAGCCTTGTCGCTGTAGCACTCGTTCCAAGGCTTCCCAGGTTCCACCAGCAATTTGATCGGGGTTACGGTATGGCGCTTGCTGACCAAGATTAAGAGAAACCTTGGGATAAGCGGCAACAATTGCATCAACGTCACCAAAAAACCAAGCCTCTAGCTCTTCAATCGTCAGTCGATTTAAGACTTGGAACGGACTATTAATTTGAGCGACTGATTTGGTAATTAAACCAGCCTCAGACGCCATCTTCTCCAATTTACTTTTGAGTTCTTTGCAATCTTCCCGATCCTGGTCAATTAAAACAACGATGTGCCAATCATCCGGCAACCAAGCTTGATAACCTTTCAGACGATTCGGTAGTTTTTCAAGCAAATTGTGCTTACCCTGATAGGCATGAATGTCAAATGTAATAGTTGTCCCTAAAATTTTAGGTAGAAAGTTCTGCAAAGCCTCTTGTGCGGATAGCTCTTCTACATGAAACTCGATATGCACGGACAATTATGCCTCTTTTGGTGATTTCCTGGGGTTTGCCATGACCTTTCGCCCCCCGGAGTTGAGCAGTGGGTCGCCAACTTCAAAAAAGCTTTCCATCCATAAGTCACCCAGTTGTGCACCATGTTCCATAAACTGAGGTATACCTCGCATATCAGCCGTTCGTTGAGCTTGGGTGTAGCCCTGTTCATCTCGATAAAGTACCCACAGTTCTTCCGGTTTGAGTCCATTGACAAAAAAAGGAGAATGGGTTGTTACCATCAACTGGGTACGAGCTGAAGCCGAGCGACATTCTTCTGCAAGTTCGGGCAACAAACGCGGGTGCAAATGATTTTCTGGCTCTTCTATGCCAACCAGTTGTGGCGGATCTGGGTCATACAAAACTGTCAGGTACGCCAGCATTTTGAGAGTGCCGTCAGATGCAAATTTTGCTAAAATCGGGTGAGCAAACGGAGCATCTTTGACTTGCAATAAGAGACGTCCATCTGGCATCATTTCAGTCTCTACTTTCTCCAACCGAGGTATCCGCTGAGATAGAGTGTTAAGAATTTGCCCTAGTCGGTCTGGATGTTGTTCTTTGAGATATTGAATCACATTAGGTAAGTTATCGCCAATGGCTGATAACCGTTCTTGGGGTCCGGCTTCAGGAACACTGCGAGTATTGTCAGCACTTAGGTAAGATAAGTACCAGCCAGCGATGAAACGGCGAAGGGCGCTGACACGCGGGTGCTTGGCAAACTGACCTAACGTATTTACGGCTAGCATTTCAGGCGAATCTAGCTGTTCAGAAATTCGCTCATCCTCTTCATCGGGCATCTCTCCACTGACAACCTGCCCTGCACCCTCTTTAAAATTTAAAAATCTAAAGGGTTGCCCCCTCTGTCCCCGTCGCCACTGTAGCCACTCCTCAGCTACATACGGTCCTTTGGGTGTTTCATCAATCGCTAAATGATAGGTGATAATTGGTGCGCTAGGTTGTTCTCGATACTTTAACTCAATTACAATCGGTCCATCTGAGCCACGGCTACGCAACTCCTTAAACCTGTTGCGCTTATCCCAAGCTTTTCGTAATCCTACAGAAAAACATTCCGAAAGGAAGGCAAAGACATCAAAGATAGTAGATTTGCCGCTGCCATTGGAACCCAGGAACACCGTCAAAGGCGTAATATTTTTTAACTCCAGATCCTGCAAAGCCCGGTAATTTTTCACACGTAGATATTCAATGCGTGGAACAATGTGTCTGGAGTGGTCTTCTCGAACCATAGGTGAACCTCAATAAACTTCTATAGCGTTTCTTGAACTGGTGAGGTACAAAATCTTGGATTTCAGGGAGTAGGGAGTGGGGAATAGAAAGTGGATGTTACGGCGTGTGCATCCCGTTAAGGTGTATGCTCTGCAATTGATGACAGGTCTAAAGGAACGCGCTCCTCAGTTGGCTCAACATTGACAACACCATTAAGTGCGAATATCCACTTGTGCTTTTTGGTCTACCAAGGGCAGAATCCAATACATGCCCGGTCCTTTAACGTCTCTGAACCGACCTAACCGAAAAATAACACCCCGCTCGTATTCCCGGTCAATTTTGAGTCCGGTAAATCCTGTAAGCAGAACGAGTCCGAAAAGAGTACCTAAAATGGTTTCCATATCGAGCTGTGCTGAATCGGGATAACTTCATTGTAGAAAACCCGTGTTGCTAGATTGGTAATAGTGCAGGCTGGGTGTAGGAGAGCAGGGGGGCAGAAGAATTCAAAGTAAGGAGACAAGAGTCTACCTGCATCAGTATTTTTAAAGAAAACCATTTTTCTCCCCCAGCTCCGCCGCTGCCTCGATCCCCCAAACCTTAAGGGGTCGGGAACACTCAACTGTAATACAGAATTAGACTTCTGTATTACGTGTCTATACTTAAAGAATTAGTTGGAGCCTAGATCCGGTGACAGCGTTTTTTCAGTAACTCTTAGCCATGAAGCCCCGGCATGAATACTCCTAAAATTTCTATGCAATTCACTGAGCAACCTGCCAAGGTAGAGCCTGCTCTTCGTCTATTTGCGACACTATCCCTTGACCTATTCTGCATTTGGGGAAATGACGGCTATCTTCAGCCACTGAACTCGGCTTGGGAAACTGTTCTGGGATGGAGTGAGTCGGAATTGCGATCGCAACCTGGACTTGAATGGATTCATACCGATGACATGGACGCTACTCGCCGTGCAGTGCAGCAGTGTACCCAAGCAGCAATTATCGAGTATGAAAGTCGCTTTCGCCACAAAGATGGCAGTTATCGTTGGTTGTCTTGGAGACTCTTACGAAATGAAATAGGAGTTTTGCATGCTGTTGCCAAAGACGTAACTGCCGTCAAGCAATCGGAAACCTTACTGCAAGAACGTGTCGCCTTACTAGGCGAGAGCGAAAGGCGGTTCCGCGCCGTTTTTAATCAAACCTTCCAATTATCTAGCCTTCTGACACTAGAGGGTCAGGTTTTAGAAGATAATCAGACAGCAATGGAGTTTTGCCAGCTTGAGCGATCGCAAGTTATTGGTCGTCCGTTTTGGGAATTGCCCTGTTGGACGATTTCCCCAGAAACTCAAAACCGCCTGAAAAAAGCGATCGCACAAGCCGCAGCCGGTAATACTGTCCGTTACGAAACCGACGTTTTAACCCCTGCCAATACTGTTATAACCATTGACTTTTCCCTCAAACCGCTTCGAGATGAAACTGGAGAAATAGAACTGCTGCTTGCAGAAGGTCGCGATCTCACCGAACGTAAGCTGGTAGAACAGAAACTGCAACACGCGGTTGATGAGTTAAGGGAATGGAAAAATCGCTACGACGCGGCTGGTCAAATCAACGGGTTGCTGCTGTATGAATGGAATCAAGAGACGGGTGAGTTAATTTGGGGTCCAAATAGCGAGCAAGTTTTGGGATACTCCCAATCGGAATTAAACGGTGGTATTACCCAGTGGTGGGACTTCATTCATCCGGAGGACCGCGAAAACACCCAGCAAGAACTCGACCGAATTGAAGTAACCAAAGAGCCATTGCATCTGAAGTATCGACTCCAGAGAAAGGATGGAACATTCATTACGGTAGAAGATAAGGGACAGCCTTACCCCAATCGAGACGGTTTTCTAACTCGCATGGTCGGGTTTATGGTAGATATCAGCGAGTACCAAAGCGCATTGTGCGATCGCACACAAGCAGAAGCCGCACTGCAACAAGCGCTAGTCGAGCTAGAAACGAGAGTTTACCAGCGCACCCAAGAACTTCAGCAGGCAAACGAACAACTTCGAGCTGAAATAGCAGAACACCAGCAGACAGAAGCCGCACTGCGCAACAGCGAAGAACAATTCCGCCGCGTGTTTGACGAAGCCCCCATCGGCATGACCCTAGCAGGCTTGAATGACCGCTATATGCGGGTTAATCGAGCCTTCCATACCATGCTGGGATATACCCAATCTGAAGTTATGGCACTGACCTTTAGGGATATCACCCATCCCGACGAGTTGGCGCTAGAAATTCCCTACATGGAACGGGTGATTAGTGGGGAAATAGATAGCTTCCAGCTCGAAAAACGCTATATAAAAAAGAATAGGGAGATTCTTTGGGTCAATTTAACCTTAATTCCCCTGCGCGGTCAAGCCGGAGAAGTTCTGTACACCTTAGCGATGATTGAGGATATTACCGAACGCAAGCGAGCACTGGAAGCGTTGTGCCACAGTGAGGCACGCTATCGAGCCATTATTGAAGACCAAACTGAACTGATTTGTCGGTTTAAGCCAAATGGTACGCTAACCTTTGTCAACGATGCCTATTGCCGCTACTTCAATAAGCAGCGCTCTGAGCTAATCGGGCATGGCTTTATGCTGGTGATTCCGGAAGAAGACCAAGAAATTGTCAGTCAGAGTATTAGTTTTTTATCCGTTGAGCAACCGATTGTTACTTATGAACACCGCATCATCCTCCCCGATGGAGAAATTCGTTGGCAGCAATGGACGGATCGAGCGATGTTTAATGAAGTCGATCATATTATTGAGTTGCAGGCGGTAGGGCGAGACATCACACCCCTCAAGCAAGCAGAAGCAGAAATTCGCAAGGCATTGGAACGGGAGCGAGAACTCAGCGAACTCCGTTCCAGCTTCGTGTCCTTGGTATCCCACGAGTTCCGAACGCCGCTGACAACAATTCTCTCGTCGTCGGAACTCCTCGAACGCTACAATCACAGATTTTCTGAGGAGAAAAAGCAGACTCACCACCAGCGCATTCAAATAGCTGTTACGCGCATGACACAGCTATTAGATGACGTACTCACCATCGGTAAAGCCGAAGCCGGAAAACTGCAATTCAATCCAGCACCGATGGATTTGGTTGCCTTTTGCCAAGAAATTATCGAAAGTATGCAAATAGGAGCCAGCCAAGAGCATCGGTTCAACTTTACTATCTGTGGGGACTGCACCGATGCCCAAATGGATGAACATCTGTTGAGACACGTCTTGACAAATTTGCTTTCTAATGCAGTTAAGTATTCTCCTCAGGGGGGTGAGGTGAAATTTGACCTGATGTGCGATCGCGAATCCATGGTTTTCCGCATCCAAGATAGTGGAATTGGCATTCCCCCAGAAGACTTGGATCACCTCTTTAATTCCTTCCAGCGAGCTAGAAATGTCGGTTCCATTCAGGGAACGGGCTTGGGGTTAGCAATTGTCAAGAAATGTGTGGACTTGCATGGCGGACAGATTACTGTTGAGAGCGAAATGGCAGTGGGTACAACATTTACGGTGACGCTGCCGTTGCATCAGGCAGATTTGTAACGGCTCTACTGGGGCAAAAATTGTTTTAAAATTTCCCTAGGTTTACGATCCCATCGGTCGAGGTGATCGTAAATTAAACCCTCTTCCGTTAGCTTATAAGTTGAATCACCGTTGAAAAATAGCTGGGCTTTCCAGGGAACGCGCAAGGTGCCGCGTACTGTCCAATATGCCTTAATGGTATCTGGATCGGGTTGATTGACTTCATGTAGGTCAAAATAGATTTCTGTAAAAAATAATCGTGCGTGAAACCGCAATGTCCAAAAGATAATTCGATAGTTAAATTTTCCTTTAAAGCGATTGACAGGGTCTTGAAAATAAATGTCTTTGGTATAGATATCATAGGAAATATCGTTCTCAAACAGGGTGGGTAGGTCATTTTTTAGCGTCTCTATTACCCTTTCTATCTGAGATTTGGGGTTCTTTTGACTCAATTTTTCTGAATTCGTCACGGTGATCTTTCCTTCTCTTCGTTGCGCCCAGTCCCAAACGTTTCCGATTTCAACTGCCTTTGTTACCCCATACCTCCACCCTCTGACAACGATATTTTTACGGGTATTGGCATACACCCGTCTCGGCTGTGGTGGATAGTCGATTTTAAACGATTTACACTGTTCAGTAGGGTTTGTTGTGAGATATTCCTCAAGAACCCATTTTATCAATCGGTGTCGAATTAACACAACGAACAAAAATCATCAAGTCTAAGTCAGAGTAGAACAACGAGACTCCCAAGGGGGATTGTTCACAAAAAAATTTATGATGAGTACACATTCTATAAAAGATTTTTTTTCGGGACATTTTATGTCTCACGGGCATTGTTACCTTTGGAAGCCACAGTTAGTGTGGTTGCATGCTGGGTCAGATTTCCTGATTGCTTTATCCTATTATTCCATTCCCCTGCTGCTGATCTATTTTGTGCGCAAGCGTCGAGATATACCGTTTCAAGGAATTTTCCTACTATTTAGCGCCTTTATTTTGTCCTGCGGCACCGGTCATTTATTGGAAATCTGGACGCTTTGGCATCCTGCTTACTGGCTATCGGGTTTGATGAAAGCCGTTACCGGCATCGTCTCGTTATATACGGCTTCAGAAATGGTATCACTGATACCTAAGGCACTGGCACTGCCCAGTTCCGCACAGCTAGAAGCGGCGAATCTAGCCTTGGCAAAGGAAGTTATTGAACACAAACGCACGGTGGAAGCGTTAGAGAAATCGCAAAAAAGACTATCCCTACTCGTGCAGCAAACGCCACTAGCTCTCATTGAATGGAACCTAGATGGTAAAGTTAGCGAGTGGAACCCGGCTGCTGAGAGAATTTTTGGATGGGACAAGGGCGAAGCGTTCAGACGTGATGCCACTCAACTCATGCTGCCTGACTGTTCCCCAGCAGAATTTAACGAATTATGGCAAAACCTTTTAGCCTGTTCGGATGGTAGCTGCGTCACCAACAAACACCACACCCCCGATGGCAGAAATATAGTTTGCGCATGGCACAACTTACCCCTCATTGAGCCAAACGGTAGCGCCATTGGTGTTGCCTCTCTCGTTGAAGATATCACCCAGCGCAAGCAAACAGAGGATGCTCTACACAGAGCGAATGAGGAGTTGGAGCAACGAGTTTCTGAACGGACACAACGCTTACAAGCTGAAATTGACGAGCGTCATTTGATAGAAAATCAGCTTAGAGAAAAAGCAACTCAACTGGAGACGACACTCAAAAAGCTTAAACAAACTCAAGCTCAATTGGTGCAGAGTGAAAAAATGTCGAGCTTAGGTTCAATGGTGGCTGGCATTGCCCACGAGATTAACAACCCCGTTAGTTTCGTGTACGGCAATCTTGCCCCCGCGAAAGAATACATCCAAGACTTATTGGGGTTAATTCAACGTTATCAGCAGCACTATCCCCATCCAGAACCCGCCATTCAGGAGTATGTTGAGGAGATTGAATTAGACTTTCTTGTAGAAGATTTACCCGAACTGCTGGAGTCGATGAAAGTGGGAGCCGAGCGAATTTGCGGTATTGTTACGTCTCTGCGAACGTTTTCACGGTTAGATCAAGCAGAAATGAAGCGTGTTGATATCCACGAAGGTCTTGACAGCACGCTCATGATTTTACAACATCGACTCAAACCCAAACCGGGACACCCAGAACTTGAGGTGGTCAAGCAGTATGGTATCATGCCCTCTGTAGAGTGCTACCCCGGTCAGCTAAACCAAGTGTTTATGAATATCCTGACCAATGCCATTGATGCCCTCGAGTCAAAGCAGGTGAGCGGCGAATCGGCAGAACGGGAGGTATTACGGGAGAATTTTTCACCTCGTATCTTGATTATTACTGAGCTGGCAGCCCCTTCGCAATCCCCTCACTCAAAAAGTGCGGTTATTCGGATTATTGATAATGGGCTAGGCATGACTGAGACGGTACAATCTCGGCTATTTGACCCCTTCTTCACAACCAAACCCATAGGTCAGGGGACAGGTTTAGGATTATCGATCAGTTACCAGATTATCGTAGCCGAACATGGCGGGCAACTAGGATGCGTGTCAGAACCTGGAAAGGGAACGGAATTTATTATTCAGATTCCGATTTTACACGATGAGCGCCAGCTTCCGGGTCAGGGAAAAGAACTGTAACAAAATACTTGAACATATATAAATATTCTTTCCAGATTGGGTAACTATCGCTCTTTTGTCACTCTCGCCAGAGCAAACCCTGAAAGCCTTGCACCAATAGAGTTTCAGCATAGGGGCTTAAGACATAGGTTTCTATCACGCAAGCGATCGCTCTACTGTCCATGGGGTTTGACTTTCATCAGTTGGCTATGATTTTACTTTTCCCAGAGTGACAGAAGAGCGATATATGGTTCGGAGTTGGTTGTAATTGACCGATGGTTTCCGAGTTCTAAGACTTGCTCAGAGTGTGAAACCATAAAAGAAACACTCCCCCTATCTGAACACGTTCAGTGCCATTCTCTTTAAACCAGTAAAAATCAGTACTATTCGGCTAAAGCCCAAAGCTTGGAATGGGCTGACACCTTCAAAATGCGACTGTCTAACTTGCGGACAACATCACCCACCTGGATTAATGGTGTCTCTCCCATCAAATAAATTACAGCCGTGAAAGCAGCTACCTCACCCCGCCGGAATGTTGCCATGTCAAGCTGCATGGGTTGTCCCTGCATATCAATGCCTAAGGTAAACCCTGTTGATGTATCGGCTAAATTATTCAGTTCGGGGAGAAATTTATACTCTAAAACTTTAACCCCTCCGGCTACTTGCAAGCTTTTTTTGAGTTGGTCAATCAGCAACTGCTGAGACGCGGGTTGCTGTAACTGCTGTAAACTAGCATCAAAGCTCGCTTGTTCGGGTTCGTTGGGTAGCGGACTGGTGAACCCCAGAATGACTTGGAAGCTTTCAGGATTGACGAAAGCAAATATATCCTCTGGATTGAGGTTAGCTTGGCGGAACTGCTGGCTAAACAGAGCAAACTGAGAAGCAATAGAGGCAGTGAGTTCGGGGGGGAGTTTCTGAAATCCAGGGGGTAAATCTTCTTCAGTCAACTTAAACGTTGAGGAAGCTGTCTCTTGAGCAACCCCTTGGGGAACAGGGAGTAAGTTAGGGGAGCCTTGAGCTGTAGGCATTGCGGTAACGATGGGAGTACCGCGCAACAGGATGCCGCTCAACAGGCATAGGCTCAAGGAAATTCTCTTTGCCATACTTTAATACTGCAACTCTTGAAATTTGTGGTTAACTCTAAGGTAGATTAAATAGCTACGACTGCGCGGCATCACGCACCACTTCAGCAGGTAACGACAGCACCTGGGCGATTTGTTCTACACTCAACCCCATTGCCAACAGCTTGGGAGTTGACCGTCGCTTTCGGCGTAGATGACTTGGGAAGTGGAGGAGAGAGTCATGGTTTAAAGCGAGGTTTAGGCGCATTTCCTATCCTGTTTCCAGGGGGTGGAAACCCCTCTATTTTACCCGCTTTTGATGGATTTATTTACAAAGTGCGATCGCCTTCGCCATTTCAATAAATTCCAGGATATCTTGAGTTCCCTGATGGAACGTGAGAGCCTAAATAAAGTCTAAAGTGTGTAGCTGAGTGATGGTAGTGAGATTGCAGAAAGTGCCAGCGATTAAAACAGCGTTAACAAAGCCCTATGTGATAGCCAGTATCACATTTTTTTTGTTAGCCCTTATTTTGACGCTTCATCGACACTATACGTTTTACTCATCTTACGACCAAGGCATTTTCAATCAAGTTTTCTGGAATAGCCTTCATGGTCGATTTTTCGAGAGTTCCCTATCGTCCCAACTGTCTACGAATGTCGTCCACCAGGGCGAAATTCCAGACGTTTCTTACCACCGCTTGGGACAACATTTTACCCCAGCTTTGTTACTTTGGCTGCCCCTATACGCCTTATTTCCCTTTCCAGCAACTTTAACAGTTTTGCAGGTAAGCTTAGTCACGGCTGCGGGTTTGGTACTTTATATCTTGGCACGAGAGTATCTGCAACCTCCCTTAGCAACCCTGATTACTATCAGCTTTTATTGTGCTAATGCCATTGTTGGTCCTACCTTATCTAACTTTCACGATATTTGTCAGATTCCTCTATTCATGTTCGGACTACTGCTAGCCATGGAAAAACGCTGGTGGTGGTTGTTTTGGGTGTTAGTAGTTTTGATTTTGGCAGTTCGGGAAGATGCGGGTGTGGGGTTATTTGGAGTAGGAATTTACCTAATTCTCAGCCAGCGCTATCCTCGTGTGGGTCTAGCAGTTTGTACTCTGAGCTTTGGGTATATGATTCTGCTCACTAACCTAATCATGCCCCTATTTTCTGAGGATATTTCCCAGCGATTCATGATAGAACGGTTTGGTCAGTATGCTGATGGGGAAGAGGCTTCTACCCTGGAGATTATCTGGGGAATGATTAGTAATCCGTGGCGGTTGTTGGTAGAACTTGTGACACCGTTTGGTCGCACTTTAAATTATTTATTGGGTCAATGGTTGCCGTTGGCGTTTGTGCCAGCGCTATCACCAGCAGCTTGGGCAATTGCCGGATTTCCTTTACTTAAACTATTTTTAGGTCAGGGACAATCAGTTTTGGCGATTAATATTCGCTATGCCATGACGGTAGTACCAGGACTATTTTATGGGGCAATTCTTTGGTGGTCGCAGCATCCTGGATTTTTTAAGAAGTCTTTGTTTCGACGCTTTTGGAGTTTCTGTATTGGTTTAACGTTATTCTTCTCATTCACCTCCAGTAATTCGGCGTTAAATCGACCCTTTTATTTTCTTTTACCTGATTCCTTTGACCCATGGGTGCATATTTCATTACCGCAACAGTGGCACCACGTTGCTCAGATGCGTCCCTTACTCGCTCAAATCCCACCGGATGCGAGTGTTGCGGCGACTACTTACATCATCCCGCATTTGTCTGGTCGTCGAGAAATTATTCGCTTGCCTGCCTTAGAGTTGCGCAATGATAACCGAGAGGTAGTGAAGGTTGACTATGGCGTTGCCGACCTTTGGCAGTTACAGCAGTATCAGGTAGCGTTTGATGAGGAACGGGGACTCCTACAGAACATGGTTACTCTGATCGATAAAGTGACGGATCAGGGAGAGTATGGCATTCTTCGTTTCCAAGATGGCGTTATTTTACTGCAAAAAGGTGGGGTATCTAATCGGGAAGCAACAGACGCATGGTTGGCTTTCCGGCAGAAATTGAGCTAATTCATACAACCGTTGACTTAGAGGTGTAAAGAGGATGTTAGCCAGATTGTTGATAGGGCAGAAAGTAGGGGGAGTGAAAGTCGTCCTTACTTTGGCGATCGCTTAAATTAAGTTAACAATTAACCCTAGGTTAGGAGACAAATGAGAAAAGCTATTTTTGTCTCCTATTACTCCGTTTTAAAAATGAAATTCGTGTAAACTTTCCCCCTATATAGACAAGAAATCTGAAGGGGAAACTTCAAATGAACATCACAGAGCAAGTAACAACTGCTGAAGATCTCATCAAACAAGCAGGCGCTAAAGCAGAAGATGGTGACTGGGTGGGAGCCATTCACAGTTACAACCAGGCACTTTTACTCGATCCCAACAATCCTAGAGCTTACGGCGGGCGCGGGCTGGTTCGGGCTAATTTGGGAGACAAACACAGTGCAATTGAAGATTGTCGCAACGCGGCAAAGTTTTTCTTAGCTCAAGGAAAAATAGCCAACTACGAGATGGTGCTGGACTATATCAGGAGAATTGAGCATAAGTAAATCAGCGCATCTAGCACAGTCAGCCAAGACTTGAGACAGTACTGTACCGAAGGCGATGCATTTTAGGACTTTTCACTCAAAAATGTCCGACTATTTTTGTAGGACAGGCATCCTGTCTGCCCTACATTGGAGTCTCTTTTGGGATTAGGTCTAAGTTTACTGCAACTTCAGACGCTGAAAACCCCTGGAATTTATCCGGGGGATGAAAAAGAGTTAGCAATCCACTCTTGTCCCGCTTGTTCTGCTGCCTCAGCACTCTCCAAATGAGCCTGCTCTTGTAGCATCTCACCCGCAGAACTAACCACGCGAAACAACCAACCTTGGTCGTCGGTGTAGAGTACTATCAGCAGATTTTTGTGAATGTGGGTAATCAGGTGGATTTTGTCTGTCACAGCGATCGCTCTACGGCTAGTAGGATCATAACTAAAGCCAAATAATAATAGCGATCGCTTTCCAGTCTCACGATTAAACCTCTCCACTCATCTCCAGCAAAACCTTCAAAACACCCTTGGTTTTCGCCCGTTCAATTGCTGCCAGTCCCTCAGCGAGGGGATAATGAGCATGGATCAGCGGTTCTACATCCACCTGTCCTGATGCCAATAGTTGGAGTGCTGGGGCAAAAGAACCGCAACGCGACCCAATTAGGGTAATTTCGTCTACCACTAAAGAAGATGCATCGAAGGTTAATTGATCGGCATAGGTGCTTTTAAGAACTAATGTACCCCGTGGACGCAAAGCGCGGCGGGCGAGTTCAAATCCAGCCGGATTGCCTGTACACTCTACAGATAGGTCGAAGGCTCGTTCTTGAATTGCATCAGCTAGACCTGTTTTAATCCCTCGTGCTGATAAGTTTGCCAACTTGTGCTGATGACGCCCGACAACGAGGAGATCACATCCGGTGAGGGCGAGGGTTTGCGCTACCAGTTGCCCTAGCTTACCATCCCCAACCACTAACACTCGTTCAGCAGCACTAACCGTGACTTGTTGTTGAATTTCCAAGGCGGCGGCGACGGGTTCTGTAAAAGTAGCGATATCGGTGGGAAGAGTATCGGGTACTCGATGCAAGTTCTTTACAGGTAAGGAAAGATAGTCGGCAAAAGCACCATTACGGTTCACGATACCCAGTACCGTGCGGTTTTCGCAGTGCGTGGGTTGTCCGCTACGACAAAATCGGCATTCTCGACAGGTGGCGTTAATCTCACCTACTACCCGTTGTCCTTGTAATTGCTCTGAACCCTGTTCAACAATACCGACAAATTCGTGACCTAAAATGCCAGTGTAGGGATAATAGCCTCGAATTAATTCTAAATCGGTGTTGCAGATACCTGCCCGCAGGACACGCACCAATGCTTCTCCCGGTAGGGGTTCGGGGATGGGAACCTGGCGTAGTTGCAGTTGGTTGTTTTCTAGCCAAAGCGCTTGCATGGGTATTGATTTTGCAGGAGGGCAGTTTGAGTAGTATTTTATCCCATGTCGGGTTTTCATCGCGCTGGCTTCTTAACTTTAGTTAAAACTCCTAGAAATAGTCCATCGAAACACTGCGACAACTTTACCGTAACTTCATAAAACATCCTGAGTTGCTCACTCGCCAGAACCAAAGAAATACTTGAATTGATAAGTGTTTTAGTTCATTTATTTCTGAATTTTTTTCAAGTCATAATGTAATGTTTTCGTGAAATCAAAGCCTAACTCTCGACAAAAAAATCGGGGGGGTATAAAAGATATAGGTTTGTTACTCAACCAATTGCCAAACATTTACCAGGAATTATAACCATGAAAAATCTACTGACGAAAGTTGCTGTTGCTACTGCTGCTGGTGCTGTACTTAGCTTGACTTGTGGAGGAATACCCCAGGCTAATGCCTTAGATTTCTCTTTCTCATTCTCCAATGAAGTAGGCTCTGAGAATGGCACTGTCAGTGGAATACTCTTTGGATTAGATCCAACTCCCAACGTCAATACATCAGCCACCTCACTTCAAATTCTCAATGCACCTGGTGCATTAAGCGTCTTAAACAACACAACGTTAACGTCCTTCGCAGTTAATGATTTCCGTCATGATGGAAGTCAATTAACTTTTACCGATTTAGTTGCCACATTTATTGCTGACTCTACTCAATACGGACTGCGTTTTCGTACAGGTGACAATAATTTTTCGGATGAGTTTTTATGTCGAACTGACTCTGGGTTCCCATTTCAAGGATCTGCTTGTCTTACTCCCTCAGTAATAGATACTCGGATAGATAGTCAGCAATCTTTCACCAGCTCAGTAATTTCTTCCCCTACCTCTGTTCCTGAACCCGCTTCCGTGGTAGGCTTCTTGGCATTAGCGGCTTTGGGTGCAACTTCAAAGTTGAAGGGCAAAAAGAAACAAAAAGCTGAGTAAACCACGTAAACTATAGCTACCAAAGTAAGAAATAGGGACAAGGGAGTGTTGACTTTATCGCTTGCTCTCCCCTCCCGTCAAAATAGCAACCAAAATCCTCATCAACTCCTCCAAGTCCGCTGGCACCCGATATAAATTCAAATCTTGAATAATTTGCTGACGCTCACGATGCCGCCTATTCTGAGTACCTCTGCGTTCCCCTCTGCTTCCCTCTGCGTTAAAAAAATAATCAACCCTTAGCCAAACACCGATAAAGCTTATACTTATACTCCCCCGCCCACGACCCATACTGCTTATCCCGCCCACAACCCTGAGACTCCAAATCGACTTCAGCCCGAAAATCCACCAACCATAAGTCTAAAGGTCGTGGCAATTCTGCTAACGTTTCTTGAAATACCTCAACAGCATCATGATAACTTCTCGTTTCCGAATCTCGATGAGCTAGGAAAAATTGAGCAGAAGCAGTTGGATCATCTTCAGCAGACAACCGTTTGAATTCCCACGCTAACCCCATTATCCGTCCCGTTTGCCCGTGGTGCTTGTGAGTTGTCACTATCAAAATTGGAGCTTGAGAGGCTTCTCTAATAACAGGCGCAAGCAAATCAGGACGGTGATTTTGTAAATAACCTAAATTCCAGATAACAGTTAGTCCTCCTACTAACCCCATTAGCCCAGCGATCGCCACAATTACTT
>NZ_JADEWY010000109.1 GCF_015207375.1 Coleofasciculus sp. LEGE 07092 | reverse complement strand
CCCCCTTAAAGTCCCCTACTCCCACTAAGCCAGGATAGCTTTTTAGAATCTTAACTAGATTGAACAAAGTTAGAGTATCTTAAAAAAGAAGTCACTGGAGAAAAAGAGCAACAAGGCTCTGTCCTTCCATTGGATATTGTGGATAAACCAGCCGAAGACAATCCCAATATCAGCTTGTTACTGACACCGATTCGATATCGAAATTGGTTGATCAGTACGAAAATTATTGACAAACGGCTGTGGCTACAGTGGAAGCACCCCGATGAAAACTTTGCCCGCTATTGCTATCCAGTCACAGAGAGAGGTCTGACTGACACGATTCGCTACGCTCGATTCCTAATTGACTTAATCATTCGCTTAGAAGAGGAAGACTTCATCTCCAAGCGTGAAAAAAGTTGATTAGTACAAGAAGACAGAACTCAGAAGGCACAAGGTACAACAAAAGAAAGCTTGTACTACCTCCATAAGCAGTCATACCTCTGGGTTTAGAAACTGAAGTGAATAAGGCAGCAATGACACCGGCATCCTCCTATTGGGCGAGTTTCTATGGGGCGGATTGTGGCATGATGAGTAGTTCAGAAGTGGTGAAAAGCAAGACGAGTTGAAACAAGTTGATAACTGTTAGGCTACGCCGCCAGCCTATTACCATCTCTTTATACCAAACAATTTGGATTTTTAGCTTCAAATGAGTACTGACTCTTGTTGAAAGGGTTAGTCAAGTACAATGCCACAAATCACTTTATTTTACGCTATAATGTTGCTAGATTAAGCAATAAACTCCGTAAAGGTATATAATAAAATATGTTGAAGCATTAAGACGTAGGGCTGATGAAACTAAAAGGGCGGGTTACTGCTTATTTACCAGAAGAAATCCAGAAGGCGTTAGAACAATGGGCGGAAGAAGAAAGTCGGTCATTGAGTAGTCTAGCAACTTACTTGTTAACTCAAGCTGTTAAAGAGCGCCAACACAAACAAAACAAGTCCAACTAATTCAACCGCAACCATCCATGGTTTACACTATCCGCTCTCATCTAGCAGGCAGCAGGAGGGCGGGTTTTGATTGTTTGGATAGTAACAAATGACTATCCTCCTACTTATTTATTGGGCTTTTAACCCTTTGGTTTTTTCTCCAGTGATAGAGTAATTTTTATGGTTGTAAGTTTACTAAACCTTTATAAACTCTTCAAAAATAAAGGCTTATTTAAAGACTGAGTAAAACTTGGGTCAGTCTTCTGTCTTTATAGCCAAAGATTAGGTACTATAACACTTATAAACTACTGCGCAATTTCAACAGGTTTCAACTGATTGAAGGCATCTGACTGAGGTTTAGAAATTAGTGAATTCATCGCCGCAGTGATTTATCAGTATTTACACCAGGGTTTACCGAAAATTTGTCTAATTCTTAAAGAAGATTTCTAAGAGTCTAGTATTTGAACGGAGAAGACCAAATCTCCGGATTAAAATTAGAGATTTAGAATAAGTTGGTGGATGCAATTTTTACGATTACTTTTAGGAATTAATTCATGATTTATAATGGAATGACATTTTTTCTGAAGAATCCTTCTTGGTTAATTAGAAAAGAATGGTCGAGATTGAAAACAAGACGATATGTTTATCAGCCTATTGCCAATATTAATTATAATATAAGTAATAGGTATTCTGTTTTTGAATCTATCAATATTGATGAAACGACCAGTTCACTTAAAAGCCAAGGATTTACCCTAGATCTGAACTTGCCTCAAACTGTCACACAAGAAATTAAAGATTTTGCTATGCGGGTGCCTTGTTCTAGCAATCAAACAACTCATCACCATTACTATACTACCAACAAAAAAGAAACAAACACTCACCTGCAAAAAGCCCTAAATAATAGAGGGATTTATGACGATGCGGCTTTGCACTGTCCAGCAATTAAAACCCTAGAAAATGACTCTAATTTGTTACAAATTGCAGCTAACTATTTGAAAACCGAATCTGTCTATACAGAAAGCCAGCTTTGGTGGAGTTTTGCGGTAGAGTCAACTGTATATGAGCGACGGCGAGCCGTTCAGATGTTCCGTCAGGAGTTAAAAGATGCTCGTTGTTTGAAATTCGTCTTTTATTTAACGGATGTAGACTTGTGTAGTAACCCCCACGTCTGTGTCCGGGGTAGTCATGTCAAGAAGAAGCTTTCTCATCGCTTTGCGAGTAAAGCCTGTTCGACTCAAGAAATTACCGACTACTACGGCTACAACAATATCGTTCCTATTTGTGGAAAAGCGGGTTTTGGGTTTGTGGAAGATGGGCGTTGCTTCCACAAACTTATATCTCCGAGCAGTAACGATCGCCTAACCTTAGAAATCAAATTTGTTGCCAAGTCTTAGGGAAACATTAGCCAGACATGGACTCCCGAAACTGATGCACAACCCGATCCAAACCAATGGAACGCGAGGCTTTAAACAGTATCCGATCGCCGGGTTGTACGAATTCCAAAAGACGCTTGATTAATGCTTCATGACTGGTGAAACATTCCGTTGGCACCGAACGCACGCCAGTAGCGATCGCATTGGCTTCCGAGTCATCAACGGTAATAAGCAAGGCATCCAGATTTAGCTGTTCTGCTGTATGTCCTACTTGTTGATGGAGTTCAGGCGATCGCTCTCCCAACTCCTTCATCGCCCCAAGCACAGCAATATGACGCTTTCCAGGTGTTTCAACCAATAAATGCAAAGCAGCGATCGTTGATTCTAACCCAGCATTGTAGGTTTCATCCAGAATGATGATATCGTTAGATAATTCATAGCGCTGCGATCGCCCTGCTGGCATCTGAACAGATAAACCCTCCGTCAAGGGTGTCCAATCAATCCCCAAAACTTTAGCAACAGCTAGCGCTGCCAAATAATTTTGGGCGTTGTGAGAACCTATCAGCGGCACAGGTAACGATATTCCCTCAACAACCAGGGTTTGTAGATTAACAAGCTGCCCCTGTAAATCGCCACTTTCTAAGCCAACGGTTAAAGTTTCTCCCTGCCAAACTGTAGCAGCGGTTTCGATTAAAAGTGAGTTGTCGTGATTGAGAACAGCCACACTAGTGGCTGGCATTTCGGCTAATAACTCGCACTTGGCTTTAGCTATTGCTTCCTTTGAACCCAAAAGCCCAATATGAGCTGTACCCACATTAGTAATCACCCCTATTGTCGGACGAGCTATCTGGGTTAATAGGGCAATCTGCCCTGAACCCCGCATCGCCATTTCAATAACTGCAAAGTCATGTTCGGGACTTAATTCCAGCAGTGTTTTGGGTACACCGATTTCGTTGTTATAGTTGGCATGGGTTTTGAGGACGTTTCCTTGGGTAGACAAGACAGCAGCTATTAATTCCTTCGTCGTTGTTTTACCCGCAGAACCCGTGACAGCAATAACTGGGATATCAAATTGGTTGCGCCACCATCTTGCCAGTTGCTGGTATGCCTGTAGGGTATCGTTTACTTGGAGTTGCGGTACTCCCTCAAGCTTGTTGCCCTGGCAAGGTTCGGCAACCACGGCGAGTGCGCCTTTTTCAATCGCCACTCTCCCATAATCATGCCCGTCAAAGGTTTCTCCCCGCAATGCCAAAAAAATTTGACCGGGTTTAATGTTGCGGGTATCGGTGGTAACACCGCTGAAAACTGCGGCTGCGACTTCATCCGATAGATCGAGTGGGGTGGCACAGAGAACATCAATTAATTGACTCACAGGGAGCTGACAAGGCATAAGTCTATCTGTGTTATGCTTTGCTGGAATAAGGGTTCACAATACATAATAGAGGGAGGTTAGAACCGTTACTTCACTGAATCTTTACAATTAAACCGCAAATCTACGGATCGCTATTGAAGCTAAGTCGATTATGATGTTAAATAGAGAGCGCATATTTCTACGGTTTAAGAAGTGGTTGAGAATTCTCTTTTAGGCAGGGTAATAAACGTAAAACCCATGAGAGTTGGTGTAACTGTCAAAGAAGGGGATGTTAAATTGGAGTTTAAATCGTATCGAGGCGACCTATATTCATCAGCCCGCAGCGTTTTTACGTAGGGGGGCTTCACTGAAGTGACTACTTGTTGGACAGACTCTGGTATTCGACAAACTAACTTAGAAGAGCAGCAGCTTTACGATCATTTACTCTACTGCGTACAGGTGGAGTCTCCCACTCAGATGATCGAGCGTTTTCAGCAACTGTTCCTAGATGGCTCTAGATATACAGAGCCGCAAGTCTGGATGGCGCTGGAAAAGCTGGCAGTGGACAAGCAATCCGAGCAAGAATTCAAGTATATTCTGAATCGTTGCTGTCATATCCTGATCAATCGTTGGCAGGTACAACCTCAACTGCAAGGAGCTATTCCCGAGTTGGTGGCGATGTTCGAGAATCTTCCATCTCAGGGGAGGGTTCACTCTCGCGGTGCAAAGCGTCTGCGACAGTTAGTCGAACAGTTCATCGAAACCGATCAATATCTAACCCTACGCCGTTTAGCTCAGGTGATGAGCGACGCCACAGACGGCAGTGGTTCTAAGGAAGTAGGAACGCTGATTCAGCGCTATCCTTACTTGTACGAACATTGCCTGCTGAGTGAAGACAGCAGCTACGAACATCAGCAGACGGTGCGGCAGGTTCAAGCGCGGGTTCAGCGACGGTTTGAACTGGATTTGTCTCAGTATGTCACGTATCAGGTGCGGTGTGCCCAATCCATCCGCAACAGTTCTAAAGACACGCCGCCCAGAACTATCGTACCGGTAAAAAATCCTACGCTTTTGAGCGATCGCGAGTTGGGCGTTTCCCTCAAGCAGTTTGTGGGTAAAGTGCAGGGTACCCAAACCTGTCGGGATATTGCCCAAAACTTCCTCACCCATACCAGTCATACCCCTCGTTACAAAGATTTTAAGGATGATTTGTACGAGTACTTGACCTCTTCAATCGATCCAGCCTTCGGCAAACGCCAGTTTAACTCTCGACTGCACGATCATCTCAACAATACCTTACCTCAAAGCGATTCCCAAAAGCCAAGCGAATTTCTAATTTTACGAACGTGCAGTCAGCTATTGAACTTTTTAGTGGTGGAAAGTCCCCAGCGACCTAAGCACTTTGTTTTTGTGGATTTGATGACCAATTTGGGCGCAACAGTGACAACACTTTTGTTACTCAAAATTGTACTACTGTGTCGCAAGGTCAAGCCTTATTTGGAAAAGCGATTTTCTATTTTGTTCAACCACTACGAATCATCAACCCGAGATGGTGTACCGTGGTTGGTCACCTCCTTGGAAAATTTGAATGTGGCGTTTAGTATTCATTTTGGAGCGGCTGACGTTTCTTGCTTGAGTCAGATTATGTAACATCCTCAAAGCCTGTAGAGACGTTACATTCAACGCCTCTACATCCAGGCTCTAATCATCACAAGGGTCAAAAATCACCACAAACTCAGCCCCGGGCATAAAACGGCTCAACGTTCTTTGGTGGTCATCAGCATCTTGACGGTTGTAAAAACGCGCTACAGTATAGCGTTGGGCATTACTCAAAAGTCGGACAATTGCCCAAGGACGCCCCCAGTCATCTAGTTGTCGAATTCCCGGATGACTCACAACCGTTTCCAACTCATTCTTTCTGAACGAATTTTGCAAAATTGACATGAGCTGTGCTCTGGCTGGACTACCATTATTGGGTAACACTGTCCAACCCCCCACCGGCGCGGGTAAGTAAATCAACAGATAAGTCTCACCTCCTTTGCTCACCTGCCAAGATAGGCGACGGACTTGTTTGATGCATTGATAACCCTGCTGCCTAAGAACTACACAGAGATTTTCGCCCTCATTGGTAATGCGAAGCCAGTCACTATGCTTCATAGATGCTCCTAGTTAGAGAATTGCCCCCTACCCCCTCTCTTCCCTAGGGTTGAGAAGATGGGACTAGGAGTTTCCTCGGATACTCTAATCAGAGTTAACTGGCAAAAAAACACCAACGGCGTTTTGACAAAAAAATGATTTTGTGATATAAGCGGTGGCAACAGACTGATGGCACCAGCATGAGGCTAACGATGCAATTGGCAACTGATATCAAATCCGGTTGAATGCACACCTTTGTAGAGACGTTGCATGCAACGTCTCTACAGGGTTTTTATTTATCGTATAGTGTGGCTAATTAACCGGATTTGATGGGAAAGGTGCGATCGCTCTTACACTCAGGTATTCGCTTAACCGACTATAATTACCCAAAGACTCACACCTAGCACTACTGCTGCGAAATGTTGCAAAACGAGCGATCGCACAGACTGACCTGCTATTTTTTGAGTGAGTACTACCGTCAGCAGTGCCCCAGCAATTAGCGTTACGCCTTGCAAAAACGCAATCACCGCCGGGTGAGCCACCAAAACGGGTAATCCTTCACCACTCAACCCAAAGGTGGCAAACGTCACAGGCAAAATGCGTCCGCCTTCAGTTAAACCCAACCGTAAATAGTGCGCCAGATTACCCGCTAACACCAATGGCAAAAACCCATAAGCGAGTTGAACAAAGGGTCGCGGTTTGGGATTGTGAATAAGGCGGTGAACTAACTGCATTCCGCCATAAGCCAGTAAGGGGATAGCGGCTGGGAGGCTCAACGCTGTCAGAGAAAACCCAAAATGAGTCCAAAATTGAGTCAAATCGAGCTGCAAATTGAGTTGCTCGTTTAACTCCGGCAAGCGGTGTAGGAACACTCCACCCAGTAACAACAGCAATAACGCTACCTCATAACTGCGAGGGCTGTGAGTAGTCCACAGCTCAATTCCCGGCGGACGCAAGTTAAATTCTACAGAACGGTGGGGACAGGCTTTGAGACAAGTCATACACAGCACGCAATCCCGGTTGTCTTGTAGCTGTGCTGGATGAGAATATAAAGGACAGCCATTGGTTTCCATCCCTTCTCCTTTTTGCGGTCCCCCCTTATAACATTGATAGGTCGTGCATTCGGCTGAACAGGTTCCCTGCTGTGCCCTCAACTCTGTCATCGACAGCTTGGCAAACAAACCATTCATGCCTCCAATGGGACATAAATACCGACACCAAAACCGACGCTCGAAAATTGCCGAGCAAATCATCGCCCCAGCCGTAATCAACAAAAGTAAACAAGCGGAGAGGTAAGCAGTATTTTCTAAATCCCAGAGTTCTTCCCATAAGAAAATCAAGACAAATAAGCCAAACAAAAACCAGCCTCCCCACTGTTCTGCCAACTGCCGGGGCCAGGGCTTGAGCTGGCGAGGAAAAAGCCACAGGGATAGCTTCTGGGTGACTTCCCCATAAATCATAAACGGACAAACCGCACACCAGAGGCGTCCGACGAAGGGAAAGCTAATGAGAACCAGGGGCCACCACCATGCCCAGAACATATTTAGGGTAAAGTTTTCCTGGCGGTTTTGGGGTCCGATAAATCCGACGATGACAACTAGGGTAAAGAAGCTTAAGGTAAAACCGTAGTTAATTCGGTCGGGCCACCAGTCACTTCTTAAAAATCGTCGTAGTTGGGGGTAGGCATTTAAGAGATTGAACCGGAATTGTTTTTTCTTGCTTTGGGAGGGCCAAACCAGTTCTTCAGTCAGTTCTTTGGCGCAGTCCGACTGGACAATTGCCCGTTCTACTAGATTTTGCAACTCTCTTAAGTTGCCCGGAAAATCATAGGCTTGTAACTGGCGCAGGGCTTCGGGGGTGACTTTGGGTTTATTAATCCCTTTCGCTCGACACAAGAGACTGATGTAGTAGTTCATTTGGTCGCCCAAGTCACCTTTTCGCACCCGTAATGGGGGAACTTTAATGAAATGACCGACTAGGGGCTTGATAGTAGGCAGGGCTTTTTCGGAAATCATGATAACCCGAGCGCTGCACAGTTTCGGCTCTGCGGGTTGGGCTTCTGAACGGCTAACGGGTAAATATGTGCCTGTTTCTAGGAGAGTTGCCAACTGAGGCATTAACTCTGGGGGCAGTTCATCAACGTTATTCAAAATCAATGTACCAGTTGTCAGGGATTCAATCAGTCCGGGTTTACCTCCCTCACGACCCAATAGTTCCGCACCACTGGCTTGCACGGTACTACAATCGATTTTAATGATGGGTTCGCGCCGAGAGGGGGAACCAAAATGAATTAGAGTTGCTGTATTGTCTTTTTCCAGTCCAGGTTCACCGAAAATCATCACAGACTTACGGTCTTCCGTGGCTTTTTTAATTTGCTGTCGCAGTCGCACAGCATAACGGGTTCTGCCGATAATCCCACGTTTGGCTTTGCTGACTAAATAGGGACGTAACGCCGTTTGACGTTCTTGCTCGTAACTGAGTTCAGAGGATAGCTTTGCCAAATCCTGAGCGAGTTGGGGTGAGAATGCCTGGGAAATTTCGGGGTATTGTTGGACGAGTTCCTGAAACCGTTCAACCGGGACAGTCAACAGGTGACAGTCGGTGAGAGTTACAATGGTTCTCTGAGCAGGTTGATTCAGTAATATTTCTTGTAAATGAATGACAGCCCCAGGTAGCCAACTCACTCCCCAAAGGGAACCGATTTGACTAGTGCGATCGCCTTCGATACGCCCTTGTTGGAGAATGTAGAGAGACTCCACAGGTGTATCTTCCAGTACTAGGCGCTGGTTGGCTGGTACTATTCGCTCTTCCATGACTTGCGCGATCGCATTGAGTACGTCCTCCGATAAAATGCTGAAGGCTGTTCGTTCTCGCAGCCAAGTCACCCAGTCTGGAAACGTCATTGTCTGCTCTCCACTACAAGTTAAGTCAATTATCTCTTTAATCAACAGTGGAGTAGGTAAGAAAACTAGATAGACCTCACTTAAATAGGAAATTCTATATAAATACGGTAATTTGGCGAAACAACGACTCGATACCTTATTAGTAGACCGCAATTTCTGCACTTCCCGACAGCAGGCACAACGGTTCATTCGTGCTGGAGAAGTGCGGGTGAATCAGCAAGTCGTCGATAAACCCGGAACAGAGATAGAAACAACCGCAGAAATTGAGGTTAAGGAGAAATCCCCTTACGTTTCCAGAGGTGGTGAAAAGTTAGTCAAAGCCTTAGAGGAGTTTGGGATTTCTGTAGAAGGGCGTATTTGCCTAGATGGTGGCATTTCTACGGGGGGTTTTACCGACTGCTTGCTGCAAGCGGGGGCAAAACTTGTTTATGGTGTTGATGTTGGCTACGGACAAGTGGCTTGGAGTCTGCGGAATGATGAACGGGTTATTTTAAAAGAACGCACAAATCTGCGCTATCTGCAACCTACTGATTTGTATGGGGAATTACCTCCCCCAACCCCCCCTTATCAAGAGGGGGAGATAGAGGGAGTTTATGCTGATTTGGGTGTTGTAGATGTATCGTTTATTTCCTTGACTAAAATTTTGGAGCCGTTATGGAACCTGCTACAAGCCCCCCGCGAGGTGGTGTTGCTGGTGAAGCCGCAGTTTGAGGTGGGGCGAGAACGGGTTGGCAAAAAGGGAGTAGTGCGCGACCCTAAAGATCAAGCTGATGCGATCGCACACATCTTACAAGCTGCCCAAAATCTAGGCTGGGCATATCGAGGCTTAAGTTGGTCGCCAATTACGGGTCCTGCTGGTAATATCGAATATCTTCTCTGGTTGGGAATGGATAGTCAAGCCCAGCCGCCTGATTTAGCTGCCATTCAAGAAATTACTCAGTCAGCCGTCTCTCATTTTCCGGGGAAGAGTTAGGGACTTCTGGAAAGGGAAAAGGTAATACCAATTGGCTTTTCCAATGGCACATCTGGAACCCCCCCAGCCCCCCTTAACAAGGGGGGAGCAAGAGAGAATATGTGCCAAATTCAAACCCATTTGGTATAAAAGGGAGCCTTTTTTGATACACTTGGAGCCTTCTGGGTGAACGGCAGTTAGGGTTGAAAAAGCTGCCTGAGTAAAAACCTATGAACACGCGACTGGTCGATTCATTAGTGCAGATTATCGAATCTCTCACCCCATAGGAAAGCACCTTGCTGTTTGAGCGGTTAAGCAGCAAGACGATCCAAGTTACGGCAGGGGTGTGTGGCGGACAACCCCGCATTCGCAACACGCGCATCCCCGTATGGACATTATACGGTTTGGCTTTGGTGATCGCTACGATAGCTTCAAAGTTTAGCAGAGATTGAAGTTATAACTGAGTCTGTAGAGGACTGAGCGAACAAACAGGAGTGGGCAATGGCACGAGATGAGGCATATCGGGAAGCCGAACAGCGCATCGAAGCAGCACGGCAAGCGGGAGCAACGGAACTCGATCTTAGCGGCATGGAACTAACTGAGGTGCCAGAGGCGATCGCAGCTCTCACCCAGTTGCAAGGGCTTTACCTCTCCTTCAACAAATTAACGGCACGGCCAGAGGCGATCGCATCTCTCACCCAGTTGCAAGAGCTTGACCTCTCCGGCAACCAATTGACCAAAAATGAGCGACGCATTCCCCCACCTGCTGCGCGAGGTGGGGGTCAAGGAGCGGCGGCAACTAATCATCGTAGCCTTGATTCTCGATATACTTCTTAAGCACATCGAGGGAAGCACCGCCAGCAGAAACAACGCTAAACCCACGCTTCCAGAAGACAGGTTTCCAGTAATAGGGCTTGAGTTCTTCGGCGTAGTGCTTCCTGATTTCACGACTTGTTACTGTCTTCAGGGTATTACACAAAACAGAGATAGACACCTTGGGAGCTAAGTCAATCAAAAGGTGAATATGGTCGTTTTTGCCTAAGTCTGCTTTAGCCTCTTCAAGGATACAGTCATTTTTTTGGCAAATACCTTGGCAGATTCTGATGATCTCCTTCTCTATGTCACCATGTATAACATCATGCCTGTATTTGGTAACAAAAACAATGTGTATCTTTATCGATGCAACGGTGTAAGAGAATTTCCTAAGCTTTGACGCCATGTGTTGCACTGTGATAGAGTAGTGCCATGATAGTAAAAAACCCGTCGAAAATCATCCGCACCGACAAATGGCAACTTAACCCAACTTCTGAGCAGAAAATCCTGTTCGAGGAAACGGTTAAGGTGTATCGTCGGTTTTGTAGATTTTTGACGAGTATTGTTTTTACCCATTGGGACAAACTGGGCGGTTTATCCAGTAATGAAGTGGTTCCGGCTGTTGAGCGGTTAATGCACTCTACAGCGCAGAACCACTTCATTAAGTATCCGCAGATTAATACCTGCTTTTACAAGTTCCCTTCCTACTACCGCAGAGCGGCAATTGCTTTTGTGGTTGGGCAAGTTAGTAGTTACATGACTCGATATCTAGATTGGCAATCTGGTATTCGTAGTCGTCGTGACGCTAAACCTCCTATCCTGAATCCCGATGCAGGATGTTACCCTTCTTTGTACAAGGGACAGTGCTACAAACTGCAAGGGATAAGTCAAATAGAAATTAAGGTTTTTACTGGAAAAGATTGGATCTGGACAACAGTTCAGATAACAGGGCTAAGAGAACGCCATACGTTTGACAGCAACAAAATGCTGTCTCCTCAGTTGGTGGTCAAAAACAACACCTGTCATCTATCTGTACCCTTTGAGTGTCACCCCGAAAAACGACAATCACTAGAGAATGTAGTTGCCGTAGACCTAGGGATTAATACTACCGCTCGAAAATGTCGAAATATTAACCAACAAATTGCTCACATTACTTCTAGGCAAATCGTCAAGATTGCCAAACAGTTCAATAGCCAAGTCATCGTAAATGGTAGCATGAACATCGCCGCCAGAGGAATCCTTAAGCTCGTTCGCCGAAAGGACAACGAGAAGTGTTCCAGTAAAAATCCTGGACGCTTGCCTCGAAGCTGGGCTTGTTTGTGTGACTTGTGGAACTCTAACGATCCCAAGTTAGCATAAGACACCTCCACCTCGCGCTCTTCAGGTGGAGGAGCTTCATGTATCCAATTGTTGTCCCAACTCCTGCCGCAGGCGATAGAGAATGGTATCCGGTTCCATCTGATTGAGAATCTCTTGAATGACGGTACTCGGTCCGAGGGGTCCCCAAGTGCAGCCTTGTTCCAAATAAACTCGTGCTGCATGCCCAACGGTATAAGAACCGTAACCAGCAATCCCTGCTTGGGCAACGGCTGTCCCCGCATAAGCCGTTAAACCCCCGACACTATCCACCGTACTGGCAACCGCCGAGGCACTCTTCCCCAACCCTAATAGCGCACTACTCCCCAGTTCACCCAGCAGCAAACCACCTGAACTGATTAAAATCTTACGCCACAGCTTTCCCGCTTCATAACCCGTCATCGGCAAACCGTAGAGTCGGGATAGGGAACGAATCAGCAGCAAGTCAGCGACTGTACCCCCCACAGTATCCAGCAAGCCGATAGGATTAACTGCCACTACTAGGGCTTTGTACTTAGTAAAGCGCCAAATTAAATCTTCCGCTTCGCTTTGACGCAGCGCCAGGGTTTTTTGGGCAATGCTAGCTTGGGCATTCCGAGCTTGAAAGAGGGCGTTCAGGGCTAAAAGCGATCGCCCTTCCCGATTGAGTAGGGTGAAAATTTTCTGCTTCAACTCATCCACCTGTGGCGGCGGTGTTTCCCATTCATACGTCACCTTCCCATCGGGAAATTCAACCCGCACTTGCAGGCGGGCAGGTTCAGCCGCAACCATGACAATTTCCTCTGGAGATAGCATAGCTTGCAAGTGGCGATCGCGGGAACTGCCAGTGCCTAGTTGCAGTAACTGTCGGTAAATAGCGTCTCGGTCTTGTTCTGGATAGAGGTCAATTTTGTTAAATACCAGAATAATCGGTTTTTGGCTTTTCCGCAGTTTGCAAAGTGCCTGATACTCAGTGCGAGTAATGTCACCTGCCACCACAAATAAAATTAAATCCGCTTGCGATGCCACCTGCCGCGCCATCTGCGCCCGTGCCTCCCCCTGAATTTCATCCAATCCAGGAGTATCAATCAACTCAACCTGCACTTTCCCCTCACCGCCAAGAGTCCAGCGTACCGATCGGGGCCATTGGGTAACGCCGTGCAACGGACCCGTTTCCAGAATTTTCTGTCCCAGTAACGCATTAACAACGGCTGACTTGCCGCGACTGACCAAACCGAAGGCGGCAATTCTAACCACACCTTGGTCTAGTTTGTCAAGGGTAAACTTTAATACCTCCAGTTCGTTACGCAGCGCTGCTTGCAATTCCACATCCGAGGGGTGGTTACGGTGGCGGCGTAGGTTACTGTACCAAGACAACGCTTGCCGCAAACTGGCGCGGGTGCGGTTGAAGTGAGTATCTTGCTGTTGGTTGCGGGTTGATTGGGGTGAGGAGGATTGATTCAAGGTTCGATGGGAAACAATAGGCTACAGATCTATTTTGATCTAACCAGTGTTGGGGATGTTTCAGTTGCTACTGAGTCGCAACTCTACCTTGTCTGTTTTCAGAAGATAGAAAACCACACTACTGTTACCTGGAGTGGCAAAAGACTGAGAAGCAATTTCACCTGTGTGAGTTAAGATCGTAAGCAATAATCAAGACTTCAACCATTAAGAAATAGTAATGCAGACTACCGCTCATAAAATTGGCACGTTTGGACTAGCAACTGCAACAGTGCTGGGATTGACTGCTTTTCAGCCTGCTGAGGCGGCATCCCTGTATACAGTCACTGACCTGGGTACATTCGGTATCGGTCCTATTCCCATCGCAATTAACGAGACTAGTCAAATTGTTGGTAGTAGTGGATTGTTAAACCCTGGCAATAGTGGATTGTTTCCTTTTGTTGAGGATGGACGTGCCTTTCTCTGGGAAAACAGCCTGATCAATAACCTTGGCAATTTAGCAAATTTAGACGGTTTCGATAGTGAAGCCTTTGATATCAATGACTCTGGGCAGATAGTTGGTCGATCAGAGGTTAACTCACCAGATTTCTTCGGCTTTGATTACCCTTCTCATGCTTTTCTCTGGGAAAATGGCACGATGACTGACCTGGGGACGTTCGGTGGTGTAAGTAGTTCGGCATTCGGCATCAACAATAGGGGTCAGGTTGTCGGTTCGGTAGAGAATAAGAGCGGTGAAGAACGTGCCTTTCTCTGGCAAGATGGCGTGGTAACTGACCTTGGTACTTTAGGGGGTAGCACCAGTGTAGCGGTGAGAATTAATGATTCTGGTCAGATAGTCGGTCGTGCAGAAACAAGCAGTGGAAGTAAGCACGCTTTCCTGTGGGAAAACGGCATGATCACCGATTTAGGAACACTAGGCGGTTCGAGTAGTACTGCTCTTGATATCAACGACTCTGGACAGGTAGTTGGTTATGTAAACCCTGTTGGCGAGAGTCTTTTTAATCTCCACGCCTTTCTGTGGCAAGACGGCACGATGACGGATTTGGGTACGCTGGACAATCTTTCTAATAGTGCAGCATACGGCATCAATAATGTCGGTCAAGTAGTCGGGCTTACCTACGGCAACAGAGGTGGTTCCGTAGAAGGTAAACCCTTTATCTGGGAAAACGGCATCATGATTGACCTTAACAATCTGATTACCGCTGATTCGGGCTGGAAACTCATTGTTGCTCAAGATATTAATGATGTCGGGCAAATTGTGGGGATAGGCTTGATTAACGGTACAGCCCGTCCTGTCTTATTAACGCCTGAGTCTGACTCGACGCCAGTCCCCGAACCCCTGACCATTCTGGGGTCAGCTACCGCTTTAGGATTTGGAGCATTATTCAAACGAAACTGTTCAAAACGGCAACAGAAAACCACGCAAAACGAGTAAGACTACCACTTACAATTCACAAAGAACAGGCTGATTAATTTCTGATTGCCACGCCGTGAGCAGTATTGATAGTACTCCAAGCCTACAGACGCTTGGGTAATGAAAAATAAAACGTTGCCCCTTTGTCTATCTCACCTTCTGCCCAAGTTCGACCCCCATGCCGCTGAACAATCCGCCAGACGTTCGCTAACCCAATGCCATTGCCTTCAAACTGTTCAGCACTGTGGAGGCGTTGAAATACACCAAAGAGTTTATCTGCATAGCGCATATCGAATCCGACACCGTTATCGCGCACCCAGAATATAACCTCATGTTCGGTATCGGTACTGCCGATTGCAATCTCAGTTTGGGGGCGCGAACAGGTGTATTTCACGGCATTCGTCAGCAGGTTGTAGAAGACTTGCCGTATTAGGGAAAAGTCACCTTCTACTTGAGGTAAGTGTTGAACTTGCCAATAGATTTCACGCCCTTTTGTCTCCAATTCCAAATCACGTTGTACCTCTTGCACCAGTTGATTCATATTGATGGGAGTGTAGCGCATATGGGTACGCCCTAACCGGGAAAATGCCAGCAAATCATCCACCATTTTTCCTGCCTGTGTTGCAGTTTGGGCAATAGTGTTGAGATACCGCAGACTCGTTTCATCAAGGGCTGCTCCCGCCCGTTTTTGGAGTAAATCTCCGAACCCACTGATATGACGAAGTGGGGCGCGTAAATCGTGGGAAACCGAATAGGAGAACGATTCTAGTTCTTTATTCGCGGCTTCGAGTTGAGCAGTGCGCTCCTCAACCCGTTGTTCGAGATTCTCATTGAGCTGCCGGATTGCTGCTTCAGCTTTGTCACGCTCTGCGGTGCGTCGGTGCAAGCGATCGCGCATAGACGCGAAGGCGGCAGACAAATGGGCAACTTCTGTGAGCCGACTTCTCGGCATAGGTGCTCCGGCATCACCGGTTGCCAACCGATCCGCTGCGTGAGCCAACGTTGTGAGGGGTTCAGTCAGTTGCCGTGCAATCCCTACTCCAATTGCCATTACTGCCGTTGCGACTACCACCAGCACCCAAAAGTCTCGATTCCGTCTTAGACGCACACCCGTTAAGGAATCCGTGGCAGGACGCTCAATAACCACGCCCCATCCCAACTCTGACACCCGTGCGTAACCCGCGAGCTGTGTACCTGACTGTCCCTGGTATCGGAGTCCACCGGCGGTATCCCTGCTGGCAATTAGGGCAGCAACAGGCGGCACTTGAGAATAATCCGGAAAGGATGCAACAAGTACCGCGTCAGGATAGGCAATAACCCGTCCTTTGCCATCTACTAAATAAGCAATCATGTTGGTATTGACGCTGGTTTGGGCAAGCTGTTTAGCGATGCGGGTTGATTCAATGGCTCCTGTTGCTATCCCAGCAAACTGAGCGTCAGACGTGCGTATGGGTACGGTAAACTCGAAAATGGGTCGCTTTAGCACTCGTCCCATGCGAATCGTGACGGTAGGCTTGCCGGTGCGGCGTGCCGTGTCAAATCCTGGCAGTTCTGCTACGGATGGACTTAGGGGCAGGTTATCGCTGCGTGCGATCGCACTTCCGGCAGCATCAAAGGTGGCAAACACGATAATATCGGGATAAGCTTGGTTGAATGTTTGGAGCAGGTCACGTTGCTCGGAGGATGTAAGGCTTGTAAGATTAAGCTGTGAGGCAAGGGCAACCGTTGCGGCGCGGTGCAGACCCACATAGCTGGCAATATCTTGAGCTAATGCCGTAGCCAGAGTTTGTTGGAGGTTCACGTCTTGATCAAGTACGACTTGCTCCTCCTGAAATGTAACCATCACCACGGTGAAGAGTAGGGGCAGCGTTACGATTCCGACCAAAACTACAGCTAACCGGGTTCGTAAGGCGGCTGGATCGAGACGGCGCAAGCGCGGACTGAGCCAGGGTAACAGCGCAACCAGCGTACCCAGTCCACCAAAGTAGAGGAAAGAATTCCAGGTTGGTATGCCCATACCAAACGTCCACGCCCAGCACACGGCACCCGCTAATAGATGGGCGAGGTAAAATGCTTTGCGGGGCAGGTTGGGGTTGAGTTGAACAGCGAGTAGGGCTATGCCAACACCTAAATGGGCTATACCGTAGATCGGCAGATAGGCTCGAATGGAATCGTACAGGGGTTTGCTAAACTGCTGGCTGAATGGTGTGAGGAAAATGAAACCATCGACAGCAATTCTGGCTCCCATTAGGAGTGCGAAGAGGTCGGTGCTTCTGATTTTGGGGTAGTAGGATTGAATTTCCCACACGGGCAAAGCCAATCGCGGATGAGGTAGAAAGGGAGCGATCGCAGTACCCAACCCTAAGATAATGAAACCCATAGCTCCCGTCCAAGTTTGGGAGAGTATGTGTCCGAATGCAGCCTGTAGTAGGGCGATGGCAGCGACAAAGTGAGCGGCAATGACAACCAGCCGTCGTCGTGGCAAGAGGGTAGCAACGGCAATGAGCGCAGTTCCTCCCAACACCTGTACTGTTCCCAACCAGGGAAAGTAGGGTTGGATGGGTATGAAGACAGAAGAACTAAGCTGATGCGGCACCATGAGCATCAACACGCCCCGGATTGCGACGTAGATGCCCACGAACCACTGCAATGTGTCAATCCGGATAGCTGGCTTCATAGGAGTGTTAGCTCAAGCCTAAAGATTGCGCTCGGATAGGTCAAGGGATGTGACCTCCTCCTACAATAAACCAGAAGAATACAGAAGTTTAGGAGTTCAGCAGTTCAGACTGTTCTGAGATTCTATAGCGTTTTCTAGCGTTTTCAGGTACATTGAATTTTCCTCCCCACTCCCCACTCCCTATTCCCTATTCCCCACTACAGTCGGATTTGAGTAACGGCAATGTTACCAGAGAAGCAAACATCGACATCGGTGCCGGGGGTGCGATCGCGTTTTGCATAGTCGCCAATATAGTAATAGCGATCGCCTTCAACTCGGTAGTTAACGGGTAAAGGTTGGGTGCTGGGTTGACAGAATACGATTTCTGGATCGGGGGAATTGGGTTCAAGATGGGGTAGATTGACGTTCCAGAAGGTGCCGGGAGGTGTAGGGCGATCAAGTAAGTCTGCCAAAACACGGGCTGTCAAATGGGCAGCAATATCCCAATCGACGACGAGGGGGCGTCTGATCCAGTGAGAGATAGCAATGCCGGGGATGCCGTGCATAGCGGCTTCTCGCACGGCGGCGACGGTGCCGGAGATGTACACATCAACGCCCATGTTGCCTCCAGCATTGATACCCGACAATACCCACTTGACATTTGCAAATAATTGTGTAATAGCGAGTCGAGTGCAGTCTACAGGAGTACCCGCAACTACATATTCAACATCCGAGCGGCGTTGCAGGTAAATAGGTTGGTTGGTAGTGACTTGATGACCACAGCCGGATAGGTGATCTTTAGGAGCGACAATCGCAGCTTTGCCGTTCACCGCCTTGTGAAGTGCGCGGATGCCAGGAGCGTCAATCCCGTCGTCATTGGTGAGAATCAAAGTCATAAGTTAGCCCGGTCGATATTGGTCTAAAAAACATAAATACTATCCTAGTCAGATAACAGGTTTTGCCTCTGTTAAACCGGAATTATCGTTTTTATCTATAGCAATAATTCCTTAATGTTCGAGGTAGAAAAATAAAAATCCCCGACCTATTGCCTGAAGTCGGGGATTTTTTTAACCGTTTTACCCTCTTAAGCGTTCTCAAGTCTGTCTGTAGAAAAGCTTAATCAGGTTAACTAACTCAATCCTTTGTATTAGCCTTTCTGCTTGCGCTGACGGCGAGATGCAATTCCAGCAGCCGCCACTAATCCTAAACCGGCTAGGGTAGCGGGTTCGGGAACCGAGGCTGGGACTTCGGGTGTCGGATCAGGTAAGTTGCCATTGAACAGGTAGTTGTTAGACTGTCCTTGTCCTGTCAGTGAAGCAGTAATCACGTTACCGTTAACTTGGGCATTATCGAAGTTAAAATTAGCCCAAGGTGCTAAAACACTGCCTTGAATTCCTATACCACTGGCAGTTAAACTATCGGCTTCAAAAAAGTTGTAGATGATTTTTTGTCTCTGCTCGTTCTCCGGATTGCCATTGATATTGAAACCAAAGTTTTGCAGCGTGGCTGATGTACCTCTAATGTTGACGATAGCAGTAGAACCTTGGGTAACATCGATATTGAAACTACTAGCGCCGCTTAAATCAGAGGCGTCTAGATTAAAAATGTTCAAATTGGCATCTAAACCGCTTAAATTGATTCCGCCAGAAGCAATTGTTGTTTCTCCATTCGCCGTTAATCCTCCCAGATAGGTAGACAGTCCTTGCAGTTCTTGTTTAGCTCTATTAAAGTCAATGGGAGTATCTTGGCGAAGGGTGCCATTGTTGTTAAACGTCACGTTGGAGATATTGGCTTGTCCACCGTAGACAGCATTACCTTGAACGGTTCCCCCTGAAAAGTTTAAATTCTCACCAACAATTAAAACATCACCATTGTCACCCGATGTGGGTAAGCTCATACCGACGTAGAAATTTGAAAATTCTACATTTCCAGCAATCGCTACTTTCCCTTCAGAATCTGTATTACTCTGGGTTACATCTCCTAAAATGAATAGGTTGTAATCGGAAGCAGCTCCTAAAGAAATTGCACTTGCCTGGTTCGATAAGCTCAGTACCATAGTTGCTGCTATCGATAAGGGAGCGAGCAACTTGCCGAGATTGAATAAGGTTTGAGTTTGCATATCTGAAGTAAGGGGAAAGTGGGTGATTTTAGCCAAGTTTGATGTAAGTTTAAAAGCCTAATTAATCAACGTTGTTTGACCTATCTGCTTTCTTCAGCTTTACACCAAACTGAGTTTAGTTAACTACCATCCTATTCAGGAGTATTCTGAATGTCATTAGCTACAAACCAACATCATCAACTCTTCATCAACCGGATCAGTTTTATGAGATTTTAATAAAGTTTGCTACCATTAACGAAATATAGTAGTTCTAATGATTCATAAGTTCAAAACGTGGTATAGCGGTTCTCACTGACATCAGGTACAGTCCTACTCCCCACTCCCTACTCCCTACTTCCTGGAATTCAAGGAGTAGGGAGTAGGTAAGAAAACTCAATGTACCTCACTAGGTTGGGAACTGCTGTAGACACCTTGTTTACAGATACTTACCTGTATTCTTCGAGATTAAAATGAGTCCACCTGAAGATTTGCGACAACACGCACCAGCAACCCAACGCAATCGTGAACCTATTCTTGAGGTTCTGCGTCGCGTACTCCCTGCAAGTGGCACCGTTTTAGAAGTAGCCAGCGGAACGGGGGAACATGCAGTTTTTTTTGCCCCGCGCCTCAGTCCACGAAAATGGCTGCCCTCGGACTCCAACCCGCAGATGCTTGCCAGTATTGCTGCATGGCGCACTCACCAACCTGCCGACAATCTTTATCCACCGCTTGCACTCAACGTTTGTACGCCCGTTTGGTCTGTGGAGAAAGGCGCATCCCCTGAATGGTTAAACTATGGGGACTTTGAAACTTCACCCCTAGTCGCCATTGTTAGTATCAATATGATCCACATTGCCCCTTGGGAGGCGTGCCTTGGTCTTATGGCAGGTGCAAATCGCATCCTTCCATCGGGCGGAATTCTCTACTTGTACGGTCCGTTTAAACAAAGCGGACAGCATACTTCACCCAGTAATGCCGCTTTTGATGAATCGCTACGTGCCTCAAATCCAGACTGGGGCGTGCGTGATTTAGACGATGTTCTGACAGTCGCATCAGCACAAAACCTAACCTTGGTAGAAGCTTATCAGATGCCAGCCAACAATCTTTCAGTAGTATTTCAACAAGTTCGCGGGAATCCCCATCCTCAAAGAGAGTAAGCGTTTAGCTTACGAAAGTGTGTCAGCAGTGTGGTTATATCCTTCATGCTGATTTGGTAGGAGCTAGGAATGTTGCACTTAGAGTGCTGCTCTCTCGGCAAGACTAGGAGAGTACGGGGCGTCTTTCAGCCGTCCCTAGCACTGAGCGAAGCCGAAGTACTGATGTGTCGTCGGATGAAGGTAAAGCCGAACGCCTTTCGAGGTATTCGGAACAGCGCTCTTTCGATAGATACGATCCCCAACTTCAACGAAGTGGAGCCTTATGGCGAAGCGGAGTAAGTTGGGGTAGTTGAATTAGAAGAACTCTACAGCAATCTCCTAAAATCCTGAATGATTCAACATACAAGTAGTTCACCTAATTTGACCGGATTCGTTGTAAAATCGTAAAACCGAGAAGAACAACAATGCTAGCAAGAGTTACCTGAACGACTACCGAGGTCATGCCTTGCAATTTCATCGCCAACCCATTGGACACTAATGTAATTGTCCAAAGCGTTAGTGCCGCGTGCCGCTGAGATAATCCGCACGCCAGCAAGCGGTGGTGCAAGTGGTCTTTGCCAGGGGTACTGAGGGGATTTTTGCCTGCCAATAGCCGTCGTACAAAAACCTGAGTAGTGTCCAATACCGGCAATAATAAAAAAGATGCTGGCGGGACTATAGCAAAAACAGTCGTTACTTTAAGATTGCCCAAGATACTGGTAGCCGCCAGCACGTAGCCGAAAAAATAAGCTCCAGCATCCCCCATAATAATTCGTGATGGGTGGAAATTGTGCCGCAAAAAGCCTAACGCTGCCCCTCCCAGTGCTGCGAGGAGTAATGTTGCCGCCGCCCTTGTTTCAAATTGCGCAGAAACGGCTAACAAGCTCATGGATGTAATGTAGCTGATTCCGCCTGCTAAACCGTCCATGCCATCCATTAAATTAACGGCATTGGTAATTCCTACAACCCAAAGCCAGGTTAGCACTATAGAAAATATGGGATCGATGGGAGTGCCAAAAGGAGTCTCAATGCGGATATCGCTAGCAATCAGCAACAGGGCAGTGATGGTTTGAGTAAATAAGCGAATGTAGGGGGGTAAGCCAAATTGGTCATCTATAAAGCCAACCAGCACTAATATTGAGCCGCCCAGCAAAATAGTTAGGACTTGAGCTAAGACCCCTTCGATTACAATTGGTCTGAGCAGGGTAGCCAGCACGAGAGCCGCAACGACTCCGGCATAGATTGCCAAACCCCCCGCATTGGGTAAGGGTTCTTGGTTGAGCCGCCGTGAGTTGGGTTCGTCTGCCCACCCCACTCGCAAAGCAAAGGAGCGTACTGCTGGAATAAAACGCCAAGTCACTGTCCAAGCCAACCCAAAGGTGAATATCACCGCTAGCCAGCCGGTGCCACTAGGGTCAGCAATGCCGAGAGACTGTAGGAAGCCGTACAAATTTATCTCCACAATTCACGCTCAGACTGCCAATAATTACTAGCCTCAACAGTATACGAATCAATCGGCTTGAGGACTATAGGAACATCTTGCTTTGCTCCAGATATACTAGTACTTACCAGGTGCTGTTGTATCTATCCGGGTTATTGCAACGAGTTGGAAACTGCTACAAATCTGGCAAAGCCCAACAGATTGATTGGTGCGATCGCAATTCCCTTATGTCATCCTTCCCTGTCATGAGAGACAAACAGCGAAAACTGCATGATTAGTTTTCAGCACCAGTGCAATAGCCTACTGCTGGGTTGGCGATTCTGAATGTGAGAAGGATTCTGAGAGCTGTTCGCCCTCTTCCCCAGCATATTCTTCAGTTTCTACCGCTTCAAGATACTGGCTATCCATCAGAAACGCTCCCTTCGCAAAACGAACGCCCCAATAACCTCCCGGACGTCGATCAAGCACTACACCTTCTTCCCCGATACGAATGACATCCGGGGGACGCAGCATCGGCATCGGTTCAGCCGTCTTGACATAACGAGGAAGAGCAATTACTCGAACGCGATCGCCAACTTTAAATTCTTTAGACATACATTATCAGTCATTGGTCATTCATCCCTTGTCATTAGCTTAAGACAAAGAACGAATAACCAATAACTTTAAATTAAGGCGCTTGCCAAATTCGCTGGTGGTATTCTTCTACATCCGCATATGGATCTGGAGCTGGGTGAGAATGACCGTGAGTGTGGTGATGATGTCCATTACTGTGGTTATGGTCGTGACTAGCAGCATTACCAACCGCTTGCCGCCGAAACTTGCACATCTCGCAGTTCATCTGCACCTGTCCGAGCTGAGTCTCAATTTCTCGCTCTCGCAGAACCGATAGCAGTTCGGGTTGAATTCCCATTTCTGCCAGACAGGTCATGGAGATATCTGGATACTGCTCCTGCTGCTGGGCAGTAACGTCAAAAATCTTTTTCACCAGAACCCCAGTAAAAAGGAAGTACGGCAGTACGATAATTCGCTTGGGCTGGTAGAGTCTAGCGCGACGGAAACCTTCTTCCAAGCGGGGATGGGTAATACCGATAAAGCACGTTTCAACGGTTTGGTAGCCGCTGCCTTCCCACAGCAGACGAGCCATTTTGTAAACATCACTATTGGCATCAGGGTCGCTCGAACCCCGACCAACCACTAATAGTACAGTTTCATTGCGATTGGGAATTGCCAATGGCGAATTGAGAATTCGGGATTCTCCCCAGCTCCCCCGCTCCTGTGCTCCCCCGCTCCTGTGCTCCTGTGCTCCCCCGCTC
>NZ_JADEWY010000108.1 GCF_015207375.1 Coleofasciculus sp. LEGE 07092 | reverse complement strand
GGTTGCTGGTAGGGGGACGGCTCCCAGAATGGATATAATTTGAATGCGATCGCGATCCTGTTTGTGAGTGAAATAATAATCTCTAGTCGGGTCAATCGTCTGTATCCCCGCGTCATCCCCTCTAGTAATTGCTTCCTGAGTGCCATTCGTTTGAGCATTCCCGACAATAAACGGTATCTCACCATCTCCGCCGTGATAGATAATAATACTACCACCGTCCTCACTTCCCGCAGTGGAAATACTCGCAGTTTTACCATTTTGGTCGGTGAAAGAGTCGGTTAGTTGGATGTAACTGGGGGTGTCAATATCAGCATTAATCGTCACAGTCCCACCAATGCCATTATTCAGGCTCTGTGCATTAATGTATCTGACAGTAATATCGCTACGAGCATTGAGAGTAACATCACCGCCATCGCCGTCGGGGTTAGACGAGTCGAGAATACCTGTAGAAATTTGTGCGTTGTTGCTGGTAAGGGAAATGCCGCTGGGTGAGGTGATATTTCCAGTTTGAATAAAGCTGTTGCTGGTGAGAGTTGTACTTCCGGATGAGGTGATGTTTCCGGTTTGAATAAAGCTGTTTGTGCTGGTGAGAGTTGTACTTCCAGGTGAGGTGAGGTTTCCGGTTTGAATGTATCCGTTGGTGCTGGTGAGAGAAAGGCTTTCGAGTGAAGTGAGGTTATTGGTGATGATGGTATCGATGGCAGTGATATCGATACCTGTAGGATTATCGGTGATGTTGCTTTGGACGGTTAATCTATTGAGAGGGGTGGAACCGCCAACGCTATCGTTAAATTGAATAGTGCCGCTGTCAGTTGTGAGGGTGAGGTTTTGAGTGCCGTTAACGGTGTTTTGGAAGGTAATGTTACCTGTACCGGAAATGGTAATGGCAATGTCTTCAGCTAGGGTTACTGAACCGTTAAAGATAAGGTTATTTTGATTGGTTGTGATATTGCCACCGAGAGTAATGGTATTCGGTGCAGTGAGTTGGATTTCTCCACCTAGATTAGTTTCAGAAATAGCATCAATTTGAGCGGCGGTAATGTTACCCGCAGCATCAAGGGTGATCTTACCACCAGTTCCCAAAGCTGATGCGGTAATGAGTGCGCCTTGGCTGGTATCGATATTCGCGTTTTCACTGGTGATAGTGATGTTGCCACTATTGCCGCTGAAACCACTCAAGAATGAGGTAATTTCACCTGTGGAAATATCACGGGGAGCAAAAAGAGTTATATTACCGCCATTGTCACCACCCGCCGCATTTAAAATACCTGATGCGGTATCAATAGCACCACCGCTGGTAAGTATGATATCTCCCCCATTTGCACTACCGGAAGTATTGATACCAGAGGTTTTAATATCGCCTGGGGCATCTAATTCTATTGTGCCTCCATTACCGTTATTGGTGCTAGAGTCTAAGTCACCTGCTGTAGTGTCAATTATTCCACCGCTTTTAATAGTAATTGTTCCTCCCATACCTGATTCAGAACTGGATGTAATAGCAGCCGTGAAGATATCGCCAGCAGCATCCAGAATTACGGAACCACCATTGCCATTTTCAGCGTTAGAATCTAGACTTTCTTTGGAGGCGTTAATGTTACCATTTGTGCTTGTAATACTGATATTGCCGCCACCTAATTTTCCGTCTGCACGAATTCTACCTGTAGTAATGTTACCTCGAGAACGAATGCTAACACTGCCACCAATAGCCTCAGGCGTTTGGGTTGCTATATCACCAATCCTAATAACATCAGAAGCCTGCAATGTTATAGAACCAGTTTGCCCACTTCCCCGGTTGTAGCCATCTATGCCAGTTTCACTAATAATGCTTCCTTGTTCACTAATCAAGGTAATATCGCCAGCATTGCCTGTTTCACTATCTGAAAAAGCTTGTATAAACGTATCTGGGATCATAATATTAATGTCACCAATTGCCTCAATAGTAACATGACCAGCATTATTATTATTAGAGAAAGTTCTTAGGCTTCCCGTAATAGTTATACCGCCTCCCGCGTTCAGAGTAATGTCACCACCTCTACCATTAGGGGATGTATCTATAGCTGAAAGCCCATCTGTGAAAATGTTACCTCCAGCATCCAAATTAATGGAACCAGCATCCTGACTAAACTCATCAGTTTTTAGCCGTCCTGTCTTAATATCACCTACAGCATTTAAAATTACGATAACACCATGACCATCTGGTTCTGGACGATTAAGATCACCTATCTTAATACTTCCTGATGGTAGCGATGATGGAATTCCGGATAAATCAAAATTTGTTCCTCCCGCTGAGATTGGAACATTTTCAGAATAAAGTAAATCATCTAAACCTGCTCTTAAAATTAGCGCCGGTTTTCCTATTAAAATTGGAATGTCCGGATCATTGTTGTTAATATTAGGATCTAGCCCTGTATCTGAACCATTAATTATGATATCGTCTCCACTAATACTCCCGGTTGCCTCTATCTTTAGGGATACCCCAGTATAATTCCCAAATACAACATCCCCATTAGCGCTAATAATCGGATCATACAAACTGACAAAATTACCCGGTTCCCCTGATAAATTCAGCATTGCCAGACTTCCGCCACTGACAAAGTGAGCATCTCCCGAAATAATTCCATTACTAACTAAACTGAGATTACCGCCACTCACAAACGGCGTTTGGGGATGATTCAGCGCCAAAATATCAATATTCTGATTCCCCTGAATATACAAATTACCACCCGCCTGCGTGATAAACGGATGTGCCAGATTATCCCGCACAAAGACGGTATCCCCAGCCAAGAGAGTCAAATCTCCTGTCGTTTCTAGCTGACTCTCAATTAAAATAAGATTGTGTTCAGCCGATAAAGTCGCGGTTTCGGTTGTGAGAGTTTTAGCGATCGCATCTCCATTTCCTACCCCAAACTCAGTACCTGTTACCTGCACCGTATTATCGGGATTAACACTTAACCCTGTCTCAGCACTCCCCGTCAACAGAGTCGGTAAATCCAGAGGTGTAACCGGAAGCACCCCCCCCTCGCTATCCCTTGGCAGTGCTATTTCCAAACTCAATAACTGTCCCGGTTGACTAATTCTCACCAAACGTTCCCCCGGAACCGCCGCAATTGTAATCTTTCCTCCTGGTGCAGCCAATTCCCCAGTGCTGATAACTGTGCCACCCAGTAAGGTTAAATTGCCACCTTCTTTTAGCGTTAAATTTGCGGCATTGATAATACTTCCTGTTTGCGCCAAATCAAAGGCAAAACTACCAGGATTTCCCACTAAACTCTGATAGTCATTCCCACCAAAAGCATTAAACCATCCACCATTAAAGCCAATACCAGTGGCAGTTGTCGCCATAAAATCCGCCGGGACATTCAGACTAGCGTTCGCACCAAACACAATTCCCGCCGAATTCATTAAAAATAAATTAGAATTCCCCCCCGTTACCTGAATTAACCCATTAATAATCGAAGCGTCACCACCCGTTACTCGCCCTAAGATATTCTGAATGTCAGGATGGGATAAAAAGTTGGCAATTTGACCTTCAGAGAGTCCAAACTGCTCGAAACTGTGGAATAAATTGGCACCATCACCTGAAAGCATCCCGCCATTGATGTTGAAACTATCGCCATTTTGGATAACGTTGGTATTCGTGCCATCTACTGCTGGGGTAATGGGTTGTGCTTGCAGAGGTTGGTTGCCAAGGTTGATAGCTAAGATGGTGAAAAGAAACCAAGGCGTTTTATCCACTATCGGTGAACTAAAACCGAAGGTTGTCAATAATCTCAGGCAGAGTGAAGTAACGATTCTAGGTTTCATGGTAGATTTTCCCCTGCTTGTAAACGTTCATTTGCCCAGCCGGTACACTCATCTAATGCTGTTCAAAATAATCATCAAAAGCTTGGAGTACTTCCTCTTTTTCCTTATCACTTAAGGCATCCTTAGCAAGTAGGCTGTGAATTTCTGGATTGTCTCCTACAGACCAGTGATTGAGTTCAATGTTCAGCGGAGCCAGTTCTCGTCTAATATCCTCTAACTGGGTGTAGAACGAATTAGTTAAACTCTTGAACAACTGCCCTTACCCTACTGCTTCAAAAACTGATAGCATAACGGGTCCCAACAGATAGTAATGTCCCAAACATTCCAAACCGGCTGCCGCTCCAAATTGTTCCCGTTGTTGAGGACTGTAGAATCGAATGCTATTGGGCGTAAACGGAAAAACTCTCGTGCCTTTTTCTTCCCTAACCGTGTAGTCAGCTAGATGGAAACGTCCACCAGGGCGTAGTACCCGGCTGACTTCTAAAAAAACCTGTTGGGGATGGGGATAATGCAAAAAACTGATGGTATTAAATACGGCATCAAACTGACCCTCAGCAAAAGGCATAGACTCGGCATTACCCTGCTTGAAAATCAGTCGAGTTCTGTACGAGTTACGCTGTCGAGCTTGATGTAGCATTTGAACTGACAGGTCTAAGCCAGTTCCTTTCAGAGTTGGAAACTGGGTAGCAAGGCGATGCAGTAAACGACCTGTGCCACAACCGAGATCAAGTACATTAGGCTCAGAGGGTAGTTCAACGTAGTCTAACAATCGCTTGTGAACCGCTTGGTAAAATACAGTCGTGAACAGCCAATCGTAGTTGGGTGCCCAGCGATCAAAAAATTTTCCCTTGTTTGTAAAAACAGTATCAGTCATGACAATAAATGGGTGATCGTTTCCCTGTAGACTAAACACTACAAAGATTCAAAGGTAAGGGATTTACTTATCTTTATCTCCAAAGGCTGAAATTCCATTAAATAGCATCAGCAAACCCCCCGCCAAAATAGTAATTGCTAACCCACCTATGACTAAATCTATTACGTTATTTTCCACGGATTTTCTCGACTTTTCACTTAATGGTAGCTTAATCCCTCGATGAGGTGACGCTGGCGCTAACCCAACCGATTGGCTTACTCTAAACCCAACAAAAAGCTGAATCATTAGAAGAGTTCTACGGTTGGTGGGGCGTATTGAGTTGTGGCAAAACCGATTGAATCGCTAAGACTGGGCAACATCACGCACCACTTCAACGGGTAACGAGAGTACCTGTGCGATTTGCTCCACACTCAACCCCATTGCCAGCAGCTTGGGAATGGCATCTCGTTGTGCCTGTTCTGCTTGTGCTTGTGCCTGTTCTGCTTGTGCCTGTTCTGCTTGTGTTCGTTCTTTTGCCAACCGCTCCCGTTCTTTTGCCAGTTCAGCGCGTTCTGTCCGTGCGACCATCTCTAAATAGGTCGCAAATGACTCTCCATCAGGTCGATAAAGGTGTAACTCTTTATCCTTAAGTTCAAACCGGATTCCCAGACAGGGACTCACCCATCCTGGCATGGTGGGAATTGGGTTCAATACGTCTGCCGAGCGTAACCAACCTTTCAACGTTCCCCTATCTGGGTCAAACAGATAATATTCTTCGACGCCATAACGCTCATAAAACAGCCGCTTTGTTCCTTCTAATTCTGTGAGTGAATTACTTTTAGAGGCAATCTCAAACACCACTTGCGGGGCAATATTGCCTTCAACCCATTGTTTATAAGAACGTCTATCCCCTTTTGGTCTGCCCATTGCGACCATCACATCGGGGGCAATTCTCACCCACGGTTCGCCTTCTACTGGATACCAAAATAAGTCTCCAGCGACAAAGACGTTGGGGTTGTCTTTATAAAAAGCATCAAGTCCGCCTTGAATGGTGACAATCAGGCGGAATTGAATCGTGTTATCAGCCAAAGGTTGACCGTCGCTTTCGGGATAGATGATTTGGGGGGTGGAGGAGAGAGTCATTATGAATTATGAATTATGAAATTGTCACCCTAAATCAAATTACAGCAGATTCAGGCTTTAATTATAGAGCGATCGCTAACTCTAGTCCTTGCTATGTCTTACGGCATTAATGACACGCCCTAGAAGGAGATAGCCATTTGTGAGTGTTAGCCTAGATCAGTAACTGTGTTACCAGCTTTATTACCTGTGGTTTCATGAATAGAGTCGTCGTGGGTCTCTCCGGTGGGGTTGACAGTTCCGTTGCCGCCGCCACCCTGCACCATCAAGGATACGAAGTCGTTGGTCTGACCCTTTGGTTAATGAAAGGGAAAGGTCAATGCTGCTCTGAGGGAATGGTCGATGCGGCGTTCATTTGTGAACAATTAGGTATTCCCCATCATATCGTTGATAGTCGGGAAGTCTTTCAAAGCAATATTGTTGATTACTTGGTTTCGGGTTACGAATCCGGCATTACGCCCCTGCCTTGCTCTCAGTGCAATAAAACCGTGAAGTTCAGCCCGATGCTTGTCTATGCTCGTGAACAGTTGGGCATTGATAAAATTGCTACAGGTCACTATGCCCGGATTGATTACGATAGCCAAACTGATCGCTATCAACTGCGTCGGGCAGTAGACTTGACAAAAGACCAATCCTACTTTCTCTATGACTTGACGCAAGACCTGTTAGCTGGGTCAATCTTTCCGTTGGGAGAACTCCAGAAAACCGAAACTCGACGCCTTGCGGCGCACTATAATCTCAAGACAGCCGATAAGCCAGAAAGTCAGGACTTGTGCTTGATCGAGTCTTACGGTTCAATGGGGAAATTCTTAGACAAGTATATTTCCCAAACCACAGGTGACATCGTTGATGTCAACGGCAAGGTGTTAGGACAGCATAACGGTATTCACCATTACACCATTGGGCAGCGTAAGGGCTTGGGCATTGCTGCTGCTGAACCCCTGTATGTGGTTGAGCTAGATACAGCCCGGAATCGGGTTATTGTGGGTAGTCGTGACAGTGCTACTCAGTCTGAATGTACCGTTGGGCGGGTCAACTGGGTTTCCATTCACCCACCCACGGCTCCTATCCGAGCCTCTGTACAAGTCCGCTATCGTTCACGCCCTGTCGCTGTGAATGTTATTCCTCTAGAAGGTAATTCGTCGAACGGTGATAGCTTCGCTTCACGCATGAAGTTAATCTTTGACGAACCCCAGTTCAGCATCACCCCCGGACAAGCTGCTGTTTTATACGACGGGGATATTTTGTTGGGTGGAGGTATTATTGAGCGAGCAGTTGTTGCTGATTAGTCCTTTGTCATTAGCTGGGAGTGTACTGTCAGCGTGGGCAGAATGTCACTCCCAATGAATGTTGAGGATAGTGCATTGAGAATCCTTATTGTTTGGGTAAACACCATAGGAATTGCCGTAAGTGCAGAAAGGAGATTATTTTAGTAGTTGCAGTTAACCCAGAAAGGCAATTACTTTGAGCAGTCATCTAGATGGAATCGCCCCCCATGGGGGTCAGCTAATTAACCGTATTGCGACACCCGAGCAACTCAACGAATTTTTAGATAAAGCTGACTCCCTACCCAGAGTTCAGATCGACGAACGGACAACCTCCGATTTAGTGATGATTGCGATTGGGGGATTTAGTCCCCTAGTTGGCTTTATGGAGCAAGCTGACTATCAATCTGTTGTTGACAACATGCGTCTGGCTAACGGTCTGCCTTGGTCTATTCCCATTACCCTTTCTGTAGAAGAGGCAGTAGCAGAGCCGTTAAAAGAAGGCGGGTTGGTACGCTTAGATGATCCGAGTGGGCGCTTTGTTGGTGTCTTGGATCTGACTCAGAAATATCGGTACGACAAAGCCCATGAGGTGGTTAATGTTTATCGTACCGATGAGGATAAGCACCCGGGTGTTAAGGTAATCTATGACCAAGGAGACGTTAATTTAGCAGGTCCAGTCTGGTTGTTGCAACGTTACCCCCATCCTCAGTTTCCAGCGTACCAAATCGACCCAGCTCAGTCTCGCACTCTGTTCCGAGAAAAAGGCTGGAAAACTGTGGTCGGGTTCCAGACGCGCAATCCCATTCATCGCGCTCACGAATACATTATCAAGTGTGCCCTCGAAATCGTAGATGGTCTGTTTCTCCATCCGTTAGTCGGTGCCACAAAAAGCGATGACATCCCCGCTGATGTGCGGATGCGTTGCTACGAAATCATGATTGAGAATTATTTCCCCAACAACCGGGTGATTCTGGCAATTAATCCGGCTGCCATGCGCTATGCAGGTCCCAGAGAAGCCATTTTTCATGCGATGGTGCGCAAGAACTATGGCTGTACCCATTTTATTGTCGGACGCGATCATGCTGGTGTGGGTGATTATTACGGCACCTACGACGCCCAGTATATCTTTGATGAGTTTGAATCGAGTGAATTGGGGATTATGCCCCTGAAGTTTGAGCACGCCTTTTACTGTGAGGTAACTGAGACGATGGCAACGGCTAAGACAAGCCCCAGTAACTCAGACCAGCGTATTCACCTCTCTGGCACTAAGGTACGGGAAATGTTGCGTCGGGGTGAATTGCCGCCCCCTCAGTTTTCCAGACCTTTGGTGGCAGCGGAATTAGCAAGAGTGATGAAGGTGAAAATCTGAGGAGATAGGGGAGCTGGGGAGCTGGGGAGCGGGGGAGCTGGGCTTCGCCGTGAGCGTCAGCCGAACGGGAGATGGGGAGATGGGGAGATGAATAAAACCTCAACAATTTCCTTGTCCCCTTGTCCTCTTCCTCAGCTTCCTTACCCAGAAGGCTTGTGAGAAATTTGGACTAAAGGGGCTTGTCTCCAACCCCTGATTCTGATTAGTATTTATTGTCATTGATCATTAGATTTTGTTAGTCTCTTAAGCTACAGCCCAAGATTCATCGCTAACTTATTCCTGGTAGGCTGATAGCTGAAATTACAGAGCTGATTGCTAATATGAGACTTAATCGGCGGACTTTCCTGCAAAAAGCTGGCTGGGGACTAGCGGCGCTGGGAGTGAGTGAAACAGTGCTATCACTCCTAGGCGATCAAAGTTTAGCCGTGCCTCTGTTAGATCGGTATTTCCAGGCACTGGCACAACCCGGTGGACGGAAACTGGCATTGCTCGTGGGCATCAACCAGTATCCTCGGAGTGCAGCGTTGGGGGGGTGTATTACAGATGTGGAACTGCAACAGGAACTGTTGATGTATCGGTTTGGCTTCAACGCCAGCGATATTTTAACGCTCAAGGATAGCCAAGCAACCCGCGAAAGTATTGAAACAGCGTTTGTGGAACACTTGACGAAGCAAGCTAAGGTGGGTGATGTTGTAGTCTTCCACTTTAGCGGCTATGGCAGCCGCGTCCAGATGAATCTGGACTCTACCCCAGATAGTGCCGTGCGCCTGCAAAATAGTTTTGTGCCAGTCGATGGCATCCTGCCGACTAAGAAACTGCCAATCGCTAATGATTTTCTGGAAGAAACCTTGGCGTTGCTGCTGCGCTCTCTGCCGACTGATCGGGTGAGCACCGTACTCGATACGAGTCATATTGGCATCTCTAATGTCCTCCAAGGCAGTCTGCGGGTGCGCTCATTCCCCAATCCTCCCGCAGAAGCTCCCAGTCCAGATGAACTGGCTTTTCAAGAACAAATTTTGCGTCGCCTGAATATCTCTCGGACGCAATTGAAGCCATTAGAGAGCCCGAATTTTAGAATGCCAGGGCTAGTTCTGGCGGCGGCTGGACCTTCTCAACTGGCAACGGAGGCTCAGTGGAATGGCTTTAGTGCCGGTTTGTTTACCTACGCCCTCACTCAGCATTTGTGGCAAGCTGCCCCAGCAACAACGGTTCAGATTACTTTGAGCCAGACGGCAGGAATGGTTAATCAACTGGTTGGGAAAGAACAGCAGCCCCGGTTGATCAATAAAAAAAGTCTCAATCCTTTACTTGCCTATTACCTACCCCCAGACTTCAACCTGGGAGCAGATGGTGTGGTAACGGCTGTAGAAGAGAATGGTAAAACCGCACAGCTTTGGCTAGCAGGACTTCCAGCCACCGTTTTAGAATACTACGGCATCAGTTCTTTACTGGAACCCATCAATAGTGTAGGGTCAAGCCTATCGGCGTCTGGACAAGAAAACCCTATCCTCAAGCCATCGACTATTCAGGAAGAGGGCAAGAAGACTCCTGATAAGGCTGCTGCCAAATCTCCTAAACTGCAAGTACGCTCTAAAGAAGGTTTAACCGTTAGGGCGCAAGTCGTGGACAGTACTACAGTCCCAGATTACCAACTCCAAGTGGGACAGCTTGTACAAGAATCGATTCGGGTACTGCCTCGCAATCTTGGTTTGACGGTGGCTTTAGATACTCACTTGCAACGTATCGAGCGGGTAGATGCTACGAGCGCTTTTGCGAGTATCCCTTCTGTCTCATCGGTGGTGAGTGCTGGAGAACAGCCTGCTGATTATTTGTTTGGGAGAGGGAAGATGCAGGCAACGCCAGAAGGCAGCAAACCGGAGTACAAAGGAGGCTATGGATTATTTTATCTTGCCCGTGAACCAATTCCTAATACGATCGGAGAAGAGGGAGAAGCGGTGAAGTCAGCCGTCAACCGACTTAGCCCGAAATTCAAAACTTTATTGGCAGCTAAATTACTGCGTCTGACAGCAAATGAAGGCTCCTCTCGGCTGGGCATTCGGGCTTCTCTGGAGACAATTGCCCCAGACGAAAAGGTAGTGATGCAGAAAGAAACCTGGCGGGTGTCTTCATCTTCGGGAGCAGTTGCAGGTAAAAAAAATAACCGTAACTTCAAAACCACTGTTGAATCAATCACAATACCAACATTGCCGATTGGTAATCGCATCCAGTATCGGTTGGAGAATGTTAGCGATCGCCCCATTTATTTTATGCTGCTGGGTATCGAGACGAATAGCGGTGCGATCGCTCTGTATCACAACCAATCCTCTCCGGAAGCGTCTGAGTTAGACAACAACCCACTCCTGAAAAATGGAGCGATCGCACCGGGAGAAAAGTTGACCTTACCCCAACCTTCAGCATCGTATAATTGGGTCATTCCAGGTCCTGTGGGACTGGCAGAAAACCATCTAATTTGCAGCCACAGCCCTTTTACCCGAGCGATCGCGGCACTTGAAGCGGCAAGACGTTCTAAAGGAGAAGGAGAGCGAATTGGTGATTTGTTTAATCCCCTGGAAGTAGCGCGAGCTCTCTTGCAAGATTTACACCAAACTAGTGCGGTAACACCGAATGTTATCGGTACAGTTTCTGATGCCTATGTCCTGGATTTGAAAGCGTGGGCAACGTTGAGTTTTGTTTATCAAGTGGTTTAGTTAACGAGTGATTTGGAGACAAGGAGACTTTTGAGGTGTTACTCCTGCCCTATCTCCCCCTTAACAAGGGGGATTTCGCTTTTTAATGGGGGATAAGGCTTTGCTACTTTTTCTGCCAAACTTCTACCAATTTGCTGATGGAATCGATTAAGGTTTTGCTGAAGTACGTTAGAGCAAAGATAGCTAAGATTGTGACGCCACCGTTGACGAGAAGGGTTTGGGAGTTGGTTGGTGAGGGTTCCATTGGATTTGCTGGGACGAGAATAATTGGTGTGTTTGTTGGTTTCATTGCTTTTGTCGTAATGTATGAGTTGATGGATACAATCTAGTCTTTATTAATTGGGACTGGTGTTGAAAGAAGTAGAATTAAATTGACGGTTTATAGCTAATAATCATTCTAAGAGAGACAGCAAGTAACTCAAGTTACTTACTAATAGACATCTCCGAAAATCCCAATCCCTTTGTATGACTGGCTTTTACCAAGACGTGCATTCTTGAGGAAAATAACCAGCCTCAACGGTAGAATAAGCCTTTAACTCTTTAATTTCTTTTTCTCTGTCTTGGCTTGTCATCGACTTTTTCTTTCTATAAGTAGAGGTTTAATTCTATCATTTTTTGCTCTTATAGTGTTTACATTTGATATGTAAACACTATACTTACTTGAGCAAGAGTTCAGTCGGTTAAAACTCACATCTTGCACCAGTCTCACTAACCGCCAGTGGTTTAAACCACTGGCTCATAGCTAAAGTCGTCTAAAGACGACTGGATAAGAGTTTTAGTCCATTTCAATGGACTTGAGCTATTAGCCCGGAGTTTGAACTGCGGGCGGATTTTCGGGCTTATCGACAAAGGTGCAAGATGTCAGTTAAAACCGACTTCAGCTATGAGACAGAAAATTCATTAGCCTTAATTAATGATATGTTGCCCTTCGCTAACACACTCGACAACCACTGAAATTGAAATCGGGAAACTAGAAGAATCAATCACATCATTAAAAGGAGTAGACAATGAGAGTTTTTAATTGGTTGCGAAATTTAGCAACGGGAGTGGGGAAACTCAAGAAGATACTGCGCTGGCAGCAACTCAATCAGCAAGCTGTTCAACTCTATAATCAAGGTCAGTATGCTCAAGCCGTAAGTTTGGCTGAGGACGCATTAACCTTAGCGCGACAAATTTGGGGAGAGGAGCATCCCAATATTGCCACTAGCCTGAACAATTTAGCCGTTTTATTTGCTGCCACCGATCGCTATTCTGAAGCGCTAGAACTAAGGAAAGAAGCAGCAGCAATTGAGAACCGTCTGATTAGCCAAGCGTTTGCCGCAAGTTCGGAACGCGATCGCCTCACCTATCTCCAACTATTCAGAGCTAATTTTGAGGGATTCCTCTCCCTAGTCTACAAACACCTCCACGACTCCCCTCAAGCCAAACAAGCAGCACTAAATCTAGTGCTGCAACGCAAAGCCATAACCGCCGCCGCCTTAGCTGCACTGAACCAAGCAATCTACAGTGGACGCTATCCCCACCTAACGGAAGAGTTAAAGAAACTGCGAGAATTGAGCGACGAGATTATCTACTTTACCTTTACTCAACCCCAGCCCGATCGCATCCGGCAACTGCAAGCCGAACAGAACAAATTGCAGCAGCAACTCGCCCGCCAAGTACCAGAAATCCAACTCCAAGAGCAACCGGTTGACTGCGGTAGCGTTGCCTTGGAACTACCAACAGGCAGCACCTTAATCGAGTTTGTCTGTTTTGATGTCGTTGACTTCCACGCCGCTAGTGAGGAATCAAAATGGAAACCCGCCCGTTACCTGGCATTTATCTTACCCGCAGGGCAACCAGACAAAGTGCAGATGCGTGACTTGGGAGAGGCAGAACCCATCGACCAACTCATTCAGGACTTTCGCCACTATACCTCCGACGGTTATCCATTGGTGACAAGTTAAGGTGGTGTGGTGGTTGTAAATGAGTCAATATACTTAATTTCCTTATTGTAGAGAATGATAATCACACATTTAGGAGTGGGAGAAAGGCGAGCGACGCTCGCCTTTCCCCCCTTCATCACGATTATCATTATCAACATGAAGTCGGCTAAATATTTGCACTCTGGAAAAATCATGTGACACTCAAGAGGCGACAAGGAATTGAGGTATTGGGGGCAGAAAGCCTATGAGTGTCAGCCGTAAAACGAACCGAGATCACGCCAAAAAGACAACCCGACCGATGGTGGAAGAAGAAGTCATTGCCACTCAACTTGAAACCTTATTAACACCAGCGATCACCGCACAAGAAAACTACTACCGAAAACTAGGATTAAGAGACAGGATACTCAATTTACCACTGATGGTAGCGGCGGTATTAACCTTACTGTGGCGGGAGGTAGCGGGAGTCACCGAACTGACCAGAATGTTAGCTAGAGAAGGGTTTCTGTGGTGTAGTCCCAAAAGGGTCACTCAGCAAGCGCTATCTCAAAGGTTTTTGACATTTCCGGCTTCCTTATTTGAGCAGGTCTTTAAAGATTTATTGCCACAGTTGAAAGCTGCTTGGCACACCAGGCAGGGTCGTCCAATACCTGAAAGTGTTCAATTTACTCTATTACGCTCTTTGAAGAAGACATTTTAAACTTAGTGACAGCTAAAACTTTGCTTTTGCTAGATAGAGGCTTTTATCATTTCAGTTTTTGGCGGCAGTTAACTGACCAAAATGTTGACTTTATTACTCGTTTAAAAAAAGGAGCCTCAGTTCAGGTTGAGCAAGTTTTCACTGATAGTTATGCTCTGCGAGACAGAAGGGTACGTCTGGGAGCTGGCACAAAAAGAACTCCATTTATTACCTTACGTCTAATTGAAGTTCGTTCGGGAAAAATTTGGCACTCTTATTTAACCAGCGTCCTTGATCCGACGATACTACCTCAGAGATGTAGTAGCGGGACTTAAACAAATATCAGCCCCAGATAAAGCCCAAACTGGCTTTATAAGCGATAAATACGTCCCTATTTTCGTTCAGCCAAGCCATAAAACGACTCGACATCGCTGTACGAAATGCCTCTAAAGCGTCGGCAAAAGTATTTAAAGGTTTATTCGCCCACCTTCGCCTTAATCCTCCTGTTAAGGTGTGCCATAAAATAAATGTATAGGCACAGAAAACCAAAATAAAATGCCTCATTAAACTTCTATAATCCCTCACTTGGTATTCTTCTAACCCTAACCATCCCTTGACTTTTCGATAAAAAACTTCTACCCAGTTTCTTTGGGAATAGCTTTGTACTATCCACTCCTCTGTGGCAATTTTTGAGTCGATATTGGTTATCAAATAGTCTATCTCACTGGCTTTTTCGCAGGTTGAAACTGAGCGAAGCCGAAGTTTCAACGCCGAGCGAAGTCGAGGCGTTGATGCATTCATGACGATAGCAATTCTTCTGTTCCCTTCCAGCTTTGACAGTTCTACTTCTACCGTTGCCACCCACACTGTTCTTGGTTTTTCTCCTTTTAGGTTTATCTCCCTAAAACCACTAGTTGGCAATCTTTTCACTAACTCATCTAATCGTATTTCATTTTTTCCTTCTGACTCCTTTGGTCTTCTCACTTTCCGGTTTTTGGCGACTCCTCCTATGTACATTAGTTTTCTTTTTTCCAGTTCCCTCAGAAATTACCACTACCCCGTTATCCGTTTTCCCTATTTCTCCAATGTATTGTCTTCCTACCCCGGCGGTAAAATTCCCGTTTTTGAGCTTTATGGTTAAACAGAAAAGTCAAACCTTTTACACCATTTATCGAAACATGGGGGCATGGCGGCGGGAGTTGTTTCTTTCATCACTCACTTACTGACGTGAAACTTAGACTATAAAAGAATTATACCCTTTTTATCTTTTGTTTTTCGTTTAAGTCCCGCTAGGAAAAAATCTTCTTCTAGAATCTTGGCTAGGGTCGTGGCAATTAACGTTTTGCCTAAACCCACGACATCCCCTACCAGTACACCACCTCTGCGGTTGACGTGACGGGCAGCAATCTGAACAGCAGCTTTTTGGAAGTCAAACAACTGACTTTTAACATCGCGGGGGATATGATACTCAGACAGCCCTGCTCTTGCTTCCTGAGACAGGTGGTAGGCGATTTTCAGATAAATGTAGTAAGGCGGAATCGGCTTTTCTCTTGCCCAACTGTTATCAATGATGTCAACGAGTTCTTGAGAAATATCGATACACCAGCGGTCATCCCATCGGTCATCAAACCACTTTTGCAGCTTTTGACAAGCATCGTGGTCTAAAACATCAACATTTAACTCGCCCTGATGTTCTAGCCCAGACAAGGTAAGATTACTACTTCCCAAAAAACCAATCGTCGGATTATTGATATCACTGCGATGAACTAAGTAAACTTTGGCATGAAGGGGATGTCTGAGGAATAGTTTGATAATCACCTTCTGAGTTTTAATTTGCTGACTGAGCCTGCGTAAACCCGCCTCATCTTTATTAGTCGGTGCGCCCCAAATCAGTTGTTCACAAAACTCTTGAGCAATTTGTTTCTTGTAACGAATGACCGTACTGTTATCAATTCCTCTGTTTTCGTTACCCAGTGCCAAAGCCGAATAAACTACATCTTTGGGTAACTGCTGCATCCCAACTAAAAGACGACAGCAAGCCCCGAATCTACCCGCAAACTGCTCAATCTGGTCGTCAATTTTACGCCATCCTCTGAGATTGAAATAACCAACACAGAAATCAGCCCGCTTTGAGATTTGCAGGGTGTCTCGTAAAGTCGGCAGTAGAGATTGTTCTATATTATCAAAAATACGCGGCATTGTTTGCTATCCCCCAGAACAAAAAATTATCCAGCGACGGCATACCCTTTACTCTATATTAAGACTAGTCACTACTCACTGAGATTGAAGCATTAAATTACTTATGAATTTACGTCTACTTGAGGTATTTCTACCTAATGAAAAAGCTGAGCAGGTACAAGAATTACTATCCGAAAATTCTCTAGTTGGAATTTGGCAAACCGACTTATCTAACCATCAAACTCTTATCAGAATATTGCTGTCTGCCGAAGAAGCCGAAGCGGTCATTGAACAGCTAGAAACTCACTTTGCTCAAGTGGATAGTTTTCGTATTATTTTGCTTTCTATAGAAGCATCTATTCCTCGACCTTCACCACCGGAAAAAACAGGAGATGAACAAAAAGAACAGAAATTAAAACAGGAGTTAGAGCCTCAAATTTCCCGCATCAACCGTCAGGAACTCTATGAAGATATTTCCCCAACTGTAGCCCTAACAGGAAACCATATTTTGATGGTTCTTCTCTCAACCATTATTGCAGCTATTGGTCTGTTGCGTGATAACGGCACCATTCTTATCGGTGCGATGGTTATTGCCCCTTTACTGGGACCGAATATGGCGTTATCCCTTGCCACCACCCTTGGAGATACAAAGCTTGCCCTTCGCGCCGTAAAAGTTGGTAGCGTTGGTATGTTTGCTGCCCTCTGTTTTTCTATCTTTTTAGGATATGTTTTTGAAGTCTCTCCAGAGATTCCTGAAATTGCCTTCAGGACAAACGTCGGTGTCTCAGATGTTATCCTAGCGTTTGCTTCTGGCATTGCCGGCGCACTCTCATTCACCGCTGGAGCAACGAATGCTCTTGTCGGAGTTATGGTAGCAGTCGCTCTACTTCCGCCATTGGTAACAGTGGGATTATTGCTGGGTTCGGGTTATGGGCAAGTCGCCGTAGGAGCAATTTTACTATTCCTAATTAACTTAATTTGTCTAAATTTGGCAGGAATTGTCACGTTTTCAGTCCAAAAGCTACATCCAGGTAAATGGTGGGAAGCTTATAAAGCCCGGAAGCTAACTCAGAGGGCTTTTTGGTTATGGTTTGTGCTGCTATCAGTACTAATTATTGGGATTTTGTTCTGGAAACGGAATTATCAGATAATGTGAGGAAAGAGGATAGTTTAATCTCTTTCTTATCCGAGCAGTATTGACACCAGTCTCACCAACCGCCAAGGGTTTAAACCCCTGGCTCATAAATAAAGTCCTCTTAAGAGGACTAAATACAGACTCTACAAAACTTTCAGTCCACTTAAGTGGACTTGATCTATTAGCCCGGAGTTTGAACTCCGGGCTGATTTCCGAGCTACTTCCCAATACAAAAACGACTGAAAATTCTATCAAGTACCGATTCCGTTACCTCCTCTCCTGTAATTTCACCTAACGCTTGAATCGCCCCCCGCAAATCAATCGACCAAAAATCTAACGGCAACTGCTGGTTAATCGTTTCTTGAACCTGCTGAAGCGATAGTTTTGCCCTCGTTAATGCCGCTGCTTGCCGGTGATTAATCGCTAAATCTATATCAGCCGCTTTAATTGTTCCCATTTGTACCGCTTCAAGAATAGCTTTTTCTAAGTTTTCAATCCCTTGGTTTTGTGTAACAGCGGCTGTAACGATACGCTGAATGTTATCAGGATAGGATACAGTTTCTGCTGGAGACAGGTCAGTTTTGTTAATTACTAAAATTAGAGGACGGTGTTTTACTTGTTCGTAAATTTCTTGATCTTCTGCACTCCAGCCTGTTGTTGCTTCAATTACCAGTAAAATCAAATCAGCCGCACCTGCCGCACGGCGCGATCGCTCTACGCCAATCTTCTCTACTTGATCAGTTGTTGCCCGAATTCCAGCAGTATCCAGCACCTGCACGGGTATGCCGCCAACGACTAGCTGAGATTCCACCACATCGCGGGTAGTACCTGGTAAGTCAGTCACAATCGCGCGATCGCTTCGACTCCAAGCATTGAGCAAACTTGATTTTCCCACATTCGGACGCCCGACGATTGCTACTTTTAAACCGGTACGCAGCAATTCCCCGCGATCTGCCGTTGCCAGAATTTGAGTAATATCTGCTAATACCTGCTTGATTTGAGCAATCACGCCCGCTTCATTCAAGGGCGGCAAATCTTCTTCAAAATCAATCCGGGCTTCAATTTCTGCCAAAATATCCAAACAAGTGTCCCGAAGTTGGCGAATCGGTACAGCTAACTTCCCCTGAATCCCTGCCAGTGCAGCTTGTGCCGCCGCCGGCGAACGAGAACCCACTAAGTCTGCAATACTTTCTGCTTGGGTTAAATCCAACCGCCCGTTCAAAAATGCCCGTAGCGTAAACTCTCCCGGTTGTGCCAACCTCGCACCCAACTCCAGGCACAACTGCAACACCTGCTGCACGGGCATAATCCCCCCATGGCAGTGAAACTCTACCACATCTTCACGAGTGTAGGAGCGAGGGGATTGCATGATTAATAAGAGTGCTTCATCGACTACTTGTTTAGTCTGGGGATGACGCACATAACCGTAGAGAATGCGGTGACTTTCCCAAACCTGACGCCCCGGTGCGTGGAATAAGGTATGCGCGATCGCAAGTGCATCTTGCCCCGATACCCGCACAATCCCCACACTTCCCTGTTGGGGGACAACTGCGGTTGCGATCGCGGCTATGGTTTCGCCTTGTACAAACTTTTGGGACATTGTTACTGAGCCTACCCTCACTTATCTCAGGGTATCAAGCGGATTGAGAGATGCGATCGCCTAGAATATTTGGCAACTCCCTCAATCCTCTCACCTCTGGCTATGACAGCAATTACTATCAACCTCAACCCGATTGTCGAACTCACTGACGATCAGTTTTATCATCTGTGTCGAGCCAATCCAGACCTAAAATTGGAACGCAACGCTAAAGGAGAAATCATCGTCGTGTCCCCCACAGGAGGAGAAACTGGCAAACGCAATGCTGGACTTATTGCTGATTTTGTTATTTGGAATCGGCAGACTCAACTTGGAGAAGTATTCGATTCCTCAACCTGTTTCCGCCTTCCGAATGGTGCTAACCGTTCTCCTGATGTCTCCTGGATTAAACAGGAACGATGGGATGCACTCACTCCAGAACAAAAAGAGAAATTTTCTCCAATTGCTCCCGATTTTATTTTAGAGTTAATGTCGCCAACAGATAAATTGAAAGAAACTCAAGACAAAATGAAAGAATATATAGATAATCAGGTAAGGCTTGGCTGGTTAATTAATCGAAAAACTCGTCGAGTTGAAATTTATCGTCAAGAACAAGCGGTAGAGGTACTGGAAGAACCGACTGAATTATCAGGAGAAGATGTCCTGCCTGGTTTTGTCTTAGATTTACAAATAGTCTGGTAATAAAAAATATGAGTAGTTGTAGGGTGGGCATTACCTAAGACAATCTCGAAACGCTTACCAACCAATAAAGTTAGTAATGCCCACCAACCCGCATTTTTCACTCCCCAACCCTATTGGCAATCTCAGCAAAATCTGGTACTTGTGGCTGTCTACTACCGCAGGTACAACCCCAATCATTCTTGTATCCGCCTTTTTCTACCCATCTGTCACATCCCTCCAGCAGTGGTAGGCTATAGTTTACGCCCCTACTGAATAAGTGGAATTTTCGCCATGACTTGACTCAATTATGAACACTCAGTCTGATTTTATGTTCTACAATTGATCTTTAATTAGTTTATAACGTTCTGTATAGTTGGTCAAATATTTGATTTTATCACCCGGTAGAGCTGATTTTGGCTTTAAAATAGAATTTGCTAGAGATACAGAAGATCCTTCTAGAGTATTTCGCGCTCTTTCAAAACTTATAGATTTTTGTCAATTCACAGATAAAAATCTCATCAAAACTCTTGATATAGAGCTTGAACCCGATCTTTTATTAGAGGATATACAGCCAGGTTCCATTATTCTCTGGCTAAAAAATATTTTTAAATCGGAAAATGAGACGACTATAAAAAATTTCAATATCAAGGCGATTATCGTTTTCCTAGTCGAATCTAAGTCTTCTATCATAAATTTTATCAATAAGCGTTCTACCATCAATAGTACTTCGGAATTGTTGGATTTAAAAAATAAAATTAAGTCTTTAGCAGAGAAGACTGATGTCAAAAAGCTTGGTATTTATACACCTCCTACTGATAAAGATTTATTATCAAGTATAGATAAGCTTCAATCAGCTTCATCTGAGCTTCAGGAAGCAGATCAGTTGTATTACTTGTTTGGCTCCTCTAACTGGCTTATTAATCGTGATTTTAGTATTTCTTCAGACTCTAGAGAAAATTTATTAGTCGAAGAGACTGTAAGATCTGAATCAAAAATGATTTTAAAGGTCAAAAAACCAGACTTGCTTGGTGCATCTAAATGGGAATTTAAACACGGAAAGAAAACTATTGATGCGAAAATTAATGATCTAGAGTGGTTAAAAAAATTTAAACAGGGAGAGATTACTCTTGCTTCTGGTTATGCAGTCAAAGCTCAAGTTGAAATTGTAACACAATATGATTCTCAAGGAGAGTTAATATCAATTCAGCATACTATTCAAAAAGTACTTGCAGTCATACCTGCACCTCCGGATAACCAACTTTCCTTATTTAAAGACCAAAATTTAGGCAGTTAAACTCTAATATTCATCCAGTCTTGAGCATTCTCTTGAGCAAAGAGCTTCAGATGTCTAATATTTTTTGTAGCAATCAAGACAGTACGTCCTGGATATTTTTCACTTAATAGACTCCATTGAGCTGAAATAATCATGTCTGCGTCAATATTTTTATCATCCGCTGTGGGTATATGATTTTGACGTGCATCAGCCCAAAACTCCGCAGCTTTTTTCATGACCTCCTTAGTTAAGGGGAGAAAATCAATCACATCTCTCAGGTTATCCAGAAGTCCTATACCATCACTTTTGATGCGAATCAGTTCTCGCCTAACCTCGTAATCCGAAATTTCAGAAGTTACTACATAAACAGATTTAGAGAGAAGGGAATACAGCCATTCTGTACATTGATAGATTTCATTTTCTTCCTCTTCCGATGCATCCTGAATGGGACTAGCCAGTAATCCAAGCACTCCAGAGTCTAAAATAACTATCACGTTATGAATTACGTCTATTGCGTTTACGTTCAATCTCTTCCATTCTGGCTTTTGCCCATGCCATTGCTGCTTGATTTTTTTCTAGTTGCTCTTCCGGAGTACGCCCTAAATGTTTTAAAAAGGGTAATAAAGCTTGCTGCTTTTGATTTATTACTCTTGCACGTTCCAGTAGAGATTGTGCTGTAGTTTGTAGTTGAGCAGTACGCTTCGATTCTCTAAGCTCTATTGCCCTATTTACAGCTTTGGGTATCAACAAGAAAGAATCCTTGTATTTTCTAAATAAATTTTTTCTTTGCCTAATAGATGGAAAAAGAAGTTGCAACCTAATCAATAAACCTTTCCATCCTTGGAATTTAAAACTGGCTTCACAAAATTCTTGAGCTAAATTAATAAAAGAATGACGGCTGTCTTGCGAAAACACATCCCAACAAGCTTCTATTCCTACAGAGAGTTTTTCAAGTTTATCTGAAAACTTATTTATATCTGTTGGTATACCGTTTTTAAACTCAATAGGTGTATCAACTGCCTCAAGATATTTTTGAGTTCCTGTAATCATTTCACGTAGGGTATCGTGAACACTTTGTCCCTTGAGTGCCGCTACTTCTCTAAAAAATTCAGCTATTTCATCTTCTAATGAATTAGCAGCCAATGGATTCTCAAGAATCTGCCTGATGTTATTAACATCCAGCGTTGTCTCATTAAGCTGCTCTTTCTTAAGCTCCGGCATTATTTCATTAAGCATTTTTTATGCCTCCTTGACAGAAGCTATAGTCATTTTAGCTATATTGGCGCTCTAACTTCTGTAACTGGCTTATACTAACACCGTTGGAGATTGTGAAGGGTAGAGCGTTACAAGGTTTTCTAAAGATTTGCAAACAGACCTTGACCCTTGAGCAAAAATCACTCAATCTGCTAAGGTAATCCTAATTAAACCTGAAACCCTAAAAATCTTAGCGCCACTCAAAGCTGTTAGCAGCAGCTCCGAGCGGCTAACCCCCAAACTGTAATGGCAGTCTGGAGGCTAGATGAAATGGTAACACTCCTCTAGCCACCCCGACTTTCTATGACAACTTAGACGGGGTGGCTTAGATTTTGGGCTTCTACACCTCTACCCAAATCAGGAGTGTTCTATCATCATGTCCCAGAACTTAATCATGGCTGGGGTTCTCGACCCTCGCCAATTCCCTATCGACGAAGTACGGCAGCAAGTCGCCATCTTCCTCAACATTTCCCCCAACCAGATTCAACACCTCGAATGCTGGCAGCACCAAATTTGGGTCAAATTGGTTGAATCCCGTGCCAAATTCATCAGTTATCGCAACTTGCCCCTCTGGATCGACCAAGGAATCGCCGCTATCAAGCGCTGTACCTCTCGTCCTGCCCTTGACCAGTTGGGCGAAATCTTTCGTACTGAACGCGACTGGTACGACCAACACGAGATGCCTCAAGCGGTGCAACCTTGGCGTGATGCTTGGGCAAAACAAGCCCAATACCTGCGAGAAGAGGACGAACGCCTCAAACCCATTCGCGCCCATCAGCAAGCAGGAAATGAGTGGTATTCTGCTTGGGAACAAGTGCTGTACTGTTGCCGAGATTGTAATGGACTCCAGGGATTAGCCCCGGAAATTAACCAGCAAAGTCAGGAATTTGCCGATTTGCCAGAGGTGATGCAAGCGATGAAGCAACTGTGGAATCAGCGCTGGCAGGACTTAACAGAAGCGATCGCCTAACGATACACTATGAAAATCAAGGCTCTACGATGACGGCTGTACCGACACTCACAACATCAAACAAAGCTCGAACATCCTGATCACGCATACGGACACAGCCGTGGGAAATAGCTTGTCCGATTACCGATTCATCGGGAGTGCCGTGAAATCCAATCTGGTTGCGTCCGTCCGTCCAAAAGCCAATCCAACGGCTGCCAAGAGGATTGTCCTCCCCTGGCGGAACCACCTCTCCAGACCAAGGATGCTCCCAAGCCGGATCACGAACCATCTGTGTAACCTCAAAGCTACCCGTCGGCGTTTCCCATTCAGGTTTACCGACGGCAATAGGATAACTGACTTGTAACTGCTCGTCTTGATACACGTAAAGACGGCGTTCCGTCAATTTGACTACAACATGAAGCAGACGTTCCACGCTGGGTAGAAAAGCATCGGGTTCTCCCAAGGGTGGCACTTCTGGAGGTTCGATTGTGGGTAAATTTAGCAGCAAGGGGGTTTCAGTCGGAACTGTCAACGAAGCGATCGCGTGCTGCTGCCCGACTAGCAACAGAATAACTGAACCCAAACTAAACTGAAGCCAATTTTGAAACCGGAATTTCCCGAATACCATCGCGGTTATCTCTGAGCCAAATGGCACTGGTGAAGGGGGAAGGGGGAG
>NZ_JADEWY010000293.1 GCF_015207375.1 Coleofasciculus sp. LEGE 07092 | reverse complement strand
GCAATTTCCCCCAATTCCCCACACCCCACCCGACTCAACCGCACTAACTGCGACGCCAACTGATGATCCGCCTCTGGCAATTTCCGCAACCGCTTCCCATACTCCCGCAGCCACGCCTTAAAATAGCAATCATTCACCCGATGTCCTAAATGTTGGAATACCTCTTGTGAGTTCCATCCCTGACTCACCCCAGTTAGCAGTTGCCGAAATAGCTGCTGATAGTCTGCATCACTGAGGCGTTGAAGCTTCACCCGCCTGCGTCTCCTATTCTTTAGCAACGGTGACAATATCAACTGAATCCACCGCACTAGCCACCGCCAAAACCGCTTAACCATTGATTTATCGGAAGAGGTTTATTTTTTCAGTTTATATCTTTGGTTAGATGCGACGCTGTTTCATTCTTTCCTAATTTCTCCAGCGCCACACCCCAGTTGTACCAAGCTAACTGATACTCGGGTTTAAATTGAATCGCTTTCTCATAAGCAGCGATCGCCCCTTCATAGTCTCCCAGATTACCCAGTGCTTACCTCAACTGTACTCTTCAAGGTCTTGGCTAATAGCTCAACTCCACGCTTTGTAGACTAAAATACTCATCCAGTCAGCTTTAGCTGACTTTAGCTATAAGACAGTGGTTTTAACCACTGGCGTTTGTTGCTCATCACCCTTGAAACTGACATCTTGCACCTTTGTCGATAAGCCCGAAAATCCGCCCGGAGTTCAAACTCCGGGCTAATAGTGAAAGTCCATTGAAATGGACTAAAAGCCTTGTAGAGTCAGTATTTAGTCCTCTTAAGAGGACTTTATGTATGAGCCAGTGGTTTTAACCACTAGCGTTTGTTGCTCATCACCCTTGAAACGGATTATTGGATTCACAGGTGGTATCAGTACAGGTAAAACCACCGTCTCAAATTACATATAGCGTTTACATTACCGCTCCCCAACTCCCCTAGCTTGCTGACTTATAGTGGGTAATATTGCAGCGCGAAAAGTGCCAATGTTTGTATCCCAACCCAACGCCACTGAAAACTGGTTTGCCGCCAACCAAGACTACTTAATGGGGGAAATTGCGCGGGTGCGCCAACTCTTGCAACACAAGAGCAATGCAGCAACCAATGGATTGGTATCACCTGCCAACCCTGGGTTTGCCAACGGCAACGGCTCACCACCCCCAGAAGCCCCCCCTCTCTCAC
>NZ_JADEWY010000107.1 GCF_015207375.1 Coleofasciculus sp. LEGE 07092 | reverse complement strand
GGAGTGGGGAGTGGGGAGTGGGGAATAGGGAATGGAGGTGCTGTTTGTCATGAGTTCTGGAATTTTTTGTAAGCGGCAGGGTAGGGGTACGGTGTACTGTACCCCTACAAATCCTTAAATACGTTCGTGGAAGGTGCGACTAATCACATCCAACTGCTGTTCGCGGGTTAACTTGATAAAGTTAACGGCGTAGCCGGATACTCGGATGGTTAGCTGTGGATATTTTTCTGGATGCTCCATCGCATCAAGCAGAGTGTCGCGGTTGAAGACGTTAATGTTAACGTGGTGTCCCCCATCGTGGAAGTAACCGTCTAGCATTCCCACCAGGTTAGTCACCTTAGCATCATCCGCCTTACCTAGCGCCTGCGGCACAATAGAGAAGGTGTAGGAAATGCCATCTTGAGCGTGTTCGTAGGGAAGTTTAGCAACAGAGGCTAAGGATGCGATCGCGCCATTGGTATCGCGTCCGTGCATCGGGTTAGCACCAGGGGCAAAGGGTTCGCCCGCTTTGCGACCATCGGGGGTGCTACCTGTCTTCTTCCCGTATACTACGTTAGAGGTAATGGTGAGAATCGATTGAGTAGGTACGGCACCACGATAAGTCTTGTGCTTGCGGACTTTATTCATGAATGCTTTAACCAGATTCGCGGCAATTTCATCCACGCGATCGTCGTTATTGCCGAATTTAGGATAATCGCCTGCGATTTCATAATCCACCGCTAAACCGCTTTCATTGCGGATAACTTTCACCTTGGTATGCTTTATTGCCGATAAAGCATCTGTAACTACAGACAGCCCAGCAATTCCACACGCCATTGTCCGATAAATATCCCGGTCATGCAGCGCCATTTCTAAGCGTTCATAACAATATTTATCGTGCATATAGTGGATGACGTTGAGGGTGTTGACATACAGTTTCGACAACCACTCCATCATCAAATCAAACTTTGCCATCACCTCGTTATACTCTAAGTACTCTGAGGTAATGGGTGCAAGTGCAGGTCCGGCTTGCTCGCCTGCTTTCTCATCTTTGCCGCCGTTGATGGCATACAGCAGCGCTTTCGCCAGGTTCACCCGTGCCCCGAAGAACTGCATCTGTTTACCAATGGGCATGGCAGACACACAGCAAGCAATACCGTAATCATCGCCATATTCCGGTCGCATCAAGTCATCGTTTTCGTACTGAATCGAACTGGTTTCTACCGATACTTTGGCGCAGAAACGTTTAAAATTCTCTGGTAAGCGTTCCGACCATAATACGGTCAAGTTTGGTTCGGGTGCGGCACCTAAATTATACAAGGTGTGCAGGAAGCGGAAACTATTTTTAGTAACCAGTGCCCGTCCATCTTCACCCAAACCACCAATTACTTCAGTCACCCAAACGGGATCACCGGAGAAGAGTGCATTGTAGGCTGGATCTCGCAGGAAGCGCACCATCCGCAGCTTCATCACGAAATGGTCGATAATTTCCTGCGCTTCCGCTTCAGTCAGGGTGCCATTATTCAAGTCACGCTCAATATAAATATCTAGGAACGTAGAAACCCGTCCCAGGGACATTGCCGCACCGTTTTGCTCTTTAACCGCACCCAAGTAACCAAAGTACGTCCACTGTACCGCTTCTTTAGCATTCGCTGCCGGACGACTAATATCAAATCCGTAACCTGCTGCCATGTCTTTGAGTTCTTGCAACGCCCGGATTTGCTCGGAAATTTCCTCCCGTTGCTGAATAACTGACTCGTCTATAGCATCAAATTCCAGGGATTCTTGCTGCTGTTTTTTGTCCGCAATTAATCGGTCTACCCCATACAATGCCACGCGCCGATAGTCGCCAATAATCCGACCCCGCCCGTATGAATCCGGTAAACCTGTAATAATTCCAGAATGTCGCGCCGCCCTCATTTCGCGGGTATAGGCATCGAAAACACCATCATTGTGGGTTTTGCGATACTTAAATATATTGTCTGTTTCTGGGTCGAGTTGGTAACCGTAAGCTTCCAGGGATTTCTTCACTACCCGGATACCGCCAAAGGGCATAATTGCCCGTTTCAGGGGTTTGTCAGTTTGCAACCCGACGATTTTTTCTAGATCTTTATCGATGTAACCAGGAGCGTGAGCGGTAATACCGGAGGGAACTTTCGTATCAACATCCAAGATGCCTTTTTCCCGCTCTTGCTTCATCAACTCACCGACTTTGTTCCACAGAGTTTTCGTACCTTCAGTGGGGTGGGTTAAAAACGAATCGTCTCCTATATAGGGGGTGTAATTCTTTTGAATAAAGTCCCGGACATTAATTTCCTTCGTCCATGTGCCGGGAATAAAGCTTTGCCATTGCTCACTAATAGCCGCTTTTTCGTCATCTCGTGCTGGAACCTGGGGTGCAAACGTTGCTACCATATTCTGTTAACCTCTATTACTGCAAAAATTTTCGCTCATCACACCATTCAGTTTTTCCTCTAACTGTTAGGTGTTGTTCATTTTCTTCAAGAATTTACGGCTTGGCTGATCTTCGGAACTTGTATCGCTTAACTCTTCCCTCAGACTTTTTGGAAATTCTGGAACTGATAGAGCTGATAGTCGATGGAGTCATTGGTTACTAGGTCTTACTTCTGTTAGATGGTTATTTTTAGTACCCTCTCAATCTCCACTAACATAATAGCTCTATATTGATTAATATCGCAATTTTAAACCTCTGTAAATCTAAGTTTTTACTAAATCTAATTGGAGGTATAATCAAAGACATTAATTGATAAATTAACGTTACGAATTTTTTGTCATACTGCTGATTTCATGTTAAAATAGTAAAATAGCGAGATAATTACTAAGAGAGATTTATAAAATAACCATTAACAGGTAGCAGAGACGTTGCATGCAACGTCTCTACGGCATATTCGTACTAATCTCGCCAAACCTCATCCAAAACATCCCCAGATGCCCCAACCAACTGAACGTGCAGGGGCATTTGACCGAAAGCATGGGTCGAACAACTCAAACAAGGATCAAAGGCGCGAATTCCAGCTTCTACACGGTTTAGCATCCCCTCCGGGATTTCATTCCCGTGGATATAATGCTTGGCAATTTGTGCCACGGTTTTATTCATCGCCAAGTTATTCTGACCTGTGGCAATAATCAGGTTGACTTTCTTAATCAGTCCATTTTCATCAACCTGGTAGTGGTGGAACAATGTGCCTCTGGGTGCCTCACTCACACCAACAGCTTCAAGTTGGTTAATCCCAGCGTCGGCGCGGGTGCGGGGTGAAACAATATCGGGGTCTTCTACGAGTTGCTCAATCCGCTCAATTGCTGCCAGAATTTCGACTAAGCGGGCGTAGTGGTAGAAGAAGGACGAGGTTGCCATGCCACCGACGCGATCGCGGAATTCCAGCAACTCCCGATCTGCTGCTTCCGTCCCCATGCGATCGCACACGTTGAGTCTCGCTAACGGTCCCACTCGATAGATTCCATCAGGATAACCTAGAGGCTTATAGTAAGGGAATTTCAGATAAGACCACGGTTCAACCGCCTCACCCATAAAGTCCTGATAATCATCCTCACTGAGTCCATCAGCAACAATATTACCCTCACTATCCTTAAATCGGAGATGACCCCCGTAATGTTCCCACAGCCCATCTTTTCCCACTAACCCCATAAATAGGGAGGGAAACTGACCAAAGGTTTCCACTTCCGTGGCAAAGCGATCCAAAAGCTGTTTGAACAAACCCAGGGCATTTTCTGTGGTAGTTCGAGATTCCGGTAAGCGATCGCGAATCCACGCCCGTCCTTCTTCCGATAACGGCGATCGCACACCTCCCGGTACAGCCCAAGCCGGGTGAATTTTCTTAGCACCCAACAATTCAATGATTGTCTGACCAAATTGCCGCAACCGAATACCACTTCTCGCCAAATCCGGGTCAGCCGCAATTAGCCCGAACACGTTGCGCGTTGCGGGGTCACTATCCCAACCTAACAGAAAATCAGGACTACTCAGGTGGAAAAACGAGAGGGCGTGAGACTGAGTAATCTGCCCCAAATTCATCATCCGCCGCAACTTCTCCCCGGCGGGAGGCACCTTCACCGCCTGGATTTTATCCCCCGTCTTCGCAGAAGCCAGCAGGTGACTCACCGGACAAATCCCGCAGATTCGGGCAGTAATTCCCGCCATTTCCCACATCGGTCTGCCTTCACAGAACTTTTCAAAGCCCCGAAATTCCACCACATGGAAACGGGCATCCGATACCTCACCCGCATCATCTAGAAATACCGATATCTTGGCATGACCCTCAATCCGAGTTACGGGGTCAATAACAACTGTTTTAGCCATAACTGTTCCTTTCGTAGTGGTTACGGATTATCACATCCGTTACATCCGCTATCCAATCCGTTGCCAACAAAGACTATCCAAACTTCAGCATTTTTCGCCCTGTCATCACGGGTTTCTCACCCCTCAGCAAGGGTTCAATGACTGCTCGAATTCGGGCAGCCGGTGGCGGACATCCCGGCATAAATAGATCGACCTCTACCACTTCATGCACCGGACACACGCGATCGAGCAATTCCGGAACGATACCTGGAAACTTCGGCAACTGAGGATTTGCATCGCCCAATTCCAGATAGCAGCGTTTCAAAACGGGTTCTGCCCCTCCTAACATATTCCGGAGGGCAGGAACATTAGCCGTTACAGCACAATCGCCAAAGGAAATGAGTAACTTAGTGCGTTCTCTGACTTTGTGAATTAACTCCAAATTCTCCTCATTCGCAACCCCGCCCTCGACTAGACAAACATCAACATTGCCGGGGTAGTCTTTAATATCAGAACCAACCGGACTGTAGACCAAATCCACCATCTCAGCTAAGTCAATCAACCACTCGTCCAAGTCGAGAAAGGACATGTGGCAGCCAGAACAGCCGCACAGCCAAACCGTCGCCAGTCTTATCTTGTCCATTGCTTGTTCTCCCGTGCTGTGACTAGAAACTCAAGTTTGCCTTTGTCCTTCTGCATTTCAGAAACCGTAGAACCTTTACGGAAAATTGAACCCGTAGGGCAGGCGTCTACACACTTGCCGCAGGACGTACAGGCATCGACCTGTCCCCAAGGCTGATTTAATCCCGTAATCACTTTAGACGCTGGACCGCGACCGGCGACATCCCAAACGTGAGCCCCTTCGATTTCATCGCAGACGCGCACACACCGAGTACACAGGACGCAACGGTTATGATCAATTCCAAAGCGATCGTGGGAAATATCTACCCCCCGTTCTGGAAAACGGTAGGGGAAGCGGGAGTGATCCATCCCCACTTCAATTGCCAAATCTTGGAGTTCACAATTGCCATTTGCCACACAAATCGCACAGATGTGATTGCCTTCGGCAAAGAGCATTTCCACAATCATGCGCCGATAATCTTGCAACGTAGAGGTATGGGTGTGAATTTCCATCCCTTCTGCCACCTCAGTCACACAAGCAGGCAGCAATTTATTAATCCCAGCCACTTCCACCAAACAAAGTCGGCAGGCACCGATATCAGAAACCCCTTCTAAATGGCATAAAGTGGGGATGTGAACACCAGCCTCTTCCGCTGCTTTGAGGATCGTTGCGCCCTCTTCAATAGCGATATCAACACCATCAATTGTCAACGTTTTTACTGACATATCTTGTCCTTTGTGTTGTTTGTTCTACCCTTCGGGAAGCCGCTTCTGCGTCTATGTCATTTATGACTTAACAGCAACCTTTCCATTCGGGCTATCTTGCAACAGAGTCAGATACTCATCCCGGAAATAGCGCAGGGTACTCAACACGGGATTCGGTGCCGTCTGACCCAAACCGCATAAACTCGTCGCTTTAACCATGTCACATAGTTGTTCAAGCTTTGCCAGGTCAAGCATGGTAGCTTCGCCTTTCAGGATTTTGGTCAATGCCTGGTACATTTGCACCGTCCCAGCGCGACAGGGGATACATTTACCGCAGGTTTCACCCTGGCAGAATTCCATGTAGAATTGGGCAACTTCAATCATGCTGGTGTTTTGATCCATCACCACCATGCCGCCAGAACCCATCATTGAGCCGATTTTGATTAGGGAATCATAGTCTACGGGAGTGTCGAGTAGTGTTGCGGGGATGCAACCGCCAGAGGGACCCCCAGTTTGTACCGCTTTTACCTCCCCATCGGGTACGCCGCCGCCCATTTCTTCGACAATTTCTCGGAGGGTAATACCCATCGGCACTTCAATTAAGCCGTTGTTGCGAATTTTGCCAGTTAGGGCAAACACTTTTGTGCCTTTACTTGTTTCGGTGCCGATACTGGCATACCATTCTGCACCCTCACGAATAATCGCCGCAATGTTAGCGAAGGTTTCAACGTTATTAATCAGGGTAGGACAACCCCATAACCCAGATTGTGCCGGATAGGGAGGACGGGGGCGAGGTGTACCGCGTCCGCCTTCAACGGAGGCTATTAAAGCGGTTTCTTCCCCGCAGACGAAGGCACCTGCACCAATGCGGATGTCAATTTTAAAGTCAAAGGGAGAATCGAAAATTTGACTGCCAAGAATACCCAGTTTTTTCGCTTGCTTGATGGCAATTTGCAAACGCTGAATCGCTAGGGGATACTCAGCACGAACATAAATATAGCCTTCGGTGGCACCAACAGCATAGGCGGCGATCGCCATTCCTTCCAAAACCCGATGGGGATCGCTCTCCAATACCGACCGATCCATAAACGCACCGGGATCGCCTTCGTCAGCATTGCAAATCACATACTTCTGTCCAGGGGGCATTTTGGCGATCGTTGCCCATTTCAAACCCGTGGGATACCCACCACCACCCCGTCCCCGTAAACCACTCTTGCTAATTTCATCAACCACCTCAGCCGGGTTCATCTCATGAATCACCTTATACAGGGATTGATACCCCCCCGCCGCGATATATTCTTCAATCCGTTCAGGGTCAATCTTGCCGCTGGTTTCCCGGACAATTCGCATTTGCCGAGCGAAAAACGGGTGTTTAGCATCACCCTCAGCCGCCGTAGTTGTACCACCGTTCAGCGTATCAATTAGACTAACAGCATCATCGGGAGTTACTTCCTGGTAAAGTTTTTCCTCCGGGTCAACCTGCACCAAAGGACCCCGACCACAGAACCCCATACAACCGACACCAACCACCTGAACGCGATCGCTCAATCCCGCCGTTTTAACCGCCCCCTCCAAATTCTTCTTCACACCCAAAGAATTCGCCGCTTGGCACCCCGTTGACGTACAGCAATGCACACGAATACTCTTTTGCGCCTTACGTTCTGCCTCACCAATTTCAAGCAATTCCATTAAATCCATTCCCCGTATCTCCTCTCACTTGATTGGGAACTCAAAAAAAACTCCAAACCTCACTCAACCTCCGCGCACCTCTGCGAAACCTCAGCGCACCTCTGCGTTTCAAAAAACCCTTACTCCTTCAACCACCCCTTCACCCTTTCCAATGCCAACTCCGGCGTCTGTTTAGGAGCCACCGTCCCATCAAAAACCACCGCCGGAGCAATACCACAAGCACCGATACAACGAGCCGTCATCAACGACAGTTGACCATCGGCTGTCGTCTCACCCACTTTCACCCCAACTTCATTCTCTAGCCTTGCCAACACCTCACCCCCACCTTTGACATAGCAAGCCGTACCCGTACAAACCACACAAGTATGAGCGCCATTGGGCTTCAGGGAGAACAGATGGTAAAACGTCGCCACACCATACACCCGACTCAGGGGCAGTTTCAGCCCCCGTGCGATATAAAGCAATACATCTTCTTCTAGATAACCAAAAGCTTCTTGTGCCTTGTGGAGTACTTCAATCAGAGAATCAGCACGATATTGATTGCGCTTCATTGTAATGTCTAATACTTTGAAACGCTTATCACCACTGGGGTGTTCAGGTTTAGCTTTGGTTTTTTTGGTGACAGAGGTTTCACTGACAGAGGGCATAGTTAACACTCCTTTACCTTTATTGGATGAGTATCCGTAGGGTGAGCAATGCCCACCCCACAACGCAGCTAAGACATGGGTACGGCAGGTTGAATATCCGATTTCATATTAGTGCTGCCGATCGCACCATTTTCATTCACAGGTTCAATCGCCGGAACCGTTCCTAAGTCACCGTAGTACGCCTTGGTGTACAATTCTTTGAGGTCTTCAATCAGCGGGTAACGCGGATTTGCACCCGTGCATTGGTCGTCAAATGCCTGGTCAGCTAACTCGTCCAGCTTGGCGAGGAATTGCGCTTCACTTTCCTTAATCGTGTCCTTAATCGCTGAAGGAATTTCAATTTGACGCTTTAATTGCTCGATTGCACCAATTAAAAGCTCCACCTTCTCCTCTTCGGTATCACCCCCCAGGTTCAGGTAATCCGCAATCCGGGAATAGCGCCACTTCGCATTCGGGTACTTGTACTGGGAGAACGTTGCCTGTTTGAAGGGTGCATCCGTAGCGTTGTAGCGAATGACATAGGGAATCATCAGGGCATTCGCCAAACCGTGGGGAACGTGGAAGGTTGCCCCCAGTTGGTGTGCCATAGAGTGACAGATTCCCAGGAAGCTATTGGCAAATGCCATACCAGCCATCGTCGCGGCGTAATGGATTTTCTCCCGTGCCTTGGGATCACTGGCACCGTTCTTGTATGCCGATGGCAGGTACTTAAAGATTAGCCGAATTGCCTCCAATGCCAGACCGTTTGTATACTCCGACGCCAACACAGAGACATAGGCTTCCAGGGCATGGGTGAGGGCGTCAATTCCCCCGAAAGCCGTGAGACTCTTGGGCATATGGAGTACCAACTCTGGATCGATAATTGCCATGTTCGGCGTCAGGGCGTAGTCTGCTAACGGGTACTTGATGTTGTTGCGTCGATCCGTTACTACAGCAAACGGCGTCACTTCCGATCCCGTTCCCGATGTGGTGGGAATGGCAACCATCATGGCTTTCTCACCCAGAGGTGGCAGTTCGTATACCCGCTTGCGGATATCCATAAACCGCATTGCCAGTCCTTCAAATTCAATCTCTGGATGCTCGTACATCAGCCACATAATTTTGGCAGCATCCATCGGTGAACCGCCACCCACAGCAATAATCACATCGGGATTGAAGGTTCTCATCAATTCCAACCCCCGATTTACCGTGTCCAGGGATGGGTCGGGTTCAACATCGTAGAATATATCGTACTTCAACCCAATTTCATCCAGTACCTCTTCGACACTAGCAGTCATGCCGAGTTCGTAAATCGGTTTGTCAGTAACGATAAACGCCCGCTGCTTCCCAACTAACTCTCCCATGGCAACGGGCAAGCAACCATACTTAAAGTAAACCTTGGGCGGCACTCGGAACCAGAGCATATTTTCCCGCCGTTCTGCCACGGTTTTGACGTTCAGCAGGTGTTCTGGTCCGACGTTTTCGCTGACGGAGTTGCCGCCCCAAGTACCGCAACCGAGAGTCAGAGAGGGGTCGAGGCGGAAGTTGTAGAGGTCGCCAATTGCCCCTTGAGACGAGGGGGTGTTAATCAGTACGCGAGACGCCTCTACTTGGTCTTCAAACCGCTTGATATGCTCGGTGTTGGCGGGATTGGTATAGAGAACGGCTGTATGTCCGCGACCGGCAAATGCCACCAACTGCTTCGCTTTCTCGACAGCATCCTCAAAGGTGTTCCCCCGATACATCGCCAAGACGGGGGAGAGTTTCTCGTAAGAAAATGGCTCGTCTAAACCAATGCCCTCCACTTCACAGATAATGACGCGAGTGCCTTCTGGGAGCGAAATATCAGCCAGTTCAGCTAACTTCTTAACCGGCTGACCGACGATATCAGCATTTAAACGTCCATTAACAATGATTTTGCTGCCCAGTCTTTCCCGTTCCTCTGGGGTGAGGAAGTAAGCGCCGCGATTGATAAACTCTTGGCGGACTGTCTCGTAAACATTATCCAAAACGATAACAGACTGCTCGCTGGCACAAATCATGCCATTATCGAAGGTTTTGCTGATGATGATTGACGAAACCGCCATTTTTAGGTGAGCCGTTGAATCAATCACCGCTGGGGTGTTCCCTGCACCCACACCCAAAGAAGGACGCCCGGAGGAGTATGCTGCTTTGACCATCCCTGGGCCCCCGGTTGCTAGGATCAGCTTGATGTCCTCATGTTGCATTAATGCCTGGGATAGGGGCACCGTCGGTTCATCAATCCAGCCGATAATTCCCTCGGGAGCGCCTGCGGCTACGGCGGCTTCTCGAAGGATTTTTGCCGCTTCAATGGTGCAGTTCTTGGCTCTGGGGTGGGGGGAGAAGATGATCCCGTTGCGGGTTTTGAGTGCGATTAGGGCTTTGAAAATGGCAGTGGATGTGGGGTTGGTGGTGGGAACGATTCCAGCCAGGATGCCCACGGGTTCGGCAATTTTCTGGAAGCCAAAGGATTTGTCCTGTTCAATCACTCCGCAGGTCTTATAGTGCTTGTACTTGTTGTAAATCATTTCCGAGGCAAAGTGGTTTTTGATCACTTTGTCCTCAACGACTCCCATACCCGTTTCCGCAACTGCCATTTTTGCGAGGGGAATTCTTGCGGCGTTGGCAGCTAATGCCGCTTTCTTGAAAATTTCATCTACCTGCTCTTGGGTATAGGTGGCGTATTTTTCTTGAGCGGTCTTGACTCGTTGAATCAGTTGTTCGAGTTCTTGGGTGTTTGTTACTTTCATGAGTATCTCGTATCAATCTTTACTCATCATCAATTGGGGCAACCTGCTCACATTCAGCGTTTTTTTCAACAGTGTTACCCTCGCAAAGCAGACAGGTATCAATCGTCTACAGTTTAGTTTTTTCGGTGTGGATTACGACTAGGGTGACTATTCTTAGCCTCTGTATTCTGTCCTGTGGTATCAACTATGGCAGAATGCATTTCTATTTTCCTTCTCGTCCTGTAAATTCTCGTTACCAGAAACTCAGGGGATTTCCGTCTAAACAAGGCATTTAGCGGATTGGGAAAGTCGGTAATTTGAGAAATGAGTCCATTAAATTTGATACTCCTAATACCCTAAGGGCAAAGTCTGTCCATTGCTCCGAAACAAGTTTAAATCAAGGATGAAGCCGAGTTCCTTAAGGAAATAGAGGGAGCGTTTTTTCTGCCGCTACACTTCTATACTATCTCCTTAGTCAAGGGAATGTCTTTAGAAATCAATGAAGTTTTTAGAATTGTACTTAATCGGATATCGGTAGATTTTACTCTTTCTTAATAAACAACTTGTTTGTTGTTTAAATTCCCCTTAATTTTATAGACGGAGTGTGGGGGAGCAGGCAAAGAATAATTTCTTATTCTAATACCAAGTTGCCGTAAAAAATATAATTTATAAATTCCCTATTCCCTATTACTGGTCAGGTTTTACGATAATTGGCAATCCTTGGTAGATGAAGTTAGCGAGAAAGCTGTGTACTTTGACTTAAGAGGCGATCGCTCTGCTGATTTGTGCATCCAATCATGGTGAGATGCAATCGCTTTGTGATTCAGAAAATAGTTACAATATATGATATCGTTTGAAGATTGCATAGTTTGCAAGGATGGAGCGAGAAGCTATAACTATTCGCCTTCCTGCCAATCTGCTTGAGCAAGCAAGGCAGTTTCGAGAAGGCAGTGAGTCTTTTAAGGAAATGGTTGTTGAAGCGATCGCCCACAAAGTGCGACGACGGCGATCACTGGCAGTACACCAGCGCATTATGGCTCGTAGTGCCGAAGTAGAAGCTAAAACAGGGATTCAATCAAGTTCTATGGACTTGATTCGTCAGCTTCGAGCTGGTGAGGTACACCCTGATGAAGGCAGGGAATGGGGAGTGGGACTGTACCTCATGTAAGTGAGAACCGCTATATCAATTTGACCAAATGTATTGAATAGGATACGGAAATTTAGACATGAAAAAACCCGGTATTACCGGGCCACACTACCGTTTGATTAGCAACTTACTCAGTCATCTAACGTTGACTAAACAAGTAGAAAGTCAACGTTAATTGCTACTTTGTAAATTCGCACGTCAGTGGGCAAGCTGCATAAATTGAAGTATGTAGAGGATCAGGCTCGCCATTCAACCAATTCAACCAACTCACGTCTCTTGGATTAACTCCCTTCAACGTCAAGATTGTCGCACCAACTAAAACTGCCAAAACATTAGCGCCAATTAAGCAAGCCGCAACCAGCAAAACGGCACTGACTGACAGTAGCGATTGCAAGGTAATCGCCATAATTGCGCCGATACTCACCATTAAGACGATTAGGGGGAACCCTACAACTAGCAAGCAAACTGTTAGCGTAAATGTCCAGATTAAAAAGTTTCTGACCATTTCTAACGAATAGGACTTTGTTAAATTCTCACGAGTCGCTATTTCCATTCTTGTTTCTCCTGTAGTCATAAAAAAAATGCAGTTTACTGAAAATCCCTTTAATCCCCCCCTCTCACCCTCTAAAAAATTGAGGTGGGTGAAAATCAGTATAGTTAAACTTTTAGTTGAGATGAGCTTATATTAAAAAAAATTTACAATAGAGGGGTAAGATTTCAGATATATGAATTGTTACAAAACGCACATTTTCAGCGCCAACCGATAGGAAATATCTACCGATAGGTTGAACTATGAATTTATTGGTGTTTTCTGACTTTTCGGGAAAATGGCTGCAAACCCCGACTAATCAGTGATTGGTAAGAACAAACCCTTATGTCAACAAAGCTTAACATTTCTTAGGATTAGTTGCCATTCTTCTCAGAATTCTGCTGTCGGGGCGATAGACATTGTAAAGAACCGTTAATCTACTACCCGCAAGCAACGTTACAGTTCTCCAATGCCGTCGAGACTTTAATGGCATCAACCCCTGACCCGTGTTGGTTTTTGTTGATGCCCCCTTACAGCTTATATTCCCCGAAGCGATCGCTCAATCAACCCCGAGCTGCGGTAAAGTGCTCAAAGAAACTCACTCCTCTTAGCGATAAAACTACCCGATGAAAGCCGTTTTAATGACTACCCCTGGTGAACCCGAGGTGCTGCAACTTCAAGATGTACCCGAACCCGAAATCCACAACGATACCGAAATTTTGGTACGCCTTCACGCCGCTGGCATTAACCCCATTGACACCAAACTGCGACACAGGGGAACCTTTTATCCCGACCAGATGCCAGCTATCCTAGGTTGTGACGGTGCTGGAGTGGTGGAAGCAGTAGGTTCTGCTGTCCAGGGATTTCAGGTTGGCGATGAGGTGTACTTCTGCGCTGGCGGACTGGGAAAAGCTGGTACGGGCAACTATGCAGAATGGGCAGTAGTGGAGGAACGATTGGTTGCCCACAAACCTAAATCAGTCTCCTTTACCGAAGCAGCGGCAGCACCGTTGGTACTCATCACCGCCTGGGAAGCCCTATACGATAGGGGACGCTTGGCAGCAGGGCAACGGGTGCTGATTCATGCAGGGGCTGGTGGTGTGGGTCATGTTGCCATCCAACTTGCCAAAATTAAAGGGGCTGAAGTTTGTACAACCGTTGGTTCTCAAGAGAAAGCGCGATTAGTTCGTCAGTTGGGGGCTGACTATCCTATTCTCTACAAACAAACCGACTTCGTGCAAGAGGCATTAGATTGGACTGGGGGAGAAGGGGTAGATCTAGCATTCGATACCGTAGGCGGCAAAACCTTCTTTGACTCCTGTGGTGCTGTACGAGTGTATGGTGATTTGGTAACGCTTCTGGAACCTGACTCTAGCCAAGGGAATTTGAAGATTGCGCGCTCGCGTAATCTCCGGATTAGTCTAGAACTGATGCTGACACCCTTATTGCAGGATATCGTTGCCGCCCAGCAGCATCAAGGTGAGATTCTCCAGCAATGTGCCAATTTCATGGATGAAGGGAAACTAAAAATTCACCTGAGTCAAACGCTACCCCTTAAAGATGCTGCTACCGCTCACACCGCCATAGAATCCGGTTCAACGACAGGTAAAATCGTCCTTGAGATTTAGGAAAACTGAGGAGCGGGGGAGACTTCGGCTTCGCTCAGTCGAACGCTGGGGAGCTGAGGAGCTGGGGAGCGTGGGTGAGTTGTGTTAGAAAATTCGGGTTTTCTATCTCCTTGTCCCCTTGTCTCCTTGTCCCCCACTCCCTAATCTCTTCTGTCAAAATTGAAGATATGTAAACTAGGCGCTCTTCCCATGGACTGGCAAGAACTATACGGTAGCTGGGTTTTAATTCCACCCCGTCCCACGGGCATTGTGCATTTTTTGGGGGGAGCATTCGTTGCAACAGCTCCTCAGTTAACGTATCGCTGGTTACTTGAACAATTGGGGCGTCAGGGGTATGCTGTCATTGCTACGCCATTTATTAATACCTTCGATCACGTTGCGATCGCCCGAGAAGTTCTCAATCGCTTTGAAACAACTCTCGATCGCTTGCAAGCTACAACGGTTTTAAGTAAAAAGTACCTACCAATCTATGGTGTTGGACATAGTATGGGCTGCAAGTTACATTTGCTCATCGGTAGTCTCTTTTCAGTCGAACGGGCTGGGAATATCTTGATTTCGTTCAATAATTATCCGGCAAAGCGGGCTATTCCTTTCCTGGAGCAGTTGAATGTTCAAGAGCGGCTGGCATTTCTCAAGCAGTTCAACATTACGCCAGCTTTCGATGTTGAGTTTACCCCATCACCCCTAGAAACTAACGAGCTAATTGCGGAACGTTACGAAGTCCGCCGCAATTTACTGATTAAATTTACCAACGACGAAATCGACCAAACCGTTAGCTTGACTCCAATTTTGCAGCAGCGTTTTCCTGGTATGGTGGCTATGCAGACATTACCTGGGAATCACCTAACGCCGTTGGGACAAGATATCAACTGGACGACGGGGGATGTGTTTACGCCTTGGGATGCGATCGGGCAGTGGTTTAAGCAAGAGGCTTATCGGGATTTGAATTTGTTGAAACGGGAGATTATTCGGTGGTTGAATCCTTTGTTGTTGGCTTGAGGTGAGGTTATAAGGTTCATATCTTATTAACTATAAACCAAAGGAAGAGCGATTTAATACCTTAACAGCCATGCCTCCGAAAAAGAGAAGAAAACTGCTGAGTGAACTTTGGATTAGGGAAGTCAAACTGTAGTCTATTAAGTTAAAAATCGCTATTAATAATTTGTTACAAGTATCAGCCCATCCTTTTGTAAAAAAACTTATTAATTTTTACTTAAGACTCCTCAAGTTGCTCCTACATTAGCTCAGGAAACATCTGCATAATTGACATCACCTTATTTCTAGGCTGTTCCTATTGACTAGCCCAGCGTTTTCTGTTAGATAACACTCGATTTGACTAGATATTGTAGCTCCATTACCTAAAGAGTATCCTTACGATGCAACTAAAACCTTCAAACTCAACAACTCCCCTTCCGAAGCCAGACTCAACCCCACCACTCCAGCACCAACGACCCAAAATTTTCAACCATGACATCATGAACTGTACTCATGAGTTAGTCACTGGTAATCATCTTTATTCCGGTCGGGTGCTAGGTGCAACTGAACCCTCTGATATTATTCAATTGCATCCAGATTTAAAGCCGCAATGGTCTGCTATTACCAGTCACTATGCACGGATTGGTTTAAGGCACAGCCAAAATCCAATCTGGGATGTCGAGTTAAGTGTGTTAGCCGAGTATCCCAACTATGACCTTTCGCTCTTCTTCTTTGGCAATGCCACAAACGATACCCATTTCGATAAGACTTGGTTTCGCCAACTCGACGAAAACTGGTTCAACGTCGTTGATTTCATAAATTCCAAGAATAATTTCATGGAATTAGCCCACGAACTGGGAGTAAGTGTCCCACAAACCTTATGTTTTGCCGACAAAGCCGCCATCAACACTTCAGATAAATTCCCCTATCCCTGCTATCTCAAACCAGCCGTTTCTGTCGATGGTGCTGGTATTTGCCGATGTGAAACCCCCCAGCAGCTCACTCAGGCTCTGAAAGCACTCCCTGACAATCTGCCATTGCAAATTCAGCAGGAGTTGAAAACGTCCCAATTTTTAAACTTACAATATCGCGTGACACCATCTGGGGTTGAGCGTCTCGCTACATCCGAACAAATCCTCACAGGATGCGCTCATTGCGGTAATCGCTATCCTACAACCCATCAGCCTTGGGAACTGGTTGAACCCATGGCTCTGTGGATGGCGCAACGGGGAATGAAAGAAATCTTTGCCTTTGATGTCGCAGTAGTAGAAGATAGCGAGGAGACTCATTACCTGGCAATTGAGTGCAATCCCCGTTTTAATGGTGCCTCTTATCCCACCGTTGTTGCCAAAAAGCTAAACATCACCCATTGGAGTTGCGAAACCTTCACAACTCAATATCGTTCCCTCAATGAGCTCAACTTGGGTGATATTGAGTTCAATCCCCAAAATGGTACAGGTATCATTATTGTCAATTGGGGTACGATTGCAATTGGCAAAATAGTTGTCTTGCTAGCTGGCTCGATTGAAACGCAGAACGAACTCAGAGCTTTACTGAAGCAGCGACTTTAATCTTGGCTGTGAATGGCAGGCGAGACGCCTGCCTTACTGTCAATGACAAGCTTCAAGCCAACGTCTCACTAATCCTTTGACATCACGCATCATATTTAATAAAGGGTACAAAGGACTAGCATTATATCCAGAGCGAGCCGATAGTAAATGATGAATCGGTGAAGTATATTTATTTAAGTTAGGCTGTTATACGTTAATTCTTTTTATATCTTTTTTTACATTCCAAGCGATTAAAGTGCTGACCGCAAAGCATCGTTTTTATCTGGAGAATTATCGTCAATCACAAAAATTTCAACAACACCCTCAAAGTATTGACAAAATACACTAGCTAGTGCTTCTTTTAACATTCCGTTAAAATTACATTGATATTACTGAAACAGTGAAGAGGCAGACATTGACTGACAAAGCGACAGATGTAGTCGTAATTGGTAGTGGTATTGGCGGTTTGAGCTGTGCGGCACTGCTAGCGCGATACGGTTTCAACGTAACCGTTTGCGAGAGCCACTCGATCCCAGGTGGTGCTGCACATACTTTCGATCACCGGGGATTCACGTTTGATTCTGGTCCGTCACTCTACTCCGGCTTGTCCTACAGCCCCTCTGCTAATCCCCTGAGACAAGTCCTTGATGCCATCGGAGAAAAACTATTGTGTGTAACCTATGATACCTGGGGATGCTGTTTACCGGAAGGGGATTTTAATACCTCGGTGGGAGCCGATCAATTTTGTGAGGTACTCTCTAAGCTGCGGGGTGATCAAGCGGTTGCCGAATGGCGTTCCCTACAGCGCGTTATGGAACCGTTGGCAAAGGCAGCGATCGCAATTCCCCCTGCTGCCCTCCGTTTTGATTGGGGCGCACTCATGACGGCGGGTCGATTTGCGCCATCTTTGATTCAGCAGACTGCCAATATGCTCAAGCTCACCGGACCCTTCAGCCGAATTATAGAGGATGTTATCGTTGACCCGTTCCTGCGCAACTGGCTCGACTTGTTGTGTTTTCTGCTGTCTGGACTGCCTGCCAATGGCACCAGTGCGGCGGAGATGGCGTTTATGTTTGCTGATTGGTATCGACCTGGTGTCGTGCTGGATTATCCGGTGGGGGGCAGTGGCGCTATTGTTGCTGCGCTGGTACGGGGACTAGAACGATACGGCGGTAAGTTGATGCTCAATGCTCATGTCGAGGAAGTCTTGGTTGAAGGCAACCGTGCAGTCGGTGTGCGTCTGCGAGGGGGTAAGGAGATGCGGGCGCGTCAGGCTGTCGTGTCCAATGCGTCCGTTTGGGATACCCTGAAGCTGCTGCCAGAAGGGAGTGTGCCACAACAGTTTCGGGCAAAGCGGCAGGCGACTCCTATTTGTGATAGCTTTATGCATCTCCACCTGGGTATTGACGCCCAAGGACTGCCGTCTGACTTAGCGTGTCACTCTATTGTTGTTAATGACTGGGGAAAAGGCGTTACCGCGCCTCAAAATGTTGTGTTAGTATCGATTCCGTCCCTATTAGACCCATCCCTAGCGCCACCGGGAAAGCATAGTATCCATGTTTACACTCCGGGTAATGAACCCTACGAACTTTGGCAGGGGATGGATCGTCGCAGTGAAGTTTATGCAAAACAAAAGCAGGCGCGTGCAGAGGTGATGTGGCAAGCCTTGGAGCGAATTATTCCAGAGATGCGATCGCGTTGTGAGGTGACGCTGGTGGGTACACCATTAACCCACGAACGCTTTCTACGACGACATCGGGGTTCCTACGGTCCAGGAATTCGGGCGGGAGAAGGGTTCTTTCCCGGAGCGAATACACCCCTACCAGGATTGCTCTGTTGTGGAGACTCGACTTTCCCTGGCATCGGTTTGCCTGCTGTTGCGGCTAGTGGGATGATTGCTGCTAATACACTCGCGCCTGTCCAGAAGCATTTAGAAATGCTAAAGGGGATGTATCCTTAACTCTCAGAATTTCGGCTAAAGTGCAGATTCCGGTTGAGTTGGTAGTACCTGTCCGGAACTGGCGGAGATAAATCCAGCCCAGTCTAAGATTTTGCGGACTAGGAATAGGGCGATCGCTATGCTAATTTTCTGTGTTATTGTTCACTCGGCTCAACCGAACCCCAAATAGGTTCTCCTTCAAGGTGTTCTAAACCGATCGCTTTTAAGAGTTTGTGCCACACTTGCGGGATAGTACGAATCTCGGTTAAATCGGCTGAAGCGTCATACCACAGGCTGTTGTCAATATAGAAGTTGACTCGTTCGGCTAACGTAGCAGTTTCTAATTGGGTTTCTAGATTAGGCATATCAACCCGTTCTATTAATCCCTGATGGGAGACAGTTTTGGAGCGATCGCCTGGTACATCTGACGTACAATACATGATAAATTGCCAGCGATAGGCTTGATTCGGCTGTAGGGGGTTTTCTGTACTGGGTAGGCTCACCTTGACAAAACCTGGAGTTGTTGGTAAGTTTACTCCAGTCTGATAAACTAAATATTGGCTTTGTTGCTCCTCAATTAGAAACTTCGCATCGCTAAGGCTACTGGTTTGATAAGGAACATAAAACCAAAAGGTAGGATGCCCGGTTAGGGTACGTCCAGAGAACTTAAATTCGGAATCGGTAACAGGTAACAAGGGTGTAAAGTCTTCGACGAATGAGGTATTGGTTTCCTCACAATCACCGCGAGTTCCTGCGGGTTTTCGTTCGGGAGGTCTACCGGGCGGTACTATAGGTTCTTGCTGGCTAGAAGCGTTTTGGATAGTGGGAGTTAATTGCGCCTGCATGAGTTTTGGATAGCAGGCAATCCCAGCAAGTGCTAAAGAAAGTATTAGAGCTAGTCTCATTGCGATCGTATTCGGTATAACGTTTAGTGCGATCGTGGATTTCCAAACACTCTGTAAGCAACAATACCGCCGCTAGCGGCTACTAATGCCAGCGCTGACGGGACAATCGGTAACACACCTCCTGTGGTGAATAGCCCGCACAAGCTAATACCATTTAAGGTAATAAGGGCTACTCCAACGGCTAATCCCAAGTTTCGGGGTGATGACAGAAAGTACCAGGTGAGTATCCCTCCTACAGTAGACCAACCCCAAATCCATAGGGTATCAATCCATAATGGGAAAAACCACAGTAAGGGGCGTTTGTCTGCGACTGCACTGATAATCTGACTCACGAGATAAGCGTGTAGCATCACTCCTCGGATATCCTGGTGGTAAGGTGTCTGGAAATCATCTTTAACAGTAGGGTCGGTAACACCAACCAGGACAATTTTATCTTTTAAAAAATTAGGGTTGACTTGATTGGTTAAGACATCGGTAAGCGTGACTTGTTCCGCAATGTCTGAGAGAGAGTTGTTGAAGCGGTAGTTAAGCAGGATTTGGAAGCCTTGTAAGCCTACTTGTTGCTGGTAAAAACCCCTGTGAACCGCCAAATTTTTTAGCCTCACCGAACCCAACTGCCAATCATTTTCTGAGATGAATTGAGGTGATATGCCTTCTTTTTCTAAATAATGCAGTGCGAGTTGAGAGCTCAGAGCGTAGAAAGTAGAACAGGGAGATGCCGCAGGCGGTTCCATGGCGATAAGGTGGCGGCGGACGATATCATCTGGATCGACAACCACATCACCAAAACCCAAGCGTTCTCCTGGAACTCCTGGCGGTGGTGCAACCCCTGAAGGCAGGGCTGGAGCGGGAACCATACAGACAGGAACAATGCTATCGCTCTTTTGGAAGTATTCGACTAATTCAGTATGTCCTTCTCCTTCTGGTCGATCGCGGTAGATATCCAAACCAATAACTCGCGGTTGATGCGCCTCAAGTTTCTGCAATAGCTGTAGTAAAGTGCGATCGCTCAAGGGGTATTCCCCACCTAATTTTTCGATATCCTCTGCCGTTACCTTAACCACCAATAGTCGCGGATCGGCAACTTCAGCAGGGCGCAATTGCAGGAACTGGTCAAATACATTTAGTTCCCAAGACTGTAACCAGCCGAGCGATCGCACTCCCATCGCCAAACCTGTAGCAGCAATACTAGCGACTAGCACACTCTGCCAACCTCGCCATCCCCTCTTCGGTTGTTTCCTCGTCGGTTCAATCCAATCGTCCCAAAGTGGCAAAACTTGAGTGGGATTCTGGCAAATCACTGGCAGCCAACTCGCACAGGGAAAAATACTCTCCAAGCCCTGCAATTGCTCTCGCGCTTCCCGCACGGCAAGATAAAAAGGTTGACCTCCGGCAAACGCCATCAAAAAATGCTTTAAAAATTCCTGTGCTACCCGATCTGGCACCAATTCCCGCATCACAATCATTTGGGGAATCTGCAAATCATTCAATTGCTGCGCCAACCCTAATCCGTCACAGGAGTTAAAAATTGCCAGTTTTAAACCCCTCTCGACCGCTTTTTTGAGGGCGTACCACAGTTCATTAATCGTTAAACTTTCGGTGGGATTGATATAAATCCGTCCGGTTTCCCCTTGCGTCTCGCTGTGTCCGGCAAAAAAGATAATATCCCACGGTTGTTCCCACAACTGGTCGGTAATTTCTTGGCGCGTATTCTCGACTAAAAACGTCGTTTCGGCATTGGGCAAATTTTCGAGTAACTGTCTGTCTTTTTCGATATCAAGACCTTCGCTGTGACCCAGAATCGCCAAAATCTTAACTGTAGCGGTGCGGTGATTTAGCGTGGAGGTGTTGGGTCGTTCAAAGGTTGTACCACTCAGCCCTATTTCGGCTTTAGAATAATGCTCAAAAAAGTCCCATAAATGCCAGGGCAGTTTCTGTAATTGTCGGTCTTCAGTACGGATCAGAAATCGAATCTCCTCCTCTCGGCTTAATTCTTCTCGCAATCGCCGATCTAGAGGACGAAAGGATTCGCAATCGAGCCATGCCTTGAAGCGATCGCGCAGTTCATTCGCAGATTCCTGGCATTCTTTGAGGCGCTGGTTGAGGGAACCATCGTAAGTGATTTTTTTAGGTTTAATTCGGTAAGGTGCGCCAATACTGCGGTATTGATGCAGCCAATGGTGTTGGATGTGATGGGCGAGTTCAGGAACAGCAGGCAAGTAACCCGTTAGTTCAATTTCTGGGGGCGCGCCTTCCAGTCCGATTGCCAATGTCACCCGGAACCCCTGTTCTCGTGCCTCACCATCCAGTCTCAAAACGACTAACTTTCCCATGGTAGAAATAGACGACTAAAGTCATAACGTCCCAGATTTTTGGTGAGACTTTGGCTCCTCAAATTAAAAAGGCTTCCGTGATGCTGACATCACCCAACGCTACCCGCACACCAAACCGTTCTCCCGGTTCACCACTAAACTCCAATTGAATATGTTTGGTACTCCTTGCTTCTGCTTGCATAACGGCTGCCCCCTGTTCATCAAGTACGATAAGTTGTAACGCTCGTGGTAAATAAGCTTGAGCATCTGTAGGATACACCTCCACTGAAATGTCTAGTTCTGATGAATCCGTGGGCTTCAAACCAACGCACAACGCCACATGGTTATCGTCGTACCGCCGTCCCATATCAAGGCGCTTGCCTCGTTTTACTGCTGTTGTCGGATCGGTTGATGGACTGGTTGTGGAGGAATGGATCGTTCTGAAATTGTATGCAAGCTGAGTCTGAGGTGGCTCAAAAAGTGACTCCATCGTCTGCCAACCTGCATCAAAAACATTTTGTAACCATTGACGGAGGTTTACCGATTCTGATTGTGTTGATGGGTTCAAGTGTTCTAGTAACGTTTCCAGAGACTGGAACTGATTTAGGGGTAATTGGGTGGTTACAACTTCAGGTAAGAATCCTACTAAAGTTGCTTCTGTTAACGAGTGATTCAGTTGCACGGCGACATAACCAATCCGATCTGAGCAAACCTCTGGCGGTACGCAACAGACTTGTGCATCTGGCAGTACCGGACGGCATTCTAATTTCCCACCGTTCTTGAGGCATAAATCGGCAGTGTCTGCCAGGGTTTGCATGACTGGATGCCAACTGTCACTGGCGTCCAACTCTGTTTCAATTCCCAGGCATCCCAGGTAAAAATTGACAGCATAAACGGCTAATGTATTGAGATAAATTTGTTTAGCTTTTTGAGAGTTAGATTGCTGCTGGTGGAATTTCTGGGCTATCTTGTGGGCGTCTGGGGTTAGCGGTACGGTAAAGGTCAGGTCATTTTTTAGGCTATTCATAATGTTTAAGTCCGTGGCTTGGGGAGCGATCGCTAGGATAAATATTCCCTAAATTTAGGGGCAAATTTAGTTAGACAGCGCTGATAAAAGCTGCTGAGAGTTGAAATTTTAATACCCAATTCCTCTGAAATCTCTTTCCAGGAGTATCCTGACAAAAGTTTTATTGCTAGAAATTGAAAATTCGCGGCTGGATTGTCAGAGGTATAGGTTCCTTTAAAAACTCCTTCTGGGTCAGATTCTAGACATTGAAGAACGTCTTGAGATAAGGAAGGATTGAGCTGCGGATTCAGTTCGTTACAGGTTTTTCTGTCTAAGTCATCAAGGGTCAATCGACTGACTTTTTTCGGGTCTATTCCCTTGGGTGTCGTAGGCAGGATGGTTCGACTCGCTTCAATGAAAAATCGCTGCTTGAGCAGAAAATTGACCCACTGCAACACTTCTCGATTGGGGTCATAGTCATCAATCTTTTCACAAATATGGCAAAAAAGTCGTTGCTTCGCCTCATCATAAATATCCTCATAAAAACCTTGAAATTGACCCTGATAGGGACGGGTTAGCTTCCTAGATTGCTGAATTGCACTCAGGAGCTTGGCTAAAGCCAATCGCCGCTGTGGAGTCTTGGGAGGGTGCCGTTGCGCTTCTCGGGCTAGTTGTTTTAAGCGTTCGTCTATTGGATTCATCACTAATGTAGGTTGCACGCCATTAACGGTTAACCTCAATCGCTTTGATGCACTCGCTCAACCTGTATCTATAGAGTTCTCGAATTAGAGGGGTAGGTTTTATGCAAGGTTTGACAATCTTTACAAAAGTTTATAAAAAAAAGAGGAGCTGGGGAGCTAGGGAGCTAGGGAGCTGGGGAGCTAGGGAGCTGGGGAGCTAGGGAGCTGGGGAGCTAGGGAGCTGGGGAGA
>NZ_JADEWY010000106.1 GCF_015207375.1 Coleofasciculus sp. LEGE 07092 | reverse complement strand
CCGCTCCCCCGCACCCCATCTTGGTCAAAATCTTGCTAACTTGATATACTTATAAGCTGAGGTAGTGGCGGCATAGCCAAGTGGTAAGGCAGGGGCCTGCAAAGCCTTTACCCCCAGTTCGAATCTGGGTGCCGCCTTTTTTAGCCCTACATTGATGAATTAATTGTCATTGATGACAGATAAAGCTTGAGCGTTGATAGTGCCAAGATGACGCAAACAATGCCGGCTAATGAGGTGACACTCCGCGAACTCAAACAGGCGTTTGGGTTACAGAAGGCTCAAATGCCAGATGGCAAGCTTTTCAAGACTCGAACCAGTTCTTCGAGTCGAATCGGTTTGCTGATGTAGTCATCCATCCCGGCTGCCAAGCAGGTTTCCCGATCTCCCTGTAGGGCATTGGCTGTCATGGCGACAATCAAAGGACGCCTGGATAGTAGAGATTTCACTTGTCCCTTAGTCACCGAGATGCCGGAATTGTGTGCAGCATCGTTTAACCTAACATCCTCGTGACTAGACCACTTTTGACGAATTCGATGGGTAGCTGTCAGCCCATCCATCACTGGCATTTGAATATCCATTAACACCAGATCGTAGGGCTGGCGTGACAAAGCCTCTAGCACTTCCAAACCGTTACTTACCACATCTGCCTGATATCCCATCCGTTTGAGAAGGTACAATCCGACCTTTTGGTTGACGACGTTATCTTCAGCTAGCAGAATTCGCAGGGGTAAGGATTTGGCTAAGTGTAGGTCAATCGATTGGGAATTAGACGGCTCCGACTGGACTGGGGCTGTCTGTTCTATCAATGTCTGATGCAATGTTTCGTAAAGCTGAGACTGTTTAATCGGTTTAGTCAGATAGGCGGCAAGGGGATGCTCAACCGTTGGCATACTTAGTAGGGGGTCGTTTAGGAATGTCAGCAGTATGAGAGGAAGCGTTTGAAAGTGCGATCGCTCGTGGATATGGGTAGCTAGATTTAGCCCATCCATTCCCGGCATCTGCCTATCGAGAATCACCCCATCAAATGTCTCTCCCCGATCCAGGCAAGCTAATGCTTCTGTACCAGAGGAGGCAGTACAGGGAACCATACCCCAAACCTGTAGGTGCTGCACCAACAGTTGGCGGCTGGTAGCATTATTATCGACAATCAATACACGCTTGTTCGCGAGCTGGGATTGAATGGTTTCGAGAGGGGTTTCAGAGGTATTTTCTACAGCCTGAGCCTGGATGGTAAAGTAAAAAGTGGAACCCTCACCCGCAAAACTTTCTACCCAAATTTTACCGCCCATCATTTCACTTAACTGTTGGCAAATTGCCAAGCCCAACCCAGTACCACCATAACGACGGGTGGTAGATGAATCAACTTGACTGAAGGCTTGGAACAATCGATTTAAGCGATCGCCGGGAATCCCAATGCCTGTATCTTTTACAATAAACAACAGAGAGCCTTGAGCATTGCAAGTTTCTCCTGACTCCCTTATTTCGGGTTTCACCGACACTGTAACTTCACCCGTTTCAGTAAACTTAACCGCATTACTGAGCAAATTCACCAAAATTTGGCGAATGCGGACAGCGTCTCCCACCCAATTGATAGGTGTTTCCAGCTCAATGAAATAGGCTAACTCCAGTCCCTTCTGTGCTGCTTTGGGCGCAAGGAGATCGAGACATTCCTCAATACAGGTACGCAGGTTAAAAGGTTGTGTTTCTAGCTCCAGTTTGCCAGACTCAATTTTAGAGAAATCAAGAATATCATTAATAGTACAGAGAAGGGCTTCCCCACTCTGGCGAATTGTTGTCACCCAGTCCCGTTGTTGCAAATCTAAATTCGTATCGTTTAACAATCCCGTCAAACCAATGACAGCGTTGAGTGGGGTGCGGATTTCGTGGCTCATTGTTGCCAGGAATTGGCTTTTCGCTCGGTTGGCAGCTTCTGCGGCGAGCTTTGCTGACTCTAAGATCCTGTTTTGGGCTTGCAATTGCTTTTGTACAGTTCGCAACGTCAGTTGAGTTTTGACACGAGCTACAACTTCTTCAATCTGAAAAGGCTTGCTGATGTAGTCTACCCCACCGATTTCAAACGCTTTTACCTTATCCCATAGTTCATCAAGAGCGCTCAAAAAAATGACAGGAATTTCTGCTGTTTGTGGGGAAGCTTTCAGCAACGAGCACACTTCATAGCCATCCATTTCTGGCATCTTAATATCCAGTAAAATCAAATCAGGTGGATCGGCTTTGACCGCATTCAATGCTTGCTTCCCACTAACGACGCGACGAACTTCATACCCCTGTTCGGTTAACAGGGTAAACAGAATTTGTAAGTTCTCAGGGACATCATCAACAATTAAAATGTCTCCCTGCGTTACTTCAATTTGACTGTCATTCATCAGTTGGCTTCTGGTTTTTCCAAGCCCCCGCTTAAAATTGGGGGGTTATTGACGGAGTAGGGGTCGAGTTAAATCAACGATTTGATCGAAACAAAGGGTATTAACCATCTGAGTTAGAGAGCGCGTCAGAGCCGAATGTTCTACGGGAATTTGTGCAATCAGGTGTAGAATCGCTTTCTCTCTGGCGCTCAGTGAGGCTTGATGGAGTTGTGCCAACCAGTCAGCCGACATCACAGCCAGAGCCTCTGGAGTCAGCGACTTAACGGGTGCATCCGGTAGGGTAAGGGTAGGGGGAATATCTTCTTCATAGACATAACGGACTCCCAGATGTTCAGTCATCTTTTCAAAGATAACCTCCTCTCGGAAGGGTTTGGTAACAAAGTCATCGCAGCCTGCTGATAATACAACCGATCGCTGCTTATCAAAGACACTGGCAGTCAAGGCAATAATCACCGTTCCCTGACCTTTCCAATGCGATCGAATGGCTTGGGTTGCTTGATAACCATCCATCACAGGCATCCGCATATCCATCCAAATCAGGTGTGGTTCCCAACTCTCCCATAAGTCAATAGCTTCTTGTCCGTTTTCCGCTTCACGAACCTCAAACCCAACAGGCGAAATGAGATTCATCAGCAGGAGGCGACTTTCCCATTTATCATCAACGATTAAAATGCGATAGGTTGGTTGATCCGGTGCCAAGCCAATAACCTGCTTACTTGACTGTTGAGCTTCAACGTCAGCCGCCTCAGCCAAAGTAATCTGGATATCAAATTTAAAAATCGTTCCTTGACTCAAAACACTCCGAACGGTAATATCACCTCCCATCAGTTGCACAAATTTTTGACTGATGGGTAAACCTAAGCCAGTTCCTTCTAAGGATTTCCTCCCTGTTTCAGTTTGAATAAAGGCTTCAAATAAGGTATCTAATTCTGCGGGTGCGATGCCAGAACCAGTGTCAGAGACTTCAAAGCAGAGGGAGTAGGGAGTAGGGAGTGGGGAATAGAGGGAAGATTCTAGAGTAAGATCCTGGACTTTTTTGGGAGCTGGGGTTTCACCATTCCCTATTCTCCCTTCCCCAGACTCGACGGCGACGCGCAGCATCACGCTACCTTCGGACGTAAATTTAATGGCATTTCCCAGGAGGTTAATCAAAACCTGACGGAGTTTGCTCTCGTCGGTTCGGACGTATTGAGGAACGGTTGAGTCATAGTCAAAGACAAGCTGCAAGTTTTTAGAATTAGCTTTCAGTTGCAGCATTTCTTCTAAACTGTTGAGCAAACGGTAAAGATCAACACTGGTTTCATTAAGGGTGATCCGACCGGCTTCAATTTTCGACATTTCTAGCACGTCGTTGAGCAGCGTTAGCAAATGTTCGCCACTGCGAGCAATAATTCCTAACTGTTCTTGTTGCGTCTGAGTCAGGGATGGATCACGAGCCATCACTTGAGTGAAGCCCAGGATAGCATTTAACGGGGTACGCAGCTCGTGGCTCATATTCGCCAGAAATTCGCTTTTCGCTCGGTTGGCAGCATCAGCAGCTTCCTTGGCTTTCTGAAGTTCAGCCGACTGCTGTTGAGTCTGTGCCAGCAGTTCTGCTTGCTGCAATGCAACTCCCAATTGATTGCCCACTTGAGCTAGCAAGCTAACTTCTCCGAGTTCCCAGTGACGAGCGCCGGAGTTTTGATAGGCACCCAGCAATCCCCACAGTTTTTCACCGACAAAAACGGGTATCAAACAATAGGCTCTGACGTGAAATTGCTGAAGGAGTTTGATGTAGCATTGGGTGTGTTCTATCTGGTAAATGTCATCAATCACTAAGTTTTCATGATTGCGATATCTGCCTCCCTGAGTTTGTTGTAGATAGGTATCGGGCCAAATGGTTTTGAGTTCGGAGCTGACTAATGGGAGCCAGCCGGGTGCGACTGATTCCGAGACAAATTCCCCGCTCCAGTCGGGATTAAACTGATAGACAACGACGCGATCGCAATTGAGGATTTGCCGCACTTCTTGAGTTGTGGCACTAAATATGGTACCGATATCTAGGGTTTGGCGAATTCTCTCAATCACCCGCGCTAAAGCCCGCGCCTGTTGTGCTGCTTTTGCCTGTTGTTTGGCTTGAGCTTGCAGCAGTTCTAGATACTCTGACTGTTGTAGGGCTACTCCTAGTTGAGCTGCCACTTGCATCAGTAACTTGACTTCCCGCTCTTCCCAATGCTTGGGACTGCTGTGTTGAAAGGCACTCAGCAATCCCCAAAGTTTTTCGCCTTTGAACAGAGAAACTACCACAAAAGATTTTACGCCGAAGTATTCCAGGGCTTCGATGTGGCAATCGGTCAAACCAGCATTATAGATACCATCAGCAACACAGGGTTCGTTATAGCGTAACTTGCCCCCTTGGTGTTCGTTCAAATAGGGATCTTCCCAACCACTGCCCACAAGTTTTGGCAATCCGTGGGATTCTGATTCAAAAATAAAGTCACCGAAATAGTCTTCGCGGAACTTGTAAATCGTAATGCGCTCTACACCTAGCAGTTTCCGAACTTCTGTGGCGGCGGTCTGAAAAATGGTATTAAGGTCTAAGGTTTTGCGAATTTTGTCGATGACTTGCGCTAAGGCTCGCTCCCGTTCTGCATCTTTCGCTAATTCGTCGGCTCGTTGTTGCAATTGAGCTTCCAGCGTCGTCTGCAGTTCTGCCGAACGCCGTTGAGCCTGTCCCAATAGCTCGGCTTGTTGAATGGCTACGCCTAGCTGTGCGCCAATTTGAACGAGGAAGTTGACTTCGGTATCATTCCACTGCCGAGAGCTGGAATTTTGAAATGCGGCTAGCAACCCCCACAGGCTCTTGCCTTTATAAATGGCGATGATTGCATAGGCTCTTGCCTGATAACTCTCTAGGGCTTCAATATAGCAGGGAGAAAATCCAGCCTTGTAAATATCATGACAAACTCGAAAGACTTCACCCCTAGTAAATTCACCCCCTTCTGTTTCTTGCAGGTAGGTATCGATAATCTGGGGGGTTGCTAAGATTTTTACGCTACATTCGGTAATGTTCTTACCCAATTCTGGGCGATTCAGTTGCTCTTGGATGAGGGAAGCCCAGCCTGGAACGACTGACTCGACTACAAATTCACCACTCCAATCAGGATTAAAGCGATAGATGGTGACGCGATCGGCTTCCAGAAGATGTCGTACTTCTTGTACAGTGGTTTGGAAAATAGTACTCAGCTCTAGCGATCGCCGAATTTTGTCAATAATAGCAGCAACAGCTTTCTCCCGTTCCACGGCTTGGGCGACAGCTTGGGCAAGATGCTCAGATTGCATCTGGAGTTGGGCGACAAATTCCGCTTGCTGGAGTGCGATTCCCAAATGAATGGCAATCTGCCGAACGAACTCGATTTCATCGCCCCGCCACTGACGCGGACTCGAACACTGGTGAATACATAGCAACCCCCATAAGTCCTTGCCTTTGAGTAGAGGAACGACGAGGTTTGCCCTAACTTGAAAGCGGGAGAGGATGGCAAGATGGCAATCTGCCAAGTTGAGGGCATAGATATCGTTAGCTGCCCAAATTCGACCCTGTTGGTAATAGGTGGCGTGTTTTTGTCCAAAACAGCGATCGCTAATTTTAGCGGCAATGGCTGAATTAAACGGCAGTACTACATCCTCTGAGACAATTTGCCCATATCCCCAGCCAGAGTCAGAGTCAAAGCGAAACATTCCCACCCGATCGGCATGGAGTAGTTGGCGGACTTCTCTGGCGGTTGATTTAAAGATACTATCGAGATCCAGGGATTCTCGAATTTTTGTCACAACAGTCAACAGCGCCTTTTGTTGGGCAACTTGAGTGGGTTCGGGTACAGCGGTTGCTTCAAGTTCGGCAACGCGGGTGCGGAGGGTGGTGAGTTCTTGCTGAAGTGACTCGTAAGTCTTGGCATCTAGGATGATGTCGTTTTCAGGCATGATTTAGAAAGAGTCGGGAGTCGGGAATAGAGGTGTCGTTCCTTTCCCATGCTAGTTCTCCTATAGACAATAATCGACCCATAGATTTGACGGGGTGAATCTATAGGTCGATTATCGGTAAAACTAGTGAAACAAGGCAGCTATGGTATAGGTATTTGGTCTATTGCTGCAAACCCCCTTCTTCCTAATTTAATTAAACGTGGTTAACAACCGATTGCTGCAAATCTGGTTGAATCTCGCTACTGATTGGCTGATAACCATTTGCCGGTAGAGGACGGCGTACTTCAATCAAGCTAATGGCACGGCTGACACTTTCTGGGAAAATCACAACCAACCCCCCGGATTCTGCCTGATCTAACCCTGTATTAATTGCCTCAGTTTCCTTGAGAATCACTTCATACTGGCTATCCGGCTTTTCTTGAACGATACCCTTGCAAATTAACTCGGCTGCCTCTCCACTGGGACGCCCCCGTCGGTCGTCATCTTCTTTAACGATAATCCGGTTGAAAATTTTAGCAGCAAGTTTTCCTAAGTTAATAAAATCTTCGTCGCGGCGATCACCAGGACCCCCCACGATACCAATCCGTTCTCCGGGCCAGTTGCATACAAAACCACCGACTGCCTCATAACTCGCGGCATTGTGAGCGTAATCGACGAGGGCATGGTAGCGACCGAGATTAAATAAATTCATCCGTCCAGGTGTCTGAGCGACAGAAGCGCGGAATGTGGTCAACGCTGTCCGAATTGCCTCAATCGGCACCCCTTGGGCAAAAGCGGCGAGACTGGCAGCGAGGGCGTTGGCGATTTGGAATGGTGCCATTCCTCCCATCGTCATCGGCACACTCTCGGCTGGTTCAATCCGCAGCGTCCAATCACCCCGCACAACAGATAGATAGCCATTCTCATAGACGGCTGCCAAACCCCCTTGTCGGGTATGACTTTGTACCACCGGGTTCTCTGGGTTCATTGAGAAAAATGCCACATGACCCTTGACCCGCTCTGCCATTGCCACCACTAGGGGATCATCAGCGTTAAGGATGGCATAGCCGTAGGGACTAACCGATTCAGCAACCACACTTTTGAGACGAGCCATCTGTTCGATCGTATCGATATCTCCAATACCCAAATGGTCAGCAGAGACATTTAAAACAACACCGATATCGCACATATCAAACGCCAAGCCCGATCTCAAAATGCCACCTCGTGCCGTTTCCAGCACTGCCACCTCGACGGTGGGGTCTTTGAGAATTACCTGAGCGCTTTGAGGACCGGTGGTATCTCCTTGTTCGACAAGATGCTCCCCAATGTAGATACCATCGGTGGTGGTGTAGCCAACTTCTTGTCCGGTTTGTTTATAAATGTGGGCAATCAAGCGGGTTGTTGTCGTTTTGCCATTCGTGCCAGTGATCGCCAGAATGGGAATGCGGCTAGGTTTACCGGACGGAAACAGCATATCCATGACCGGTGCGCCGACATTGCGAGGCAAACCTCGGCTGGGACAAACGTGCATCCGAAAGCCCGGAGCTGCGTTGACTTCGACTACCACACCGTTTACGTCGCGGAGGGGTTTGCTAATATCAGGTGTCACGATATCAATTCCGGCAATATCCAGACCGATGATTTTGGCAATTCGCTCTGCTAGCCAGACATTTTCAGGGTGAATATCGTCGGTGCGGTCTACGGCAATGCCTCCTGTGCTCAGGTTAGCCGTTGCCCGCAAGTAACAGACTTCTCCCTCTTTGACAACGGTATCTAAACTGTAGCCCTGACGCTCTAATAAGTTCAGGCTCGTGCGATCTACGACAATTTTGGTTAATACGTTGTCATGTCCATCACCGCGATTGGGGTCGCGGTTGGTTTCCTCAATCAATTCTGCAACCGTAGATTTGCCATCCCCAATGACGTTGGCGGGAATACGTTCGGCTACCGCCACGACTTTGCCATTGACTAACAAAACTCGGTGGTCAAAACCCTTATAGTAGCGTTCGACGATCACGGCGCGGGAGATATCTTTAGCTGTATCGTAGGCTTTCTCTGCTTCATCCCGGTTTTGGATGTCGATAGTGATCCCCCGTCCGTGATTGCCATCGAGGGGCTTGAACACAACTGGATACCCCCCCAAATCTTCAATCGCGGATTCTAACTCGTCCAAGTAATGAACGACGGTGCCCCGTGGAACCGGCACTCCGGCGTCTTTGAGGATTTGTTTGGTGCCTTCTTTGTCACAAGCCAGCTCAACCGCTAAAATACCCGAGCGATCGCTCAATGTGGCTTGAATCCGCTTTTGATGAATACCGTAACCGACCTGAATCATCGCTCTAGCACTCAGGGGAACCCAGGGAATACCCCTAGCTGCTGCCTCTTTGACGAGGGCGTCCGTACTCGGACCTAATGCTGCATCACGAGCGAGTTCTTGCAAATCTTTTAAGTCTTGCTCGAGTTCGCTTTGGGCATAGATACCCGTATCAATGATACTTTGACACAGGCGCACGGCGGCTCTGGCGGCATAGCGACCCGCTTGTTCGTCGGTATACTCAAACACGACCTGATAAATCCCTGGAGTTGCCGTTTCCCGAGTGCGACCAAATCCCACCAGCATACCTGCTAGTTCTTGCAGTTCTAGGGCAACGTGTTCGATGATGTGTCCCATCATCGTGCCGTCTTTCACGCGACTCAAGAAACCGCCCCGAACGCCGGGGGAACAAAAGTGTTCCTCCAGACTGGGTAACGCCTCAACCAATCCTTGATAGAAACCAGGAATGTCATTGGATGGTTTGTCTGCCAGTTCCTCCAAATCAAGACGCATGACAATGAGTTTGTGGCGTCGAATACTCCAATAGTTAGGACCGCGTAACGTCTGGATTTTCAGAATTCTCATAACAATGGATATGGGGGGTGATTCAAACAATTAGGCAGGAAAGCTTGAAGTCGCAATTGCAAAAGCAGCGCTTTGACTGGTTCCTCCGGCATAGTTAAAAGCTGGAGTGGTACTGCCAAAAATCTGCGCCAACATTCTGGAAATCTGGTGACAGGGTTGACTATCCTCGCATACAAGACTAAACCGAACGGTCAAGGATTGACTCTTAGAAGAACTGCTACGCCAATGTTATCTAAAAAACGCTAGCAGAATCTGGGAGAGCCTTTCTTCCCACCAGGGAGGTAAAACTATGGTATTTAATCTAACTCTACAAGAACCTTATCAAGACTATCGCAGGTCTTTGGTTTAGTCGATGGTGTTTCCACGGAACAGACTTGGTGTCAAAACGGTTTTATCCCGATTTTTGTAAGTTACCTGACTTAAACCAACAGAGCGTAGCTTTTTATGAGGTTTTGAGTCTTATCTAGTTTCCAGCTTTAAAAAGCACTTAAACTGTTCATCGTGAACAGTTTTATCTCTAATATCCGTAACAGAACCCAAGATAGGTTAGAGGTCATAGGGGATCACTCAACAGGTTGGGTAAAACTGATAACTGACAGCCGATAAAAAGTAAGGCGACTTAGCTGCCTATTGGCATTAGGGAACGCTTGTATAGGTGATAGCGATCGCCGTGGCACAAAATATGCACGCGCAAGTTATGCAGGCTGATTGGATCGTTGGCACCGATATCCGAATGGTTAGAATGGGACACTTCCCCCGGATCGATAATCGTCACGGTGCCTTTGCCCAAGACCTGTAAGCAGCCATCACGCTCGACTAAAATACAGGTATCTTCATCAATTCCGATACCCAATCGGTCGGGATGGGCAGCAATGGCGCTCATGAGGCGGGCTATACGATTACGATTGAGAAAATGTTGATCTACGATCGCTTCTGGAATAATTCCCAACCCAATCGCCATATCGACTAAAGAGCGATTCGGACTTTCACCACTACCACCGCCTGCAATCATGTGATGACCCATGACGGCTGCACCTGCACTCGTGCCAGCTAGGGTAAGTTCTCCCCGATGCGCCCGTTGTCGCACTTTTTCCATTAACGGCGTGTCGGAAAGCAGTCCACACAAGCGAAGTTGATCGCCGCCGGTCATGAAAACTCCGGTACAAGTTTCCACGTAGTTCTGCCAATCTGGGTCTGCACCTTGAGCGCGATCGCGGACATCAAGTACTTGAATTTCCTTTGCCCCCATGTCCTCAAAAATTCGATAATAGCGATCGCCAATAATCGCTGGTTCCCGCGATGCTGAGGGGATAATTGCAATTCGCGCCTCACTTGACCCAGAACGACAAAAAAAGGTATGCAGGATCTCCCGTCCGTGAACTTTGTCTTCAGCGCCGCCGATGACGATGATCGCGGTTTTAGTCAATTGAGGCATTCTAGTTCCTTGGAATTGAGATTCTAACTGCAGCATACTGTCGAGTTTGGGCATCCGGTACGTTAAAGGTTTGAGTGTTGTTTACTAAACTTCTTACCAATATTCGGTTTTAGCCGCTTCTGTTCAGGAGTTCCCTACTTCTGCAAGAAGTCTACTAGAATTGTGACTTTATATCGAATTGGGTTTTCGTTCAACTCTTGCCACAGTCGTAACCGCTTACCACGCCTTGCACCCCAAGGCTGATGCGTCTTAATTTATGACGTTGAGCGGTCAGCCATCTGAGATAAATGCTGATAGGTGTTAGCGTATCGCTCAGTTTACGACCGTGCAGAGTCGATCAGCTTCCTGATCTGGAATTTCTGCTTGAATGGAAAGAACGAGCGATCGCTGCGCTAGGTTCAAATTAGCAAGGAATGCCCACCCCAGTAGCAATCCTTTGGTTTTTTCATTGGCTCATCTGGATAAAAATATCCGATTGAGCTAATAATCTCTTATCATATCTTTAATCTGGTTTCTTTTTGTCTCTACTCCCAACGATACCCCTGTGCGATTTGATGTCGTTACTTTATTTCCCGATTTTTTTGGCTCTCCTCTGAGTTCGGGACTGCTCGGTAAAGCGCTGGCTAAAGAAATTGCCGAAGTCCATTTCGTCAATCCCCGCGACTTTGCCACCGACAAGCATCGGCGCGTCGATGATGAACCCTATGGCGGCGGCGTGGGAATGTTAATGAAACCCGAACCGATTTTTGCGGCTGTCGAGTCACTGCCAGTGATGCCCCGGCGAGATGTAATTCTGATGACTCCTCAGGGACAACCCCTGAAGCAACCGTTATTGGTCGAATTAGCCACAAATTACGACCAACTTGTCATCATCTGCGGACATTATGAAGGCGTCGATGAGCGAGTCTTGCACTTAGTGACGCGGGAAGTCTCCCTAGGGGATTTTGTCTTAACCTGCGGCGAAATTCCGGCACTGGCACTCATTAACGGTGTGGTACGATTGCGACCAGGAACAGTGGGTAAGACCGAGTCACTGAAATTAGAAAGTTTTGAAGACGGATTGCTCGATTATCCCCAATGGACGCGACCGGCTGAGTTTCGGGGCTGGAAGGTTCCAGAGGTATTGCTGTCAGGTAACCACGCGGCAATTGACCGTTGGCGCAAACAACAGCAGCTCCACAAAACTCGAAAGCACCGCCCCGACTTATACTCCGATTGGGTGAAGTCTGATGAATCAAAGTAATATTAGATTTGTATAAATAGATATAGTCTCTGGTACTCTGGAACCTCCTAATTTTAGAGGGTAAATAGTTTAAGAGATTAAGCGATCGCCATTATCAAAGATATAATTGCCGATTTCCTAATGTTCACCTCAATGTGTAAAACTCCCTTCAGCATTTCCGTTAAACTTCAGTAAGACACCTGATTGTTACCCTATTGAGAGCAACGCTGAAGTATTGTACCCCTAATGAAAACACTATTAACACTTTTTAGCAAAGAACGGAGTGAACTAGCGAAAGAGATCGATAAGGCAACTAGCCCAGAGTACGTCGTTAAGCTGGTTCAGAAGCGACTCGATAACCTAGAAAAAAATTATATCGGTGAACTGAGTGTAGCTCAAGTCCGTCTGGCGTCCTTTTTCCTAGACACCCTGCGCCAGTCCGCCGCCACATTAGCTGCGGCTAACGAAACGAACATATCGGAACCCGAACCTATCTCTAGCCAAGCTCGGCGCTTTTCGACCAAAAGCTTAATCCTAAAAATTCTACAAGGACTGATCTGCATTGGCATCTTAGATTCCCTGTTCATGCTAACGTCAGATACGCCTGGGGCATGGATGGATATCTTGCTGCTGTCTCTGCTGGTAGGACTGGAAGTTGTATCCCAACTCGACAAAGGCAATCGGCAAAACTCAGCAGAATCAAGGGAAGCACCGCCACCTATCGTGCGCGTCGATAGCCAAGTCCTGCTGGATAACCTGACTGATGCTCTCAGTACTATTGATTTGGCAGTTGCCCAAACCCAAGAGGTGAAAAAATCCCTTGATGAAAGTGGAATAGAGGAGTTGCCGGAATTGTTGAACGTAGTTCAAAGGCTGGTGGGTGCCTCCTTTCTCGAAAAACCCCAGATGGCGCTGGAACTGACTAAACTGCTACCCCAGATTTTAATCGAGCAGGGAATTCAAGCGCAACTGTATCGACCCGATGAGAGTGAGAGTCATCGCCAGTATTTTGACTTCGAGCCGAGTATCGACCCTGCGGCTACAGACTACATTACGATAACGCCTGCTTTGGTAAAAGGCGATCGCTTGTTGCGACGTGGACGAGTGATTCAGCCAGCTTACTCGGAGGTGAGAGAGTGAGATGTCCTATCATCGCAGTTTACTACCCCCCTAACCCCCCTTTACCAAGGGGGGTTAGGGGGGTAGTGCAAGATTTAACTTTCTCTTGCAAATAAGAATTAGCCGGAATGTATGAGTATGCCAGTGTTAGAAACAATTGGGTTCGATTTAGGTCACGGTGAAACCGCCGTGGCGAAGGCGCGGGTGGAGAGTATTGAACCCCCAGAAATGCTGGAAGTTAACAGCAAAAAAGTTCAAGTTACAGCACTGGGTTGGCATCCCGAGTTGGGTTATCTGGTAGGAGATCAAGCGTTAATTCAAGCGGGCGTTACTCAACTCGAAATTGCGTTTAAGCAAAGACCCAATGCTGATCTCAATTATAGGAAAACCATCCGCCATTTCTTAGAAACCTACTACCGCCTGTTGAAAGAAAGTAAACAGATGGAAGGGGGGGAGGATAGCCAGTTTTTTGTGGGGTGTCCTTCTGGATGGTCGATAAACGATCGCCAAGAATATCAGAAACTCTGTAAGGAAGCTGGCATTCTCCGACTCAGCGTTGTCCCAGAGTCGCGGGCGGCGTTCATGCAAGCCAAGGAAGCGGGGAAGCTGGACTATGACAAGCTCAAATCCTCAGTACTAATTGTGGATATTGGCTCTTCGACGACAGATTTTACCCTCGTTAAGAGCTTACACGAAATCCCGATGGATTTTGGCAGTAATGCCTTAGGCGCATCCCTAATTGACAAGGCGATTTTTGCCCGGACGCTTGCCAACCATGAGGATAAGGAATTACTTGAACGGGTGTTTAAAGCCTATCCCCATCATAAAGCCCGTTGCGAACTTGCCAGCCGTAAAGCCAAGGAAGATTACTTTTCTAACGAACAACTTTACAGCCATCCCCAATCCTTTGCACGGGGTTTTGAGTCGATTAATGAACAGATTTATTTTATTCCCCAAGTGAATAAAGTGATAATGGCGGAGATTTTAAATCAGCCATTATCGGAACTAGAGGGTAAAAGTTGGATGCAGGCGTTTCAGGAGGCGGTGAATGAGGCGAAGGAAACTCTCAAGCAACAGGGAATTATACCGAAGGTGGTGCTGATGACGGGTGGTGCATCCCGAATGCAGTTTACCCGTCAGATTTGCGAGAAGATTTTCCCGGAACCCAACTCCCAGGTGCGTCCCGATCCGGAACCAGAACGGTGTATTGCCTTGGGTTTAGCGCGGGTAGGACGATGGGATTTACGGGCGGCTGCGTTTAAAAAAGAGGTTAACCAACGGTTTGATTCTCAGACGCTGAAAGATATTATTGAACGGCATATCCCAGAGTTAATCGCACTGTTAGCCACACCCCTATCTGAGGGTTTGATTGAAAATGCAGTTAAACCCTGTTTGAAAGACTGGCGAAACAACAAACTCCGGACGCTGGCTGACTTAGAAGACAAGATGAAGAAGCAGGCGGAGGAGTGGATTAAAAGTCATCGCGCTCGGCAGATTGTTAAGAATCAGTCGGTGACTTGGTTTAACAGCAAAATTCAACCGGAATTAGCGGCAGAAACCGACCCAATTTGTCAAAAATATCAGATACCTAGAAGTAGTTTAAGGTTTGAGGAAGGAATTGACCCGGAAGTGGTTAACCCGGATTTATCAGTAGGAGATACTATCCTTGCCGATACCGTGATGTTTATTGTAAATGTGGTGATTGGTGGGGGTACGGTTGGTAGTATTATTGCTCTGATTCTCACGGGACATTTAACCTGGCCCATCGTGTTAGTTTATGGGGTTTCCGTACTGGCTGCTGGTGTGGAAATCACTCGCAGTAAAACCCAAGAGGCAATTAAGACAAAGTTGGATATTCCGGGTTGGAGTCGCGCTTTTTTGTTGAATGACAATAAGCTTGATTCGACCTGTGAGCAAATGCAGCCGGAGTTGGAGAAGGTATTTAGGGAGCAATTGACGGAGAATCAGGAGGCGTTTGATGAGTTGATTGAGAAAGTGGGGCAGGAGTTGAAGAAGGCGCTGAATGCGAAGGCGGAAGAGGCGGTAATTTTGATTCAGTAGTTAGTTCAGAATCTGCTAGGGACTGGAGTCTTTGGCAACCTGACACTTTTGAGTTAAGAAATACAACAGACGGATAACCTGCGATCGCACTCAGGAGCATCCCCCAGAGTTTTAAAATAATTAAAACTCCCTTGCCAACTCAAAATTCGTGCGATGAGTCATTCTACCGATATCACCACCCTAGCCCGCTGGATGGCGGCTGATTTTAGCAATCAACAGCAAGCCTTTGAAAATCCCCCCTTCTACGCCCACATCCGCGTCTGTATGCGTCCCCTACCACCGTCACTACTCGATGGGATAAGCTTGTTTGTCGAACAAGCCTATGATTACCTGCTCAACGTTCCTTATCGGTTGCGGGTGCTGAATTTAATGGTTGTAGGCGACCATATCGAGATTGAAAACTACACCGTTAAAGACCCAGAAAAATTCTACGGTACATCCCGCGATTTACCACGTCTGCAAACGCTAACCATTGAACAGCTAGAGAAACTTCCCGGCTGCAACATGATTGTAGAATGGACAGGACACAGTTTCAAAGGCAGTGTTGAACCCGGTAAAGCTTGCAAAGTCTTCCGCAAAGGTAAGGAAACCTATCTCGACAGCACCTTTGAAATTGACGACCATCAATTTATGAGTCTCGACCGGGGACGGGACCCAGTAACCGACGAACACGTCTGGGGTTCAGTTGCAGGTCCATTTTACTTTTTTCCCTGGACGAGTTTCGCCGATGAAATAAAGGTTTGATATCAAATCCATTTTGAAACCCCTTTTCCTACCCTGATGTAGAGACGTGCCATGGCACGTCTCTATCCTTAACAAACCATGAGTGAAAATTCCCTTCGTCCCGCCTTAATTACCAACGTTATCCCCGACTCCATTGCCGCCGAGGTGGGGTTTGAACCTGGTGATGCCCTTATTTCCATCAACGGCACCCGTCCCCGTGATTTGATAGACTATCAGTTCCTATGTGCCGATGAACTTCTGGAACTGGAAGTCTTAGATGCAGCAGGAAAAACTCATTGTGTAGAACTTGAAAAAGACTATGATGATGATTTAGGGCTAGAATTTGAAACCGCCTTATTTGATGGTTTAATTCAATGCAACAACCGCTGTCCCTTTTGTTTTATCGACCAACAACCCCCCGGTAAACGGCAGAGTTTGTACCTCAAAGACGATGACTACCGCCTCAGCTTTCTTTACGGGTCTTATTTAACCCTCACTAACCTCACTCAAAATGAGTGGAACCGGATAGAACAAATGCGTCTATCTCCCCTCTACGTTTCTGTTCATGCCACAGAACCAGAAATTCGCAGCCGTTTACTGAAAAATCATCGTGCTGGACAGATTTTAGAGCAGTTAAAATGGTTTCAGGAACGCCGCCTGCAAATTCACGCCCAAGTTGTTGTTTGTCCAGGAATTAATGATGGCATCCACTTAGAGCAAACTCTACTCGATTTGGCACAATTCCATCAAGGTGAAGTGCCAGGGGTTGCATCAGCCGCAGTCGTACCAGTCGGGTTAACCCGCTTTCGACCTACAGACGATGAGTTGATGCCAGTCAGTCAGGAAAAAGCAGTAGAAGTTATTCAACAAGTTCAGCGGCTTCAGGAGAAATTTCGCCAGCAGTTCGGATCTACATTTGCCTGGTTAGCTGATGAGTGGTTTTTGATAGCGAGGCAGGAGTTACCCCCAGAATCTCACTATGAAGATTACCCGCAAATCGGCAACGGTGTCGGTTCAATTCGCTCTTTTCTAAAACAATTTCAAGAGACAGCCACTCAAATACTGCCTAGTCAGGTGGAGACATCCCGTCGATTGACGTGGGTAGTAGGAAATGCGGTAGAAAAAGTATTTGAACCGTTGGTACAGCAGCTAAATACTGTCGCCGGATTAGAGGTGAACCTGGCAGCACTGCGAAGTGAGTATTGGGGACAGGAAATAACAGTAACAGGTTTACTGACAGGGCAAGATTTGCTGGATGGGTTGCAGGGAAAAGATTTAGGGGATGTAATTTTGCTGCCTACGGTAATGCTCAAGCACGATGATACTCGCTTTTTAGATGATAAGACAGTTGAAGAGGTTAGTTCTAAACTCGGCATTCAGATTGTGGTTGTAAATGGCATTGAAGAACTGCTTGAGACGTGTAGTGCTAAGTAATTACAAGTACAGGAAAATAGGCTCTTTTAGGCAAGCTTTTTTTATCAGAGTTACACCCTAAGCAGCTTGATTTTTTTACTGTTTGGGCTAGAAAGTTTCCATAAACTCGTCACGGATTCAATAAATTTAACTTTTTTTAATAAAAATACCCATTAAAGTTATTTGTGATAATGTTTGCTAAATCTTTACAGGATTTGGTTAGTTCTTTATTGTTGCTTTATGAAGAACGTTTTGATTAAGGGGTAGACTCATCAGATAGTTTGAATACAGTGGTTTCCATGAGTAATGATGAGAAAGAGAAAGAAAAAGAGCGTAAAGCTCAAGAGGAGACAGCTCGACGACTTCAAGAAGCTATTGAAAAACGCAAGAAGGAGAAACAGGAGCAGCAGAAAGATAAAAAAGACGATGGATAGTATTGCAAAAAGAACCCTAATGTCAATCTGTGGGTAGTAGCAAAAGTATCAGAATCCTTAATCTTTTTGTTGTATAGGAGGGTTAGCGGTGCGCACTCTTGTCTAAGGACTCTCAAAAAAATACCCTGGTATTTTTCTAGGGCAGTCATCTCGCCTGCTGTTGACACTTTTGCCGGGCAAGATGCCTCTCCTACTGGATAATTTATCTTTTGAAGCCGGCACTTTGGGAAACTATTTACAATTGCTTTACAATCATTAAAATTAATTGAATGTGGTTGCCGGATTATAAGCTAGTATTTTTGTTTTAAAATAAAATGATAAAGTTTCATAATAGATTAATGCTCAAGCTCGAATCCTACTACGGTTTGACTACAGACCCGCAGCCGTTTGACCATGCACTCATGTGTGGAAAAAATTATGACTACTCTATCAAATTTTCCAGAATCTCTCCATAATTCCACCAAGAATCGAGAGACGCAGCAGCAGACACTCACAGAGAGCGAAACGCGCTTTAGCGCATTAGTGGCTAATATTCCGGGAGCTGTATACCGCTGTTGCACTGACTCAGGTTGGACGATGACATTTCTGAGCGAGGCTATTGCAGAAATTTCTGGCTATCAGCCCGATGAATTTATTAACAATCGCGTGCGTTCCTTTCGCAGTATCATCCACCCTCAAGAGCGCAGGACTATCGCCCAATCGATCGCCGAGAGTATCAGCACAAAACAGCCCTATGTTATAGAGTACCGGATTGTGCGTTCCGATGCTAGGATTGCTTGGGTTTACGACAAAGGGCAAGCCATCTTCGGCGAGAACGGTGAAATCCTCTGGCTCGATGGAGTCATTTTAGATATTACAGAGCGCAAACACATAGAAACTCAATTGCAGCACACCAAAGCCTTTCTGGACTCCGTGGTAGAAAATCTGCCCATGGGAGTATTAATTAAAGATGCCAAAGAACTGCAAGTGATGTACTGGAACAAAGCCAGCGAAGAACTATTTGGCTATTCTAGAGAGCAAGTTCTGGGCAAAAACGACTATGATTTTTTACCCAGAGAGCAAGCTCGCTACCTGCGTGCGAAAGACAGGCAAGTGCTAACGGACGGTATATTGGTAGATATTCCAGAAGCGCCCCTAGCCACGCCTCATCGTGGGGAACGGCTTGTCTATACCAAAAAAGTTCCCCTGCTTGACGATAACGGCACCCCTCAGTATCTCTTGGCTATTTGTGAAGATATCACAGATCGCAAGCGAGCAGAAGTTGCCTTGCGGGAATCGGAGAGCCACTATCGCTGCATCGTGGAAACCGCATCAGAAGGGGTGTGGACTTTTGATCCCGATAACCAAGTTACCTTTGCCAACAGCCGCATGGCTCAAATGCTGGGCTATACGGTAGAGGAAATGCTGGGGCGATCGCTATTTGAGTTCATGGATGAAGAAAATCAGGCACTTGCTCGCTCTCAAATGGAGCGTCGCCGCCAAGGTATCCCAGAACGATACGATTTCAAGTTTCGCCGCAAAGATGGCTCCGATTTGTGGGCAATGGTGTCAGCAACGGCGATTTTTGATTCTGAGGGTCATTTTGTTGGTATTTTAAGGATGATTACTGATATCAGCGAACGCAAGCAAGCTGAGGCACAACTGCAAGAGCGGGAACAGTTTTTGCGCAGCATCTACAATGGGGTCGAGAACTCCATCTGTGTGGTGGATGTTTTGGAGGAGAAGTCAGACGGTAGACAAGCAGAACTCCCCTCCCCTGCCTATGAATTTCGTTACAGAGATATCAACCCAGCTCACGAGCGCTTGACGGGTATCCCGGCTAGCCAACAGCGAGACAAGACTCCCCAGGAGGTGTTACCGGCTGCTGTCGCTGCCACAGTTAGCGATCGCTATAGGGAGTGTGTGACAACTGGCACCTCAATTTCCTATGAGGAATGCTTGCCCCTGCAAGGAAAAGATACCTGGTGGATTACCACCCTCACCCCCTTGCGGGATCAGCAGGGAAAAATTTATCGTTTGGTTAGTACCAGCACGAATATTACTCAACGCAAGCAAGCCGAGCAAGAAACCGCCAGATTGACTGACATTCTGGAAATGACAACGGATTTTGTGAGTACCAGCGATGTTACGGGGCGTATCCTCTACTTGAATCGGGCAGGTCGGCAATGGGTAGGATTTGAGGAGGATGAAGATATCAGCACTCAAAAAATATCAGATTTCTGTCCCTCGTCGGTTATGGAACTAATCCAAACGGAAGGATTGCCCACAGCCGTAGAAAACGGCGTATGGCGGGGCGAAACGGCATTACTCAACCAAACAGGTCAAGCCATTCCAGTTTCCCAGGTGATTGTGGCACACAAATCAAGAATCGGTGAAGTTGAGTTTTTCTCGACGATTAACCGCGATATTAGCGAGCGCAAACGGGCAGAAGAAGCCTTGCAGAAATCCGAGCGTCAATTGAGAGCCAACAATGACCAACTCAAGCAAACTTTACACCAACTTCAGAAAACCCAAACCCAACTCATCCAAAACGAAAAAATGGCGAGTTTGGGTCAGATGATTGCTGGAATTGCCCACGAAATTAACAACCCTATCGGCTTCATTACTGGAAACATTACCTATGCCCGTCAATACGCGGCGGACTTGCTGTACTTGCTGCAACTATATGCCAAACACTATCCAGAACCTGTAACAGAAATTCAAGAGGAGATTGAGGCGATTGACTTAGATTTCTTAAAGACAGACTTTCTCAAACTGCTACAGTCCATGAAAGAAGGTGCCGATCGCATTCGCCAAATTATTCTATCCCTGCGCAACTTCTCCCGCTTGGATGAAGCAGACATCAAAGAAGTCGATATCCATGAAGGCATTGATAGCACTCTACTCATCTTGCAGCACCGCCTGAAACCAGGAACCAAACATCCAGATATTCAGGTGGTCAAAGACTATAGTAAACTCCCTCGAGTTGAGTGCTATGCCGGTCAGCTCAATCAGGTGTTTATGAATATCCTGAGTAATGCCATTGACGCCCTCGAACCCCAACCCACACCCCGGATGATTACAATTCGCACCGCCGTGGAAAATAGGGATTGGGTCGTGATTCGGATTATCGATAACGGTTCTGGCATTCCAGAAGACACGCAAAAACTCATCTTTGACCCCTTCTTTACCACTAAACCCGTCGGTGCGGGTACAGGTTTGGGACTGTCGATTTCCCATTCTGTTGTAGTAGACAAACATGGGGGCAGACTGACTTGTACGTCTCTACCCGGTCAAGGGGCAGAATTTGCGATCGCACTTCCGGTTAAGCAAAAAGGGGTGTCCGCTCAACCCACGTTTTCTTACGCTGTACAGTCCCCCAGCTTTGCCACGTCGCTTGAGTTATGAGCGCTGAATTTTGAATTCAAAATTCAGCGCTCATAACTCTTGTTCCCATTCCTCTAAAGCAGTTCCTTCGCCTGATCCAAATCTTGACGTACCGCTTTCGCTGAGGTATCAAGAGCTGCCTGTTCTTCCTCTGTGAGTTCAAGTTCCACAATTTTTTCAATACCGCGACATCCTAACAGTGTCGGTACACCCAGAAAAATATCATTTAAGCCATATTCGCCCTGTAAGTATGCCGCGACAGGCAGGAGCCGCGATTGGTTGTGTAAAATAGCTTCAACCATAATGCAAATAGAAGAGGCTGGGGCACAATAGGCGCTCCCAGTTTTCATCAGATTAACAATTTCTGCGCCACCGTTACGAGTACGCTGTATCAGTCCCTCGACAGTTGCCTGATCCATCAGTTCGGTGATGGGAACTCCTCCTACTGTAGAGAAACGAGGTAAAGGCACCATTAAATCCCCATGACTTCCCAGCACCAACGCTCTGACGTCAGCAACTGAGACACCTAATTCCATGGCAATGAAGGTTTGGAAGCGGGCAGAATCGAGTATCCCTGCCATGCCCATCACCCGACTAGCGGGTAAACCAACCGTTTGCCATACCAGGTAAGTCATTACGTCGAGGGGATTGGTAACGACAATATAGAGGGCGTCTGGAGATTGGGCGATCGCTTTTTTAGCGACATCTATCACAATCTTGGCATTCGTTTTGAGCAGATCAGACCGACTCATCCCCGGCTTGCGCGGAATGCCAGCAGTAATCACAACAATATCAGAATTGTTGGTATCGGCATAATCATTAGTGCCGAGAATCGAACGATTGTGATAGTCGAGCCCCTGCGCTTGCATTAAATCTAAAGCTAGTCCTTGGGGCATTCCTTCAAGGATGTCGAGGAGAATGACGTTGGCTAGATTTTTCTGAGCGATGCGGTGGGCAAGGGTGCTGCCGACATGACCGCTGCCGATAACAGTGACGCGGTGGTCGTTGCAGGCAATAGGTAAATCTGAGGAAAGTACCATAGGTTAAGAATTGCTAAAATATTAGTTTGAACTACCTCAATTTAGCTTATGCCCTCCCGACCCACCGCTATCTACCGGAATGGTTCAACTCGTCACCTCTAACTGATCGAGGCGGAACCAAATATTGGGCGTAGGCACGTAGAACTTAACCAGTGCATAATCACCTCTGATGTCTACAATTTCCCCATCACTTTCAAAGAGGTAAGGGGGAAAGCGGGTATCGCTGGCTTTAGCTTCCAGGCTGTTTTCCAGATTTTCGCGATTAGCGCGCACTAAACTGCCTTTCTTGATTTTGTCTGCCATAATTCCTTCGGCTGCGGTACAGTCTCTTCAAAAGTCTACGGAAATCTTATTTATTATCTCCCATGAGATTGAGAGTAAACGCCAATCAAGACTGACAGTTGGGACAGAAGTGAGAGGAACGTCCTGCCAACTTGAGGCGCTCGATTGCACTGTTGCAAACGCGGCAAGGTTCTCTGGCACGACCGTATACCCAGGCAACACCGCTATAGTTGCCATTAATGCCCCCAACGTTGCGGAAGCTACTAAAGGTAGTGCCACCCGCATCAATACCCGCTTGTAAAACTTGAATAACGGCACTCCGCAGGCGTTCGATTTGCTCTAACGTCAGAGTTGCACTGGGGGTGTCGGGTCGAATACCGCTCAAAAATAACGCTTCATCAGCATAGATATTACCCACCCCCGCCACTAATGCCTGATCCAGCAGCGCCGTTTTAATCAAACGCTGACTCTTTTGCAACTTCTTTTGCAAATAGTCAACGGAAAAGTCAGCCGAAAAGGGTTCGGGTCCGAGTTTCTGCAAACCCGTAATAATGGTTTCGGGTTTTTCTGAGGGCGGTATCCACCACATCCGACCAAAGGTACGCTGGTCAACAAAGCGTAGTTCGCGGTTCTCTGGGAAGAACAAACGCACTCGCGTATGCTTTTGTAACGATTTATGGCGATCGCTCCATAGAAGCTGTCCGCTCATGCGTAGGTGAACCCCCAACCAACCCCCCTTATCACCATCCGAGCGAGTTAGTTGAGCCAGTAAATATTTACCCCGTCGCTGCCACTGTGCGATCGCACTATCTTGCAGTCCGGCTAAAAACTCATCCACAGAAACAGGGTAGGCGATGGTGCGAGAGAGCAGTACATCCCCACCCTGAATAGGTTGAGCCAGGGTGACTTGATTTAAACCCTGGCAAACAGTTTCAACTTCAGGCAGTTCCGGCACGACTTAGCGAGAATCCGTCCCTTGGTTGGGTCCGCCTTCCAGTTTTTTGTCCCCTTTGGGAGTTCTGGCTTCCATACCCGTTGTGCGAGCTCCAGCCGCAGTAGTGGTTTGCTTACCCCCAGACGGCGGTTTACTGCTCTTGCCCTTAGGTGCTTCAATCTCTACGAGTTCGGCTTCGGCAAAGTTGTTGGTATTGATGCCCGCGTAGTTGACTTTTTCAAAACGGACGATGACGGGATAAATAATACCACTTTTGTCTACAGTGGCGACGGTTCCGACATCTTTATACCAGTAGGATTCTTTGCGAAGAACGCGAACTTTAGAACCACGTTGAACCATAAAGAGTTTTTCCCTTGCTATCTAGTTTTAAAGCGTACTACTGGATGATGGCTGTCTGTTTAATCTGATTTTTAAGTTTTATTACCAAAGTGAGGTGTGGGAGGG
>NZ_JADEWY010000105.1 GCF_015207375.1 Coleofasciculus sp. LEGE 07092 | reverse complement strand
GGGTTGGGGGTGAGGGCTAGGGTGAGGGCTTTCTAGGCATCTGCTCACAAGTTTTGTCAGTCAACCAGGGGGGAGAAGAGTAACACCTCGAAAATCCCCTTGTCCCCTTTGAAGAGCGTCCCCCTGAATTATTCTCAAGTTTTCAGAATTTCCCGAATTGACTCCAGTTGTAGAAGTCCTTAATCTGGATCAACTTTCGGTTTGGCGAAAGAGGATGTCAATCAGACTTAACAACCAGCACGGAACAAGGCGCATCGGCAACCACCTGACTGCTAACCGAGCCTTGCAAAATTCGTTTAAGACCCGTAAGACCCCGAGTTCCGATTATGATTAACTCAGCTTGATAAATATGAGCGAGGCGAACAATTTCTATGGCTGGGTCCCCATTGACAATCTCGATTTGGCTTTGACAAGGCAGTTGAGCCTGGTAGGATTGCAGCCGTCTCTCAATCTCTTGGTAAACTAACTCTTCTGAGCTGTAGGGTCGATCAACCGGCACCTCCATGTCAGGTTCCGGGGAAGGAATGACATGGCAAAGGATAATTTTGGTGGCTGGCTCGATTTTAAGTTGATCTAACGTCTGAATCACACGCTCAGACAGATCTGAACTGTCAAGAGCTGAAACAATTGTCTTTAGCACCAAAATTTCTCCTAATCAGCGATTGGCTTTGAGCGATCAGCTCTCAGCTATTGGGATTTTCGCCTTTGATCAGAGTGTTTGTCTACTGGCTTGCCCAAAAAAGTGTGAAGGTGAAGGATGAATGGGGTTACAGCCACTCTGTAGAATAATCTGACAACTTTTCGAGGATTATTTCATCCTGATTGTGCCTTGGTCTACTCACAGGCTTCAGCCTTCATCCTTGAAATAGCCGTGTTCATCACTAAGATTGGTTTGTGTCCGGAGCCGTACAGAATCAGCATGGGATGGTAAACCCTCTGCTTGTGCCAGCACCTGAATTGCCCCAGCTACTTTGTTGAGAGCGGTTGGTGAGTACTGAATGAGACTAGAATGCTTCATAAAGGTTTCGACACCGAGAGCTGAAGCATAGCGGGCAGCACCTGAGGTGGGCAGGGTGTGGTTGGGACCTGCCAGGTAATCTCCGACGGCTTCTGGAGTTGAGGTTCCCATAAAAATAGCACCCGCATGGCGAATCTTTTCAAGCAAATCCCAGGGTTCGGCAATTTCGAGTTCTAGGTGTTCGGGAGCAAACTCGTTTGAGAGTTCTGCTGCCTCGTTTAGGGAATCAGCCACGATGATTAAACCGTAGTGAGCGATCGCTTTTTCAGTCAGGAGGCGTCGCGGATGATTTTGCAGTTGGCGTTCTACTTCTACCTGCACTTTTTTAGCGAGTTGGGCATCAATGGTGATTAAGATTGCAGCAGCTAGCGGGTCGTGTTCTGCCTGTGCCAACATATCAGCCGCCACATAGACGGGTTTAGCAAAGCGATCGGCAATAATAAGGACTTCCGAGGGACCGGCTAGGGAATCAATGCCCACTGTGCCGTAGATCAATTTCTTCGCCAGGGTAACGTAAATGTTCCCTGGACCCGTAATCATATCAACCTTGGGAATTGTTTCGGTGCCGTAAGCCAAAGCTGCGATTGCTTGCGCTCCACCGACTCGATAAATTTCCTCTACCCCAGCTTCCTGAGCTGCCACGAGAACAGCCGGATTAATACTTTTCTCGGCTCCCGGTGGCGTCACCATGACAATCCGAGGCACCTGAGCAACCTTGGCAGGGATGGCGTTCATGAGTACGGTGCTGGGGTAGGACGCCCTGCCGCCGGGAACGTAAATTCCGGCTCGATCGACGGGTGTATAGCGTTTTCCCAAAACGATGTCATCGTCGCCAAATTGCACCCAGGATTTCGGGATGCGCTGTCGGTGGAACGCCTCAATTTGCCGTGCCGCCAACTGGATCGCATCGAGTAATTCCTTAGACACCTGCTGGTAGGCAGCATCCAGTTCTGACCCACTGATCCGCAGTTGCTCGGAAGTCAAGAGTTGTCGGTCGAATTCCTCTGTGTAGTGCAGGAGACCTTTGTCTCCCTGGCGCTGCACAGTTTGCAGCACTTCCCGTACTGTTGCCTCTTTGTGAACAATCTCGTCATTGGAAGTGCGATCGCAAATACGCCGCAGTTCAGTTTTTGCCTCAGCCTGCTGAGTGATGATTCGCAGCATGAAGTCGGAGTGCCTATCATTAGGTAATATCCGTCTGAGACCGAGTGTGACAAGTTCTCCGGTTTTGGGGGACTTCACCTGACCCAGACTCTCTCCTCTAGCTTAACCTGGATTTTTCTGGGGTCGCGATACTTTTCAAATAGATGTTATAGTGGTTGTTCTGGTATTTTGTTGACAATTGCAAATAAATTTCTAGAAGTCTACTGTGGCTAATTCTAAGTCTGCTCTCAAACGTATAAAAATCGCCGAACGCAACCGAGTTAGTAACAAAGCTTACAAGTCGGCGGTGAGAACCCTCATGAAGAAATACTTTGCCGCTTTGGACGATTACGCCCGTCAACCGAGTCCGGAGTCCCTTGAAGAAGTGCGTACTCGCATGGCAGCAGCATACAGCAAAATCGATAAAGCAGTAAAGCGGGGGGTACTGCATACCAATAACGCAGCTCGGAAAAAATCCCGTCTGGCAAAGTGGCTCAAGCGCATTGATGACCAACAGACTACCTCATCGCAGGAGGCAGTCGCTTCTTGAGTCAAGAGGATTCTGCCTACGCAACCTAGATAAATTTAGTAAATTAGCGAAACAGCAACCTGAGCCGATGCAGTTGATAGACACTCACGTTCATATCAACTTTGATGTCTTCCAAGCGGATCTGGAGGCAGTACGAAAGCGCTGGCAGGACGTTGGCATAGTGCGACTGGTACATTCTTGTGTAGAACCGACAGAATTTGCCACGATCCAAGCCCTGGCTGACCAAATTCCAGAATTATCCTTTGCCGTAGGCTTACATCCCCTTGATGCCCAGAAATGGGAATCCGAAATGGCTAACAAAATTGAGTCGTTAGCTCGTTCTGATTCTAGAGTGGTGGCAATCGGAGAAACGGGGCTAGATTTCTTCAAAGCCGAGAATCACGAACACCAAAAAGCTGTATTTGCGGCACAACTGGCAATTGCTAAAGCCCTAGATTTGCCAGTGATCATCCACTGTCGTGATGCAGCAGCTCCCATGCGCGACCTCTTGCAGGAGTTTTGGCGCAACCACCAACCTGTAAAAGGGGTAATGCACTGTTGGGGAGGCACCCCAGAGGAAACCCAGTGGTTTTTAGATCTGGGCTTCTATATTAGTTTTAGTGGCATTGTCACCTTTAAAAATGCCAAAGACATTCACCAGTCAGCAGCCATGGTGCCAAGCGATCGCCTCCTCATCGAAACCGATTGCCCCTTCTTATCCCCCGTTCCCAAGCGCGGCAAACGAAACGAGCCTGCCCATGTGTACTATGTAGCAGAGTGCGTCGCCCGTTTGCGAGATATCCCCTTAGAAACCCTAGCACGAGAAACCACCCAAAACGCCTGTCGGATCTTTGGTTTGTCCTTGCCACGCAAGTCGCCTCAAGAGTCAGCAGAAGAGTGGGTTGTTGAGAATAAAGCCAGTCATCGGCATTTATAGAAGCTAGGGCTAAGGGCAGCGATTATTCCAATCTTGTGGCTGTTGCGCCACAATAATCTTAAGACGAGTTACTATGAATAAAATCTCCCCCACTTGTATCCCGTTGCTGCCACTGCATCACCTTAAACGCTCCCCAAGCTCTAACTGCTGCCCTTGCGCCAGCCGATAGTCGATAAAATTTGCTTTAAACCCGTGAGGAAAGCCTGCCCAATCTGTTGAGAGAGTAGTCAATTCCTAAAGACCATCTTGTTGCTCCCCATCGCCAAAAACTCAATCTTGGGTCTTGCTAGACCGTTGTTGGCATTCATCGCTAACGGCATACAATCTAGTGACTTCTAAAAAAGTATCGCCCGTTCGCCAGGAATTTAATTCCATTGTGGCAATGGGGCGATATCTTTGCTCGGATTTCCATTCTCGGCGCTGACTCATCTTGTAAACGAAAACCCATGACTAATCAGACCTATACCACCCCAAATTACCTATTGCCAGACCTAGTTGAGATTCAGCGTTCCAGCTTCCGCTGGTTCCTGGAAGAGGGGTTAATCGAAGAACTTAACAGCTTCTCGCCGATTAGTGACTACACGGGCAAATTAGAGTTGCACTTCTTGGGCAAAAACTACAAGCTCAAGCGCCCCAAGTATGATGTTGATGAAGCCAAGCGGCGAGATAGTACTTACGCCGTACAGATGTACGTTCCGACTCGCCTAATCAACAAGGAAACTGGCGAAATTAAGGAACAGGAAGTTTTTATCGGCGACCTGCCACTTATGACCGATCGAGGCACCTTTATTATTAACGGTGCCGAACGAGTGATCGTCAACCAAATCGTGCGTAGCCCCGGTGTCTACTACAAGTCAGAGATTGACAAAAACGGACGTCGTACCTACTCTGCCTCGTTGATTCCCAACCGGGGAGCCTGGTTGAAGTTTGAAACCGACAAAAATGATTTGGTCTGGGTGCGCATCGATAAAACCCGGAAATTGTCAGCCCAAGTTCTCTTGAAAGCCTTGGGACTCTCCGATAATGAGATTCTCGACGCCCTGCGACACCCCGATTATTTTCAAAAAACCCTGGACAAAGAAGGCAATCCCAGCGAAGAAGAAGCCTTGATGGAACTCTATCGCAAGCTGCGACCGGGGGAACCCCCCACCGTCAGCGGGGGTCAGCAGTTACTGGATTCGCGCTTTTTTGACGCGAAACGTTACGATTTAGGTCGGGTAGGTCGCTACAAAATTAACAGGAAGCTACGGTTAAATGTAGCCGATACAGTACGAGTCCTTACCCCTCAAGACATTCTGTCCGCGATCGATTACCTAATCAATTTGGAATTTGATATCGGTAGCACCGACGATATCGACCACTTGGGCAACCGCCGTGTGCGTTCGGTGGGTGAGTTGCTCCAAAACCAGGTGCGAGTCGGACTCAACCGCTTAGAGCGAATCATCCGGGAGCGGATGACCGTTTCTGACGCCGATACCTTAACCCCAGCCTCCCTAGTCAACCCGAAACCCTTAGTAGCGGCGATTAAGGAATTTTTTGGCTCGTCTCAGCTATCCCAGTTTATGGATCAGACGAACCCCTTGGCAGAACTCACCCACAAGCGGCGTCTTTCTGCCCTCGGTCCTGGCGGCTTGACCCGCGAACGGGCAGGTTTTGCAGTCCGAGACATTCACCCATCCCACTATGGACGAATTTGCCCCATTGAAACCCCAGAAGGTCCCAACGCCGGTCTGATTGGTTCCTTAGCAACCCACGCCCGAGTCAATAGCTACGGATTTATCGAAACTCCCTTCTATCCCGTCGAAAACGGGCGAGTCCTCAAAGACCGTCCCCCTCTCTATATGACGGCAGATGAAGAAGATGATCTGCGGGTTGCCCCCGGAGACATCCCCCAAGATGAAAACGGTTACATCTTGGGCGAGTTAGTACCCGTCCGCTATCGGCAGGAGTTCACGACTACCACACCCGACCAAGTGGACTATGTAGCAGTCTCCCCAGTCCAAATCATCTCTGTAGCAACCTCGTTGATTCCCTTCTTAGAACACGATGATGCTAACCGAGCTTTGATGGGTTCCAATATGCAACGGCAAGCCGTACCCCTGTTGCGTCCAGAGCGTCCTTTAGTCGGCACGGGGTTAGAAGCTCAAGCCGCGCGAGATTCCGGCATGGTGATTGTATCGCGCACTGATGGTGAAGTGGTGTATGTCGATGCCAATAAGATTCGGGTGCGCTCGACACCCCAGGTCAACCCATCCACGGAGGAGGAAGACCCACCAGCCAAGGAGCAGGTTATTGAATACGAGATTCAGAAGTACCAGCGTTCCAACCAAGATACCTGCTTAAACCAACGACCCTTGGTGTATCTGGGTGACGACGTAGAGGCTGGTCAGGTCATGGCAGATGGTTCGGCAACGGAAGGTGGGGAACTAGCTCTAGGACAGAATATCCTAGTCGCTTATATGCCTTGGGAAGGCTACAACTACGAGGATGCCATCCTGATTAGTGAACGGCTGGTCATCGATGATGTCTACACCAGTATTCATATTGAGAAGTATGAAATTGAAGCGCGGCAGACAAAACTCGGTCCAGAAGAAATTACCCGCGAAATTCCCAACGTCGGTGAAGATGCTCTGCGTCAACTGGATGAACAAGGCATTATCCGGATTGGTGCTTGGGTTGAAGCAGGGGATATTCTGGTTGGGAAAGTGACACCGAAAGGGGAATCTGACCAGCCACCGGAAGAAAAACTCCTGCGGGCTATTTTCGGCGAAAAAGCCAGAGACGTGCGAGATAACTCCCTGCGGGTTCCCAACGGCGAAAAGGGGCGCGTGGTTGATGTCCGGATCTTTACCCGCGAACAAGGGGATGAGTTGCCCCCTGGAGCCAACATGGTCGTGCGTGTGTATGTGGCTCAGAAGCGCAAAATCCAAGTGGGTGACAAGATGGCAGGTCGTCACGGCAATAAGGGAATTATTTCTCGAATTTTGCCCGTGGAAGATATGCCTTACCTACCAGATGGCACTCCCCTCGACATCGTACTCAATCCTTTGGGTGTACCTAGCCGCATGAACGTGGGTCAGGTGTTTGAATGCTTACTGGGATGGGCGGGTGAAAACCTGGGACTCCGATTTAAGCTGACACCCTTTGACGAAATGTATGGGGACGAGGCATCCCGCACCACGGTTCACGGTAAATTGAAGCAAGCCCGCGCCGAAGAGGATAAAGAGTGGGTCTTTGACTTGAATAACCCTGGAAAACTTACCGTCTACGACGGTCGCACAGGTGAAGCGTTTGACCGACCTATTTCTGTGGGTATTGCTTATATGCTGAAGCTGGTTCACTTGGTGGATGACAAGATTCACGCTCGCTCCACCGGTCCTTACTCCCTCGTAACCCAGCAACCGTTAGGCGGTAAAGCGCAACAAGGGGGTCAACGCTTCGGGGAAATGGAAGTGTGGGCGTTAGAAGCGTTTGGTGCGGCTTACACCTTGCAAGAGTTGCTGACAGTGAAATCCGACGATATGCAGGGTCGGAACGAGGCGCTAAATGCGATCGTTAAAGGCAAAGCCATCCCCCGTCCCGGTACTCCTGAATCCTTTAAAGTCTTGATGCGAGAACTCCAGTCTCTAGGACTCGACATTGCCGTTCACAAAGTCGAAACCGCTGAAGACGGTTCCAGCCGAGATATGGAAGTGGATTTAATGGCTGACGCTGACCGCCGCCGCACGCCCAGCCGCCCCACCTACGAATCTCTCAGAAGCGAGGAACTCGAAGAAGAAGAACTCTAGCTTGGTCATTGGTCATTGGTCATGAGTTGTAAAAGACGAATGGCTAATGACTAATAACGAATCACGAATGGCTAATGACTAAGGACGAAATAAATGAGACATCAGCTAGAACAGCGATTTGACTATGTAAAAATTGGGATTGCCTCTCCTGAGCGCATTCGTCAATGGGGAGAAAGAACCCTGCCCAATGGTCAGGTTGTGGGTGAAGTTACAAAACCGGAAACGATTAACTATCGCACGCTCAAACCCGAAATGGATGGGTTGTTCTGCGAGCGGATCTTCGGTCCAGCTAAAGACTGGGAATGTCATTGCGGTAAGTACAAGCGGGTGCGTCACCGGGGTATTGTCTGTGAGCGCTGCGGCGTGGAAGTTACTGAGTCGCGGGTGCGGCGTCACCGGATGGGCTATATCAAACTGGCAGCGCCTGTGGCTCACGTCTGGTATCTCAAGGGGATTCCCAGTTACCTGAGCATTCTGATGGATATGCCTCTACGGGATGTTGAGCAGATTGTTTACTTCAATGCCTACGTCGTTCTCAGTCCTGGTAACGCCGAGAACCTGAGTTATAAGCAGCTCCTTACCGAAGACCAGTGGCTGGAAATTGAAGAGCAGCTCTACAGCGAAGATTCAGAACTCCATGGGGTGGAAGTGGGAATTGGCGCTGAAGCGCTGCAACGGTTGCTGCAAGACCTAGATTTAGATGGCGAAGCGGAAAAGCTCAGAGAAGAAATCGCCTCGGCGAAAGGTCAAAAACGGGCAAAATTAATCAAGCGGCTGCGGGTCGTTGATAACTTTATCGCCACCGGTTCTCAGCCAGATTGGATGGTGTTAACCGTGATTCCGGTGATTCCCCCAGACCTGCGCCCAATGGTACAGCTCGATGGCGGACGCTTTGCTACCTCTGACCTGAATGACCTGTATCGGCGGGTGATCAACCGCAACAACCGACTGGCACGTCTACAGGAAATTTTAGCTCCTGAGATTATTGTCCGCAATGAAAAGCGGATGCTACAGGAAGCGGTAGACGCCTTGATTGATAACGGTCGTCGGGGTCGGACAGTGGTAGGAGCCAACAACCGAGCCCTGAAGTCCCTTTCTGACATCATTGAGGGCAAACAAGGGCGCTTCCGGCAAAATCTGCTCGGAAAACGGGTGGATTACTCGGGACGTTCCGTTATTGTTGTCGGTCCGAAGCTGAAAATTCACCAATGCGGTTTGCCTCGCGAAATGGCAATCGAACTATTCCAACCCTTTGTAATTCATCGGCTGATTTCTCAGGGTTTAGTGAACAATATCAAGGCGGCGAAAAAGCTGATTCAGCGGGGCGATCCCAGCGTTTGGGATGTCTTGGAAGAAGTGATTGCGGGTCATCCCGTGATGCTCAACCGTGCTCCAACTCTACACCGCTTGGGAATTCAATCCTTTGAGCCAATTTTGGTCGAAGGTCGGGCTATTCAGTTGCATCCTCTGGTGTGTCCAGCATTCAACGCCGACTTTGATGGCGACCAGATGGCGGTTCACGTTCCCCTATCTCTGGAATCTCAGGCTGAAGCCCGACTGTTAATGTTGGCATCTCACAACATTTTATCGCCAGCAACCGGTCGTCCAATTGTTGCGCCCAGCCAAGATATGGTGTTGGGATGTTACTACCTGACCGCAGAAAATCCCAAAGCAGCCAAAGGAGCAGGGCGGTATTTTGCCTCCATAGACGACACGATCAAAGCCTACGAGCAACATCAAGTCGAGTTACATACCTACGTCTGGTTACGCTTTGATGGCATCGTGCAGTCGGAAGAGCCTGATGATGAACCTGTTTCAACAGAGAAGTCCTCCGACGGCACCGTGACAAAAATCTACAGAGAGCGCCGAGTCCGGGAAACGGCTGATGGGGAACTTATTTCCCAGTACGTTCGCACTACACCGGGTCGGATTATCTACAACAAAGCTATTCAAGAGGCTCTGATGGTTAGTTAAAAAACCGCCGACCAACCTTAAAACGTCTTTCCCCCAATCCCCTACTTGGTGAATTTGTAAGCAGATGGCAGATCAAGCAGCTCAAAAAGAAATGATTTTTTACAACCGAGTCGTCGATAAAGGTCAGCTCAAAAAGCTAATCGCTTGGGCTTTTACGAAATACGGCAGTGCTCGGACTGCCCAGATGGCTGACCAACTTAAAGATTTGGGGTTCCGCTATGCCACAAAAGCGGGTGTCTCGATTAGCGTCGATGACTTGGTCGTGCCGCCCAAGAAACGCCAGATGCTAGACGCAGCGGAAGTCCAGATTCGGGCGACCGAAAGCCGCTACAGTCGGGGGGAAATCACTGAGGTGGAACGGTTCCAAAAAGTAATCGACACTTGGAACAGTACCTCTGAAGCGTTGAAAGATGAAGTGATTCGCAATTTTAAAGCGACAGATCCCCTGAATTCGGTGTACATGATGGCGTTTTCGGGGGCGAGGGGCAATATGTCCCAGGTGCGACAGTTGGTGGGAATGCGAGGTCTGATGGCAGATCCGCAAGGTCAAATTATTGACCTGCCGATTAAGACTAACTTCCGGGAAGGGTTAACGGTTACAGAGTATATTATCTCGTCTTATGGCGCTCGTAAAGGGTTAGTTGATACCGCCCTCAGAACCGCTGACTCGGGTTATCTCACCCGGCGTCTAGTAGACGTTGCCCAAGATGTGATTGTGCGAGAAATCGATTGTGGGACAACACGGGGTATTTCTGTCAGAGCAATGACCGATGGAGATCGCGTATTAATTCCCCTTGATGATCGCCTTTTGGGTCGAGTATTCGCTCAAGATGTAATTCATCCCACCACCGGCGAAGTTGTTGCCGAACGCAATCAAGATATCTCCGATGAATTGGCAAGAGAAATTGGCAAGACGGATATTGAAGAAGTAGTCGTGCGATCGCCTCTGACCTGTGAAGCGGCACGATCCGTTTGCCAGCACTGCTACGGTTGGAGTCTAGCCCACGGACACATGGTGGACTTGGGAGAAGCCGTCGGTATTATTGCCGCTCAGTCAATTGGGGAACCTGGTACTCAGCTAACCATGCGGACGTTCCACACCGGTGGTGTCTTTACCGGTGAAGTGGCACGGCAAGTTTCAGCTCCCTTTGATGGTATCGTGCGGTTCTCCAAACGCCTACGAACCCGTGGCGTGCGCACCCGCCACGGCGAAGATCGTGAACAAGTGGAAGTGATCGGAGACTTGGTTGTAGAACCCAAGAATGGCAAAGGACAAACCCAGACCGTTCAAGTCACTCCGGGTTCCCTCCTCATGGTTTCCAATGGCGAAGAGGTTAAGATAGGTCAACTCTTAGCCGAGGTTGCACTCGGTAAATCTCGCCTTTCCACGGAAAAAGCCACCAAAGACGTGGCATCTGACCTAGCTGGAGAAATTCTATTTGCCGACTTAATCCCCGAAGAAAAAACCGACCGCCAGGGCAATACCACCCGTATTGCTCAACGGGGTGGTTTGCTGTGGGTTTTATCCGGTGAGGTTTACAACTTACCCCCTGGTGCCGAACCCGTTGTGAAAAACGGAGATGCAGTACAAGGGGATTCTGTGCTGGCAGAAACGAAGTTAGTGACCCAAAACGGCGGTGTCGTCCGCTTGACCCCTGGCAAGCGAGAAATTGAAATCATCACGGCTTCAGTATGCTTAGACCAAGCGTCAGTAAAGGTAGAAAGCAGTGGGGGTCGCGAACAGTACGTGATCTACACCGCCAACAACCAGCGCTTTTTACTCAAGGCAACGCCGGGAACCAAGGTACTCAACAACCAAGTGGTTGCCGAACTCATTGACGATCGCTATCGCACTCAGACTGGCGGTATCATCAAATACGCAGGTGTAGAAGTCGCCAAACGAGGTAAGGCAAAGCAGGGTTACGAAGTCACCAAAGGCGGCACCATTCTCTGGATTGCTGAAGAATGTCACGAAGTCAATAAGGATATTTCCTTACTGCTGGTGGAAGACGGTCAATATGTAGAAGCTGGCATGGAAGTCGTCAAAGACATCTTCTGCCAGTCGGGTGGCATTGTGGAGGTGATTCAGAAAAATGACATCCTCCGGGAGATTGTGATTAAGCCAGGGGAATTGCACTTGGTCGATGAACCCCCAGAAGCCTTTATCACGGAGGGTCAACTCGTTTATCCCGGCACAGAAGCAGTCGCGGGACTGACCGTCGAAGAGTTGCGCTACGGGGAAGCGGTGGAAACTCCTGAGGGCACTGGTCTATTGCTAAGACCCGTGGTTGAGTTTACAGTACCGGATGAGCCGGATGTACCCTCTCAGGCTTCTATCAATAGTGATGAGCCTGGAGCTAAGACTACAACCGGAATCGAACTGCGGACAATTCAGCGGCTACCCTACAAAGATGGAGAGCGGGTAAAGTCTGTAGAAGGATTGGAGTTGCTTCGCACTCAGCTAGTCTTGGAAATGACTCAGGACTCTGGAAGTGAGCATTCAGGAACATCTCAGCTTTCGGCAGACATTGAGTTGGTATCAGCCGAGGATTTTGAAGACTCCGAAGAGATGCGCTTGCAGTTGGTGATTCTCGAATCTTTGGTGATTCGCCGTGACACCGCTGCCGACCCTCTGAGTGGTAGTACAACAACGCGGCTTTTGGTCAGTGATGGAGACCAAATTGCCCAAGGTGCAGTTGTTGCTCGTACTGAAATTCAGTGCAAGGACGTTGGTGAAGTTCGAGGTATCCGAGAAGGTGCCGAGGCTATTCGTCGGGTATTAGTCGTTCGAGATGCTGACCGAATTACCGTTCCTATTAGCGGCGCACCTAAGGTTAAGGTTGGGAATTTGGTCGTGGCGACTGCTCCCCTAGCCGAGGGGACACCCGCTCCCGAATCGGGACAGGTTGTAGCTGTGAATAAGGATGGGGTGACTCTCCGACTTGCCCGTCCCTACCGAGTTTCTGCCGGTGCGGTGCTACAGATTGATAATGGAGACTTAGTTCAACGGGGTGACAACTTAGTCCTGCTTGTATTCGAGCGGGCAAAAACGGGTGACATCATTCAAGGTTTACCTCGTATTGAAGAACTGCTGGAAGGTCGTAAACCCAAGGAAGCTTGCGTTTTATCTCGACGACCGGGCGAAGCTCAAGTCATTTATGAGGAAGACGAAACCGTTGATATTAAGGTGATTGAGTCTGATGGTGTCGTTACCGATTACCCTGTAGGTCCTGGACAAAATGCCCTTGTTTCTGACAGCCAGAAAGTGTTGGCAGGTCAAGCACTTACCGATGGACCGGCAAACCCTCACGAGATTTTAGAAATTTTCTTCAATCTCATGTTAGAGGAAAAGGGAATCTATGAAGCCGCTCTGGTTGGACTGCAAGAAGCACAACTGTTCTTAGTCAACGAGGTGCAGTCTGTGTACCAATCTCAAGGGATTGATATTTCCGACAAGCATATTGAAGTGATTGTCCGGCAGATGACCTCAAAAGTACGGATAGACGACGGTGGTGATACAACCATGCTGCCTGGAGAACTCGTAGAGTTACGTCAGGTTGAAACGGTTAATGAGGCAATGGCAATCACGGGTGGCGCACCAGCGCAATATACGCCAGTTCTGCTGGGAATTACCAAAGCCTCACTCAATACCGACAGCTTCATCTCTGCGGCTAGCTTCCAGGAAACGACTCGCGTTCTGACGGAAGCGGCAATTGAAGGGAAGTCAGACTGGTTAAGGGGTCTGAAGGAGAACGTGATTATTGGTCGCCTGATTCCGGCAGGAACAGGCTACAATGCCTACGAAGATCCAACCCTGAGCAGTTTGGATGCCGATTTTTCCAGTAGTGGTGCCGTTGGTTACAGTTATGGAGACCGTAACGATGGCGGCGAACTAGACCAAGAAGATCCGCTTGATGTTGTGCTCGATGACCGCACTGCTCGTGCTTACAGTCTAGATGAGCGGACTGGTGTAGGTTCCGATACTACTAACAATTTCGGGCGCTTTATCAGTAATGGAGATGAGGAAGAAGAGGATTTTGAAGACGATTTTCTCAATGATGATGAGGAATAGTTTCTCTAGTCATCCCTCATTCGGGGTGGGAGATTTCTAACCAATCAATCTTCTTCACTACAACTAAAGGGGTTCGGGCTAGCCTGAACCCCTTCTATTTTATTCAAGTAGCCTCTTGTAACTCCCCTGTACGAACCGATAACGTCTTAGTCTGGTTTCCTCGCAGCACCTCAATCTGTAAAACCCGATTTACACCGCTATTCTCAACCGTGCGCTGTAACTGTTCAGCAGTATTCACAGATTCTCCGTTAATTTTAGTGACGACATCGCCGCGACGCATTCCCGCAGCGGCGGCTGGTGAGTTGGGTATAACTTGCATTACGAGAACGCCATTCACTTCTGGCACCATAAAGGATGAATTGGGATCTTGATTGTTCTCTTTAGCAAGCTGAGGGGTTAAGCTTGTCATCCGAATACCAATAAAGGGATGGACGACTTTTTTCCCCTGTACTAACTTACTGGCAATCTCTTTGGCTTTATTAATAGGAATAGCAAAACCAATCCCCATCGCATCAGCGCGAATTGCTGTATTGATGCCAATGACTTCCCCCCGTTCGTTTAACAATGGACCGCCAGAGTTACCAGGATTAATGGCAGCATCCGTTTGAATGAAATCTAGTCGCTTGTCAGGAATACCTACCTCAGTACTAGAGCGTTGCAAGGTGCTAATAATTCCCAAGGTTACTGTATTATCTAGACCCAAGGGGTTGCCAACTGCGATCGCCCAATCCCCTACTTGCACCCCACCGGAATCTCCTAGAGGTGCAACGGGCAAATTTTGACCATCAATTTTGACAACGGCTAAGTCCGTAATTTCATCGGCACCTTGCACTTTTCCTTCAAATTGTCGCCCATCTTTGAGAATTACTGTCACCTTATCTGCCCGATTCACGACATGGGCATTGGTGACAATCACTCCACTGGGGTCAATAATGAAGCCCGATCCTTGACCTCGCAAGCGTCTTTCTTGGGGAAGTTGGGAAAAAGAATCCTCACCAAAAAAGCGGCGGAAGAACGGATCATCAAAAAACGGATCGATGCGGCGTGTCACCGTGCGTTCGGTATCGAGCCGTACCACGGCTGCTCCAACTCGGTTGACGGCTACCGTTACAAAGCTTCTAGGGGTAGCAGTCTCGGCTATTGGCTGCCGTTGTGCCACCCTAGTCGGTGTTACCGATGCAGGCAGTGCAGATACCGTGGCGGCTTGAGAGGGCAATACCTGATAGAAACCAACTGCCAATAAGGAGCCAAGAGCGATCGCTAAGACGTAAGTACTGATTTGGCGTAGGAAGACGGAAAACCTTGTCAATAGCATACTATTCATCTTGAAGCTGTCCCAGCGTGTTTGGACAATAAAACACGCTGGTTATTGTTAAGTTTAACTTCTGTCTTAAAACCTAGTAGCATAGGATTATTGTACGGCATTGTCCCGACATTAGCCATGTCTAAACGACTAGACTTGAGACTATCAGAGGAAGACATCGCCCTCCTCGAAGCTTATTGCAAAACGACTGGAGCCACCAAAACAGGGACAGTTAGGATGTTATTGCAGATACTCAAAGATGAGCATTTGTTAGCAATTGTCAAGAAAACACTCACTGTTGATTAACTCCAGCAGACCGACTGCACAGGCGATGAAAGATTCCCGTCTGTCCAACGGTACTAATTAGTGTAATCCCTCGATATTTTATGACCTGACCCCTGGCGGCATCTCTATTCGTTGTGTAGTTACAACTCCGAGATTAATGAATCCTGACGCTCAGGTACTGACAAATATGCCTGTGCCGACAATCGAGCCTAAGCCCATCATGACAGCACCGAAGACACCAAGCTCTCGTGTGAGCATCTCAGATGAGGTTTTATCTGCCATGCAGCATCTCCCTGTAATTTAGAAGTTACCTTATAATGGCTAGTTTAGCTTGAAAAAAAACACAATTCTTGTTATTATAATCAAGCTAAATAAGTTAAAAGTAAAAATAATGGAATTAAATTTTTTTGTTTTGGGTTGCGAAAGAGGTGGGACAACCCTACTATGCGCTTTGTTGTCGGAGCATCCTGAAGTATTTTGTCTAAATGATAGTTTTCTATTTGACATATATGTTCGACAGAAAGGACGCAAAGGACACGTAGGTATTTCTAGTTTTTGGAAAAATGCCTTTTTAGATCTAAGCAGACCTTTACCATCTAAAGACTACTTAGTTAGTCTAGATGAAGTAGAAGAGTATTTTTCAAATTTGCTAGAAAGATATGAAAAACCAAATCCGGCACAAAATAAATCTACTTGGTTAAAAGTCTATTCCGATACACTTAAGTCTTCCAATTTTTTAAATGAGGCTCGTTCATCCAATCTAACTTTAACAAAAATGTTCAGTAGTATATACTCTTATTTAATTCCTAGAGAGCAGCAGACAAAAAAAATATTTGGTGAAAAAACTCCTCGTCATCTGTATCTATCTAAATGGATTAGTACTTTGTACCCAAAAGCAAAATTTATAGTGTTAGTTCGCAACCCGCTCACTAACGTAGCAGCACTATACAAACGCCGTAAATCGTTAAAATTATCAATAGATACATACCTAAGCTATTATAATCGTAGCTTTATATCCTTATATGAAGGAGAAGAAAATCTAGTAATTCGTTATGAAGATCTTGTAAGTAAACCTCAAGATACCCTGCTTCATGTTTATGAGTATCTTGGTGCCAATTCAGAAGAGGTTTCAACTGAATTTAATTACTTCATAAAGCAAGGATATATAGGAAACACTATTGATCCTGAGCGAGACGTAAAGTTGAAAGAAATGCTAAATGAACAAGAAAAAAAATTAATAAAAAAAAGATGCCAATATGTTTTTAATAAATTTTATCCCAACGAGTTATCGTGAAGGTAGACAAGAACTCTGTTAGTAAAGCAATTATTATTAGACCTCTTGCAAAACGTCGAATTTTGCTACGCAAAACCAATACCTTAAGGTGCTGTTTTGACATTTATGCAAGAGGTCTATTGTACACCTTCTACTGTTTTATCCTTCCATCTCCTCCACAGACTTTGGCACCCCTGCCGTCAGCACCTCATGTCCTGACTCGGTGACTAACACATCATCCTCAATCCGAACGCCAATACCGCGCCAGCGATCGGGAATTTGGGGTTGACCTTCCACTGGCTGGATATCTAAACCAATATACAATCCCGGTTCCACCGTCACCACCTGACCGGGTTGGAAGGTTTGCCACGCCTCCTCCCCATGCTTGTATACTCCGGCATCGTGAACATCTAACCCCAGCCAGTGTCCGGTACGGTGCATATAGAACGGTTTGTACTTCTCCTCTTTAATGATTTCCTCAATATCACCCACTAAAAGTCCCAACTCCATCAACCCTTCTACGAGTACCCGCACGGCGGTATCGTGAAATTGATTGTAAGGGTTTCCGGGTTGAATTTGGGCGATCGCTTCTTGCTGCGCCTTCAAGACGAGTTCGTAGATAATCTTCTGGTCTGGGGTAAATTTGCCCTTAACTGGGAATGTGCGAGTAATATCGGCGTTGTAATACCCGTAGGAAGATCCTGCATCAATTAGCAGCAAGTCACCCTCCTGCATCTGGCAATTATTCTCGACGTAGTGCAAGATGCAGCTATTGGCACCCGATGCCACAATCGACGGATAAGCTGGACTCAAAGCCCCCCGTTGTCGGAAAATATACTCAATTTCGGCTTGCACTTCGTACTCGTAGCGTCCGGGTTGGGCAAATTCCCTGGCATGGTTGTGGGCGTCTACAGAGATGGCTACCGCTTGACGCATCATCTCCAACTCGGCTGGACTTTTTACCATGCGCATGGTATAGAGGATGGGATTGGTGGCTTCAATCGCCATCGGACCGGTTCCCCGCTTAGGATAGGTTGCCATCAACTGCTGCCAATGCTTGAGAATGGTAGCATTGAAATCGCGATCGCGTCCCAGTTGGTAGTAAATTCGATCCGCCTTTTCCAAGTACTGAGGCAGCTTTTCATCCAGTTCGCTAATCGGATACGCCTCATCCGCACCATAGTTTTCCTTTGCCGCATCAACCCCCGTCCGGTATCCCGTCCAGACTTCTTTATCTCGTTCTTTCGGTTGCACGAATAGCACGAATCGATGTTCTGAATGGTGGGGTGCCAGAACTGCCACGGCTTCGGGTTCATTGAACCCTGTCATGTAATAGAAGTCGCTGTCTTGGCGAAAATTGTACTCGACATCATTGTGCATCACGGCAGCCTGGGCACTGCGAAAGATTGCCGTACCGCTGCCAATCTTAGCCATCAACTGTTCTCGACGCTGGCGATATTCTGTTTGTGAGATCATACCCTCGTTCGTTGTCAACTATCTCTGGATAAGTTGTACCAGAGTGATTACTTATGGTTAGAATAGTCCAACTCTCAGTCAGGTGTATTGCTACAACCAGGGTCAGTCAGCAGAAATTTGACTGCAACCTTAAAAGCATTCTACTGAAACCCGATAGGTTTGGAATTCATGTCAATCTGGTGTGAGGCTCTTACAATTTCCTTCGATGTAATACAGAGCTGGACGTAAAGAAATTTTCCTTCAGTTTTCGTATTACAGTGTGTTACAAAAAAAATAGTTTTTTAGAGGTAACAATGGCACATTTTCCCCTTCAAGATGAAGCTCAAGTAACCCATCCCCAAGTCCAAGCAATCTACGCAGAAATTCGGACAGAACTTGGATTTGGCATGGTTCCCAATTTGTTCAAATCCATGGCAATTAGCCCTGATTTTCTCGAAGCGAATTGGAAACAGTTTCGCTCAACGATTTTAGCGGGAAACGTACCCCGCACGATTAAGGAGATGATTGGCGTTGCCATTTCCCAGGCGCATGACAGCCAATACGCGCTCAAAGTCCACCTGCATAGCTTATCAGCCCTGGGGATTAGTGAAGAAGTGCTTCAGATGCTGGTATCTGACTTTGCCAACTGTCCCTTACCCGAACGGGAAAAAGCCGTTATTCGCTTTGGATTACTGGCTGCCACTAAGCCTCAACAGTTAACAGAAATGGATTACCAAGACTTGCATGAGTTAGGATTGGACGGAGCAGAAATTTTTGAGCTGATTGCCACTGCAAATTTATTCACCGCTGTCAACCAATATACAGATGCGCTCGCTCTAGAAATTGATATCCTATAAACAGGACTGGGGAGAGTGAATTATCGGTCATCGGTGCTCACGGAATGCAAAAATTATCGCAATAACCGATAATCTAGGAGACTAGTCACCGATAAGGGGACGCTTGACCCAAGGGTTTATAGTTTAATTGGGATGAACCTGTCCTCAGTTAAGTTCTGCAACATCACTCAGCTTCCCTCTCTAATCTCTAAGGCGTTAGTTTTGATGAGTTTTTCCTTATTTTCGAGTCGTACCAATAAGCTCGAAGTTCAGGATCGTGAACAACTCCTACAGACTACCCGACGCCTTATTAGTGAAGTTCAAGCACTTTCGAGTCGCATTGCGGCGGTTAATGAGATTGCTAATGCGATTAACCACTCCCTCAACATTGATGAAATATTGCAGGTTGTCGGTAGGCAGGCTAAATGGTTGCTTGACTTCCAGCATTGCAGTGTCTGTCTCCGAAATGATGACAGTTCTTATCGCCTAGTTACTCTGTTCGGTTCATCCATTTCCTGCTCTAGCTGTCCCATTGGAGGTGATAATCCGATTGGTCGTACTCTAGGAACCGGACAATCTCAACTTAATCCCAAAGATTATATTAGTACATTTCTATCGGCATACCCCTCGCAAATTATTATTCCCCTGCAACGAGAAAACCACATTATCGGTTCGATCAACTTTGCCACCTGCAAAACAGCCTACTCCCAAGAAGATTTGCGTATTGGTGGCTTGCTAGCCATGCAACTATCCAGCGCTGTTGGCAATGCTAAATGCTTTGAGGAGATGAATAAGCTACTGGAAGAAATGAACCAGTTGTACTCTCAACTCGAAGGAGAACGGCGCAAGTCTGACGAGCTTCTTTTAAATACCCTCCCGAAAGAAATTGCTAATGAACTTAAGGAAACGGGTAAAGTTAAACCCGTTTATCACGAAGCGGCTTCGGTGCTTTTTACCGATTTCACAGGATTTACCCAACTCACCGAGCAGCTAACACCTGAGGCACTTGTTGATGAACTAGATTTTTGCTTTTCTTACTTCGATACAGTCAGCGAAGCCTATAATCTGGAAAAATTAAAAACAATTGGGGATAGTTATATGGGCGTGGCAGGCATTCCTGTCCCTAGGGCAACCCATGCCATTGATGCTGTGTTAGCCGCTTTGCAAATTCAATCCTTTATGTACTGGCGAAGAATCGAAAAAGCTCGAAATAACAAACCTTATTGGGATATCCGAATTGGCATTCATTCCGGTTCCTTACTGGCTGGGGTAATTGGCAGGAAAAAGTTTACCTACGATGTTTGGGGGGATACCGTTAACACTGCCTCTCGAATGGAATCATCGGCAATTCCGGGTACAATCAATATTTCTCAAGCAACCTTTGAGTTAGTCAAGAATTTTTTTGATTGCGAATATCGGGGAAAAATTGGGGCGAAAAATAAGGGCTCTATTGATATGTACTTGGTTAGTCGGATTAAAAAATACTTGGCTACCGACTCCCTCGGTTTAATACCCAATGATAAGTTTTATAGAATTTATTCAGCGTTAAAGAATCAGCCCCAATACTGCTCGGAATAGCTGAAGGCGGTTGAAACTCAGATATTGCACCGTTCTCAATTATCCCTCTTCTGTCAGACTCCGAAAAATGGGGATCAAACCCTGATTCTTGCGTTAGGTGTAGTTGGCTGTAATGACGGAAATTCGTCATAATTTCGGAAAGTGACAGAAGCGGGTTATAGCAACTGCCAAGACGGTTAGGACATATATGAATTTAGTAGAGACGTTCCGCCCGAACGTCTCTACCAGAGTTTGTCCTAAGATATGTGTCCACTGCTATAACCTCATAATCCGCCAGGTAATTTATTCCCTGTCTAAGAGCTACTATCTATTGAAATGGACTAAAACCCTTTGCCAGTCGTATGCAAGACGACTTGAGCTATGAGACAGTGGTTAAAATCACTGGTAGATTCTTGCTAATTACTGACAAGACTTGAGTTGAGTAAGCTGCAAAACAATGTTATCAATTGCTCGAGCCATTGCCGCTCCCGATAGGTTGGGTTGATTAACCATGATGCTAAACACGAGCGTGCCATAGTAGGGGTGTTCAAGATAACCGGATAGAGATTTGACTCCCCTCAACGTGCCAGTTTTGGCATGAACCATTCCCTCGGCGCTAGTCTGACGCATCCGATTCCGAAGAGTACCACTCTGACCGGCTACGGGTAACGAAGACAAAAATACGTCTCTTCCTGAAGCGTAACTCATCACTCGAAGAGTTTCTACTATAGCAGTGGGAGTGGCTGAATTTTGACGGGATAAGCCCGACCCATCGGCGAGGCGATAACCATTGGGATTGACTCCCAATTGCGTCAACGTCTGCTTAACTGCATAGGGACCTCCTAGACGACGCATCAGGGTTTCTGCATAATTATTGTTACTGTTGAGGTTTGTTGTCTTTATCCATTCTTCTACGGAAGTACTGCCAATTTTTGAACCCGGACTCAGCGCTTGCAACGCGGCTGCGGTGGTAAATATCTTTACATTTGATGCCGGAATCAAAGATGTATTCGCGTTGTGGCTGTATAACGTCGTCTTATTGGCAAGGGATTGGATCAAAATGCCCCACTTGGCTGTAGCGACTGGGGGAGTGTTGATAATTTGATTGATTGTTGGCTCTAGATACTGGGGACAAAAGCCATTAACCTGACTTTCCGGCGGCGAAACGTAGATTTGTATTGGCTCAAAGTCTAGTGTTAGATTAGCGGTGGTACTGGCGTTAGCTACCTGACGGGGGGTAGGATAAGTCCAGCTTAGGGCAACGAACGCAGCCATTGCCAGGGGTTTGAGCCGATGACCCACTGATTTCATCCTCTAAACTCCTCTATTGGCACGTTGTTTTATTCTGCGATCGCTACCTACATCCGGGATAAATGGCAAAAAAATTGGATCACTCATCAGTCAGTCGTGCAGTTTTTTATCAATCGACTTCCTATTTTTACAGAAAAATGGGAACTTACCCTAGGGAGCATATCACTTTTGTAGGTTCGGTTGAGGCACGAAACCCAAAAGTACTCATGAAATTAATGGCGATGATTGTTACTGTAATGAATCCTGGCTCCCGCCCACTGAAGCTTCTCCCGTAAAGTCTGATAGTAGGAATTGTTTTCTCGCAAAATAATAAACTTGGCATAACAGTTTGCCATACGGACATCCACCCGCTGTCCGGGCCAAATAGGAGTGGCGAGAACTCCATCCATCCATAGCTTAGTACTGAGTTCGTAATCACCTAGGGGCCAGATGCTAACCACCGAACCCGGAGGGAGGACAAGGGGACGACTAGAAAGACTTAAGGGACAAATGGGTGTTACCACGAGTGCTTCCATGCCATCATGCAGAATAGGACCGTTGGCAGAGAGAGTGTAGCTAGTTGAACCCGTTGGCGTTGCTACAAGCAAACCATCTCCCTGATACTGATCGACTACTTCCCCGTCAATTTCCATTTCTAGAATCGAGGTGATCATGCGATCGGCTGATGCAGGTTTGATGCACATCTCATTGAGTGCCAAAAAGCGCTGACTGGCAGGTTCCATGTTAATGCGATCGCCTTCAAATAGCGCTCCTTGCACCATCATCCGCCGCTGCACAGCATAACGATCTTCCATCAATCGATCCCAAACTCGTTCGGTATCTTGGAAATCCTCAGACTGTTCGGTAAGAAACCCCAGATGCCCCCCGATATTCACTGCCAAAATTGGGATTCCTTCTGGGGCAAGATGCCGTGCTGCTGTCAGCGCTGTGCCATCGCCACCCAGTACGATCGCCAAATCAATCTGCTCTATCACAGAGGCTAAAAAGACGGGGTACGGATTGTCACTCGCGCCACTTGGTCCGATCAAGATGTGACAGCCGCGTTTTTCTAGTTGGCGAGCGCATTTTTCTGCCCAAGCTTGACCTTGAGAATCTCTGGCTTTGTGAATGATAATAACTTGTTTTAGCTGCACGTTGCTCGTTTCCCCTACTCCTCAACTACCCAACCCGTATCATCAGTAATCTAGGTGAACCCAGAGAGTCTGTTGTTTTTATAACCTAATTTGACTGAGGCAGCTTCAAGGTGGCAATGCTTTGTTCAAACGTCGGCAAACGCTGATCAAATTCAGCAACCGTAGTAGAATACGTCACCAGCCAAAACGTATTGCCATCTTGCACAATATAGAACAGTTGTTGAATCGGTGTTTCTCCAGTTGTGGATTTTGCTACAATTCGTCCCCCTTGATAAGGATCAATTGATACGACCTTTTGTTCTAAGATTTCATAGCGCTCAACCAGTTGCTGGGTAGCGGCTTCTAGATATTGCTGAATTGTTACCCCTGTGGGGACTTTTTCCTTGGTAATGTTGACGTTGGTCATAAACCCAGAGTTAGCAGTTTTGGGGTCGAACGCTAGCAGGGCGATCGCTTGGGGATTTTGTTTAATTGCCTCAAGGCGTGCTGAATAGCCAGGACTAACCTTTTCCAGTTTGGCAGCGATTGTATTAATATCAGTATGGGGATTGCCACCCTCGTAATGCTTGGGCAGCGATAAGGTTACTCCCTCACCTGCGATCGCCTTCCAACCCACCTCAGGTGCAGCGACAGCAGCATCTTCTATCTGAGTTTTGGCTTGGGATTGGTCTTGAAAGGTTTCGGTATCTTGAGGTGTACTCCTCTCACCACAACCGATAAGCGTACTCAACACCAACAAACACACAAACAGTCCCTGAATGGGCTCAATCATGAGTGCAGGTTCCTTGTAGGGGTTTTCCTCCATTATTTTTACTCTGATCAGAAGTTATAGGGGCAAAAACTCTGCTAACCCCAGATAGCGAATACCTTGGGGTGTAATTTCAAAGCGGCAGGGCAGCACCTCAACACCTCGAACTACCGCCTCTCGGAACAGTTGACCATAAAATGGATCAGCCTCGTCGCCAGGGGCAAAGCGATCGCAATCGCCACGATTAATAAAATAAAGCATCACTGCCTTGGCTTCAGGAAGCAATTGTTGCAATTCTTGTAGGTGTTTTTGTCCGCGTTGGGTTACTGTATCAGGAAATAACGCCACCTTGCCATGAGCCCAGGTTGTACTCTTGACTTCTAAATAGATCGGTAGGGCTTCGTCAGTCGTCAGTAAAAAATCTACTCGGCTTTTCCGATTTGCTCCATAAACCACTTCGGGACGGATTGTGCTGTAGCGGTTAGCTAATTCGGGAATCAACCGTTGTTCCAATGCTAGCTTAATGACCCGATTTGGCAAAGCCGTATTCACCCCAACCCAAGTGGGTTGATTGTCGTTCACTTGAATCATCTCCCAGGTGTAAGCGAGTTTTCGCTTCGGGTTGTTCGAGGAAGAGACTTGAACAAGACTGCCAGGGGTTGAGATGCCTGTCATCGGTCCGGTGTTGGGGCAGTGGGCGATAATGGTTTCTCCCGATGCAAGCTGAATATCAGCCAAGAATCGCTTGTAACGTTTGAGTAAAATTCCAGATTCTAGGGGCGGGTAGCAGTAGAGCATACTTTGGAACACTTGTTAAGATAACTTATAACTTAGTTCCAATAAAGGAGACAAGGAGACAAGGAGACAAGGAGACAAGGAGACAAGGAGACAAGGAGACAAGGAGACAAGGAGACAAGGAGACAAGAAAATTTTTGAGGTTTTACTCCTCTACCCCGCTCCCCAGC
>NZ_JADEWY010000104.1 GCF_015207375.1 Coleofasciculus sp. LEGE 07092 | reverse complement strand
CTGGGGAGCTGGGGAAAAAGTCACCCATGTTTTGTCGTCTATCATACATTTCCTCTTGGATTTCTCCTGGCTCCCCAAGTTTGTGGTCTAGCAATTTTTGGGTGTCTGCATGAGGCAAAAGCAGAACAATGCAGGGTACTGTTGAAGAACTTTCTAAGATTATTCATTCAGACTCCATATTATTCAAAGACTGACGCTTTTGTTCCAACGCCGTCTGCACTTTTTCATATTCGGCTTTTAATTGAGACAATAGATTTTCACTAGTCGCGAGGGAACCCGTCTGACCGCTTGTTTCCAACTCCTGACACAGTTGAGCAAGATGGGTTGCCCCTAATAAGGCACTGCTTGATTTGAGGGTATGAGCTACCTGTTCTAACTGTGCTGCTTCCTGTAGGACTACGGATTGGGCAAGGGATTGCAATAGCTGGGCGGATTCTTCCAGATAGCGATCAAGTACTTCGACCAAAACCGTATCTTCGTTCATCATTTCCCGTAAGCTTTGAAAAACCACAGCATCTATCACTGGTGTCTTTGAGGGATGGGATACTGAATGAAGAGCGATCGCTTCCTGAGGTATTTCCTGTCCATTGTTGGCAATATTCTGACACTTGTTCAATGCCTGCACCAGTTCCTCAACTCGGATAGGTTTGCTAATGTAGTCATCCATGCCAGCATCCAAGCACATCTCCCGGTCCCCTACCATGGCATTGGCTGTCATTGCAATAATTCGAGGACGACCAACAGACAACAAGTTTTGGCAGATGCGACGCGAGGCTTCCAATCCATCCATCTCCGGCATCTGCACGTCCATCAACACCACATCATAGGTCTGACGGCGTAACGCTTCCAATACCTCCAATCCATTACCAGCCACATCCGCTCGATACCCCATCCGTTGTAACAAGTGCAGCGCTACCTGCTGGTTGACCAAATTGTCTTCGGCTAACAAAATCCGCAGAGGTAAACGCGCCCCCAGAGTCGGGTCAATTTCTGATGAAACCGCAGCAGACGGACGAACTTTAATCGGCTGTTTAAGCAGAACTTGCATCAGAGTGTCATGCAGTTGAGACTGTTTGATGGGTTTGCTCAAACAAGCGGCAAAGTAATGCTGGACGCCTTCGTTGCAAGCATCTGGCTTACCGATAGATGTCAGCATCACCAAGGGCAACTCTCGACAAGTGGGCTGCTTCCGGATTTCTTCTGCCAAAGCCAACCCATCCATCTGGGGCATCTGCATATCCAGAATTGCTAGGTCAAACTCCTCTCCCCTGTGCAACCAGTCTAGAGCCTCTTGACCGGACTGAGCGGTACGGGGCAGCATTCCCCAAGCATTCGCTTGCATCATCAAAATTTGCCGATTGGTGTCGTTATCATCCACAATCAGCAGTCGCTTCCTAGCTAGCTGAGGCTGATAGTCGTGGAGTTGGTCAGGTTCAGAGATGTCCTCCCCTTGGGCTACAATCGTAAAATAGAAGGTCGAACCCACCCCCACTTGACTTTCGACCCACATTGCCCCACCCATTATTTCACTGAGTTGTTTGCAAATTGCCAGTCCCAGTCCCGTCCCCCCATACTTCCGAGTTGTGGACGAATCAACTTGGCTGAAGGGTTGAAATAAGCGATCCAATCGGTCTGCAGGAATGCCAACACCCGTATCCTTGACGGCAAATTGAATTTCGTAACGGGAGTGATGAGAAGAAGACGCAGAGAAGGGGAGACGTGGTGACGTGGTGAGTTTTGCTCCATTCCCAGTGTCCTGGTGTCGAAGGGGCACGCCGAAGTCTTGCCGAAGTCCCCATGTCCCCGTGTCTCTTCCCCCATTCCCCAGCTTATGGGCTTGGACTGCAACAACCACTTCACCGACTGTCGTGAATTTAATGGCGTTACCTAACAAATTTACTAAAATCTGGCGTAAGCGGGTGATATCTCCCACAATCTGGTTGGGGGTTTCGGGACTGAATTGGTAGGCTAGTTCTAGGTTTTTCTCAGCGGCTTTCACCACTAATAGATCCAGAGCCTCTTCAATACAGGCTCGCAGGTCAAATGGCTGCTCTTCTAAATCTAATTTACCGGACTCAATCTTAGAGAAATCGAGAATATCGTTAATGATGGTAAGCAAGGCGTCCCCACTATTGCGGATCGTTTCTACGAAGTCTCGCTGCTGGAAAGTGAGTTGGGTATCGAGTAGCAGTCCCGTCATACCGATGACGCCATTCATCGGTGTGCGGATTTCATGGCTCATGGTTGCCAAAAACTCGCTTTTGACCTGAGTTGCTGCCAGAGCTTGATCGCGGGCTTGTGCCAGTTCTTGTGCGGCTTGCTGACGCTCGATTTCCCCGCCAATCCACTGTGCCATCAGCCTTAAGAGTTCTGTATCTAGTGCCTTGAAAGGTTTTTGGCGGGGCGTGAAGCTAGAGAAGCTAAGTGTACCGTACACCTTACCTGCGACAATCACGGGTGTGCCAATGTACGCTTCAAAGTGGAATGCCTTATAGCAGTGATGTTCGCGCCATTGGGAAATTCCGGCAGATGGGATGCCAAGAGGCTGTTGAGCTTGCAAGGTTTCGTGACAATAGGTTTGTCTCAAATCCAGGGTGACGCCTTTAGGATTGATTAGGTTCGGCAGTTGGGTAGAAATGACTTCGTAGCGATCGCCTTCTACATGGGATAAAACACCAATATCAAGTCCAAACTGCCGCCGTCCCATTGCCAGTAGCTTTTGCAGGCTTTGGTCAAAGTCGAGTTGTCCCGACGCCGTGACTTCATACAGCGCCCGAATTGCAGCTTCACTTTCTTTTTGGTCTTGCTCAATGCGCTTGCGTTCGGTAATATCGATAGCGATGCCTAAAATGGCGGGAGTCTCTGAGCCGGCGACAAAAAAGGGAATTCTCGTGGTTTGCAGGATGCGAACGTTACCTCCAACGTCGGTAATGACTTCCTCGGGAACGTGCTTCGGCTGTCCGCTGTTAACAATCTGCAACTCTTCTTCTCGAAACTGACGCACCTGTTCAAGAGAAGTGGCAAAGTCCTCATCCTTTTTGTTGAGCAGTTCCTCAACAGATATTCCGAAGGCATCTGCGATCGCTTGATTTACCAGAATAAACTGTCCATCTAGGTTCTTGGCAAAAATAAAGTGAGGCACTAAGTCAATCACCTGACGCAGTTTCTGCTCACTAGCTTGTAACTTTTCTGCTGCTAGCTTGCGCTCGGTGATATCCTCAACTGAACCCTCATAATACAGCAGCATTCCCTTACTATCCCGGACGGCACGGGCATTTTCGGCAATCCAAATGCTGCGCCCATCCCGCCGATAGACTTGAGACTCGAAGCCAGATACGGCACCTTGTTCGTGAATCAGGTGCGTCAACTCAGCGCGTTGATTGAGATTGACGTAAAGTTGGTGCTCAATATCCGTGAGTTCGGTAATTAGTTCTGCGGGTGAGGTGTAACCGTAAATCCTTGCCAAAGCTGGATTTGCACTCATAAACCGTCCCTCTGGTGTCGTTTGAAAAATTCCGCCGATAGAATTTTCAAAAATACTGCGATATTTCTCTTCAGCTTGGCGCAGCGCTTCCCCGACTTGGATACGCTCGGCAATTTCTGCTTCGAGTTGTTCATTAACCTGCTTCAGTTCAGTTGTGCGCTGGTTAACTCGCTCCTCTAATTCGGCATTTAAGGTGCGAACTTCTGCCTCGGCTTGTTGTTGATGTCTTGCGGCAGCTTCGCTAGCGCGGATTTCCTTTTCTAAGGCTTGATTGGCTGCTTCGAGTTGGGCTGGGCTTTGCAGCGCTAAAGCTTGGGGAATTAAGGGGATAAGTGCTAATGCTGTATAACAAGAAATTAGAGCTGTGATTGCCTTGAGAAAACCGGATAGCCAGTACAGGGGATGCCAGAGCGTCCATATTTCCATTACATGAGTAGTGCCACAGGCAATGATGAAGGCTCCAAATAGTAAAAATACCTTCTGGAACGGCACATCCTGTCTTTTGTGGACAAAGTAAATCAACGTCAGGGGAATGGAGTAGTAGGCTAGGGCGATAAGGGAGTCTGACAGTACGTGCAGCAGTACCAAGTTAGACTTCCACAAATAGCAATACCCGTGGGGCATAAACGATTCTGTAGCAAAAAAAATTTGCAACAAGTCTGACATTATGCTTCCTTCAATGCTTAAAAATTACTGGTTGTTCACAGGAGCAAGGCTTTTGGCAGCCATTGCTATACTGAGTTGGTAAATCCCCGGAAACGCTTGTTAAGTCGAATCTTTCAGCAAAAAGTCTCTCGCTTCTATTAGTAACATACCCAACCCGAAAAGGGGGCTAGTTAATACTATTGCTATTGGAATTAGGGAATGGGGAGTAGGAAATGGGGAATGGGGAATGGGGAATAAAAGATTTTTTACAATTTATGTAGACTCGCTCTAGTTTTCAAGCTGAGTCACCAAATGAACGAGTTCGGGCAAAATTAACTGTTGTAGGGCAAGCTTTACGGCTCCTGTAGAGCCGGGAATTGAAAAGATGAGCGTTTTTTGGTAAACACCAGCAACAGCTCGTGAAGCAATAGCTCGTGAACCAATTTCCTGATAGCTGAGATAGCGAAAAATCTCCCCAAATCCGGGTAAGGTTTTCTCTAGCAAACCCTCTAAGGCGTCGTAGGTGGTATCTCGGGGAGCAATACCAGTGCCGCCATTAAAAATTACAGCATCAATGTCAGAACGTGCCGCCAGTGCTTTAAGATTGTCTTGAATCTGGGTAGGTTCGTCCTTGAGAATCTGATAAACCGTTACGGTGTAACCCGCATTCCTCAGTAATTCTTGCACGAGTTGACCACTGCGATCGCTTTCGGGGGTGCGGGTGTCGCTAATGGTAATCGCGGCACAGTTAATCGCAATTGCTGCTCTATCGGGATGAGGCTGATGGGTCATTGATGCAGGCACAACGCAAATAAAAGGCAAGAGGCAGGACGATTTTCTGCCTTCTGCCTGACTACTGATTTGAATTAAGACTTGCTAAATCCCAGCCCCTTCTCTTGGGCGTAGCGTTCCATGAAGCGCATAAAGCGCTCCCATTCTCCGAGGGATTTCATCAGTAAAATAGCTTCTAATGCTGTCGGCTCGCCGTTGACAAATTTTGCCTTCACTTCCCGCGTTACAATCTCGCCCTCTTCGTCAATCAAGTACATCCCGGTAATTTCTTCATTACCTTTGTTGCTGAGAGCACTGGGATATTCAAAAGAAAATGTTGCAGTGCCATTACTGCCATCGCGAGAGCGGGTGAGACGTACATCGGGTACAACTTCTTCACTAATCCCTTTAACAAATTGAATTTCAGGCATGAGCAGTCCAATTCCTATCCTAAAGTATCACCAATACGCAGAAAGTTTTACCCAAGCAACGATTTATGCTTGGAACCATCCTCGCAATCACGGGCATAGCATCCCAAATTTATCGGTCAAGGTTCAGGTGATTAGCCAGTCGAAGATGACAAAAATACCAATCTTGGAAATTTTATCACGCCCCCAGAGCGATTGAAAAAAGCAGCACGCTGTTGTCAATAAAGGTGGGGATAATGGCAAAATTGATAGAACAAGTACAAAGTCAAGATTATTCATCGAGCCGTCCCTGCACGAGTTTCTAACCAAAATCAATGGGTAAGCAGCGCGTTTTTTCTGGAGTTCAACCAACTGGCAACCTTCACCTCGGTAACTACCTAGGAGCCATCCGCAATTGGGTGGAGGCTCAAAGTCAGTACGATAATTTTTTCTGTGTTGTCGATTTACACGCAATTACCGTTCCGCACAATCCGGCAACGCTAGCGGCAGATACCTACAAGATTGCTGCTCTATACCTCGCTTGTGGCATTGATTTGCACAATTCCACCATCTTCGTGCAATCCCATGTCTCAGCTCACAGCGAACTCACCTGGCTTTTTAATTGCCTCACACCCGTCAACTGGCTAGAGCGCATGATTCAGTTTAAGGAAAAAGCTGTCAAGCAGGGCGAAAATGTCAGTACGGGTTTACTAGATTATCCTGTGCTGATGGCCGCCGATATTTTGCTCTACGATACAGACTTAGTGCCGGTGGGGGAAGACCAAAAGCAACATATCGAACTGACTCGCGATATTGTTATTCGAGTGAATGACCAATTTGGCTCTCCCGAAAAGCCAGTGTTAAAGATGCCAGAACCACTAATCCGGAAGGAGGGAGCACGGGTAATGAGTCTCACCGATGGTACTAAAAAAATGTCCAAATCTGACCCCTCGGAGATGAGCCGGATTAATCTGCTTGATCCTCCAGAAGAACTTCAAAAGAAAATTAAGCGTTGTAAAACAGACCCAATTAAGGGTTTGGAGTTTGACAATCCAGAACGACCAGAGTGCAGTAACCTGCTTACACTCTACACACTGCTTTCAGGAAAGACAAAGGAAGAGGTGACAACAGAATGTCAGGATATGGGATGGGGACAATTTAAGCCGTTATTAGTTGATACAACGGTTGAAGCCCTCAAACCCATTCAACAGAAGTACCATGCTGTGATGGAGGATAAGGGCTATCTAGAGTCGGTGTTGCAGGAAGGGCGTCAAAAGGCAGAAGCGATCGCTAACGAAACTTTATTAAGAGTAAAAACAGCGATGGGGTATTCCATGCCGTTGTAGAATCATGAGTCATTTGTCCTTTGTTCCTTGTCAAAAAACTAATAACTAATGTGGCAACGGATTTGATAACGGATGTTTGGCTCTTGAATAATGACCAATGACTAATAACCAATGACTAATAACTCTTTTCGTGCCGCTGTTGAGTCAGGGGAATTTTTAATTACGGCCGAGGTAGCCCCTCCCAAAGGTGGAAACCCCACTCATATGGTTGAAATGGCACAAATTCTTCAGGGTCGCGTCCATGCTATTAATATTACGGATGGCTCTAGGGCTGTACTGCGGATGTCGTCCTTGGCAGCTTCGGCAATTTTACTTCATCATGGAATTGAACCGATTTGTCAGATGGCGTGCCGCGATCGCAATCGCATCGGGATGCAAGCCGATCTAATGGGAGCCCATGCACTGGGTATTCACAATATCTTAGCGCTGACAGGCGACCCAGTTAAAGCTGGCGACCATCCCAACGCCAAATCCGTTTTTGACTTGGAATCAGTACGTCTGTTAAAGCTTATTGCCAAGCTCAATGGCGGTTTGGATGCTAATGACAAACCCCTCACTGATGGCGTCACAGACTTGTTTCCGGGGGCGGCTGTTGACCCACAATTAAAAAGTTGGTCTGGATTGCAGGGGCGATTTGAGCGTAAAGTAGAGGCGGGTGCCCAGTTTTTTCAAAGCCAATTGATTAGTGATTTCGAGCGGCTAGAAAAGTTTATGGATCAGATTGCGGCTGGCACCAATAAGCCGATTTTGGCGGGGATATTTCTGCTAAAATCAGCGAAAAACGCTAAATTTCTCAATAAATACGTTCCAGGGATCAACATTCCCGAATCCACGATCGAGCGGCTGGCAGCAGCAGATGATCCGTTACGGGAGGGAATGAAGATCGCCGCCGAGCAAGTTCAGCTTGCCAAAGAGCTTTGTCAGGGTGTCCACATGATGGCAATCAAGCGAGAAGATTTAATTCCCAAAATTCTCGACTTGGCTAAAATACCAGCAATACAAGCCTAAATACGTCTGGCTGGGGAGCTGGGGAGACTTCGGCGTGAGCGCTCAGTCGAACGCTGGGGAGCTGGGGAGACTTCGGCGTGAGCGCTCAGTCGAACGCTGGGGAGCTGGGGAAATATTTAGTGGGTCAGTTATTTCTGTCAGTCTACACTAGTCAGTTATTGGTTTTTAGTCATTGGAAAACAGACTGAGAACCAGACTTAAAACCAAAGATTCAAGATTGAGGACTCAGGATTAAGAACGGATGAACAAGACGGTAGACACCGAGATTGACAAAGTGACAGTGTACGATGACCAAGCGCTGGTGATGCGCCGAGGTATCATTCAGCTTACGGGTGAGGAACGCGAACTTGTTATCGCTCAATTGCCGATGACTCTCGTGAGTGAATCTGTTCAGGTGTCTGGTATGGGAAAAGCCGGAGTGCGATTGTTGGGGGTACGCACTGAGAAAACGGCTACCTCTGAAGTCCTTCATCCCAAAGTAACGCAGCTTTCTGAGGAAATTAAACAGCTAGAAGAGCAAAAACACAACGGGCAAGATTTGCTGACGTTGCTCAACTTACAGCGGAATTTTGTCAAAAACTTGATCAACCAGTATCAGGAACGCTTGACGAAGTTGCCGAACATTGAACCCCTCAACATAAATCAAATTAAGGATTTATTAGATTTTGTAGGGGAGCAGTGGCAAAGTTTATCGAGTGCGCTCGTTCAACAGGATCGAGAGCAAAAACAGGTTAACAACCAACTTCAGGCACTGCGATCGCAACTTCAACAGCTTTCAACACCGCGTACCCAGGAAAGTTTTAATATCGTTATCACCCTAGAACCGTCAGGGGCAGATGAGTTGGAGCTAGAGGTGTCGTACACCGTCACTCAAGCGAGCTGGCAACCCCATTACGATGTACGCTGGCATGATACCAGCCAAACTGTTCATCTCAGTTACTTTGCACAGGTGACTCAAAGCACTGGGGAAGATTGGCATGGAGTGGCGCTGACTCTTTCGACAACTCAACCCAGACTCGATTTGCTGCCATCTCAGTTGACTCCCTGGTATATCGACTTGAAACAATCGAGCGATCGCAGTCGGACAAAATCCGAGAGAAGCCCCTTGATAACTATGCCGTTTGCGGGTGCAGCACCAGAGCCCGAACCAACAATCGAGAAAGAATTAGAACTGCTAAAAGGGGAAGCAGCAGTTACGAAAGTCTCCAAACAAAAAAGTATCGTAACTTTTGCCGTGACTGATCAGGGTGATATTCCCACTGATAGTACCAGTCATAAACTCAAAATTGGTAGTGTAGAGTACCCTTGCCGCCTTGAATACATCGCTATGCCACAACGGGCAAACTATGCTTACCTACAAGCCACGATCACGAATCCCCTTGACGGTATTACCCTGCTACCAGGGCAAGCCAATCTTTTTCGAGATAACACCTTTATTGGTACTATCGAAATCGAGACGATTAGTCCTGGTCGGGAATTGAAGGTCGATTTTGGTATTGACGATGGCTTGAAAGTTGAGCGGTATTTGGTTGAGCGCCAAGTTGATAAAAAACTCGTTGGCAATCAGCAACGAACTATTGCTACCCATGCTTACCGATTGGTAATTACTAATATAGCCGAACAACAAGCCGAGGTGAAAGTCATGGAACTGCTACCTGTGAGTTGCCATCCCCAGCTTAAAGTCCGGCTTGCCGATTCCCAGCCCCAAGTTCAGACTAGTGAAACGGGGGTGCTGGAATGGTCTGTCAAATTACTTCCCCTCTCCTGTCAAGAGCTTTACTATGAATTTGCGATCGATTATCCCCCAGAATTTAAGGTTTTAGGATTGGAGGTTTAGAACAGAAGTAGTTTTCTGCCTCCTCCAGTGTCACACTACGGATTTTAGGAAACCGGGAATGGGGAATTTTAGAAAACTGCAATTCAGTATTTGCAGGTATTAAAAATTTCTTTTCAACCGTTAAAATTTACGAAAATGCCGATTGTATCAGTCAGGGGGGATTGGTGATTGGTGATTGGATCGGCTCTTATAGAGTAAAATCTAAAGCACCAGTAGGTGGTTCAATGCCTAGAAATTCCCTGTATATCCTGTTTTTGTATTCTTGACCAATTTCATTAACAGCACTGATAAATGCTTGATAAGTACCTAAGCCTCCTATCTTTTCCCAAAATTCATCACCGATAAGAACGACTTTATCTTCTTTCATGTTGAACCAGCGAGCAGGGAAAGACCAACTATAATTTTCTTTTTGTCCATAGGGATTGTACGGAAGGGCAAAGTATGCCTCATCAATTTGTTTCGGTTCCATACTATATAATCTTTGGTGTTTTTCAGGTATGAAAGGGTCTTTTAAAAGAGCATTTTCCATTACCTTATCCATCATTTGCTTAATGACAGACTGGATTGCAGATTTCATTTCTTCTGAATTATCCATTTTTAAATAGAGTTTACAAGATTATATTTAACAAAGATTTGGCTAGATGACGAACAACAGGTACTGAAACAGCATTGCCAAATTGCTTTTTTGCTGTGTTCTCATTATCGGCAGATACAAACCATTCTGGAAACCCTTGTAGTTTGGAATAATCTCTTGCTGATATAGGTTTAAATCGCTTTTTTCTATACACTTCTCTAATGAATATATTTTTATAGGATTGAGGTTCTTGGCATTCTATAGAAATTGTTGAGATAAAATCTCTAGTTCCTGTTGCAGTTAGAGTACCGATTACGTTTGAATGAGGCAAAAAAATCTTGTAAACCCCTTTTATTCCCGAAGAAATTTTAGAGTTCACAAATTCATAGCCCTGAGCGTCAACATACCGAAGTATTTGTTTTGAGATTAATTTTTCAAGTTCTTTTTCTTTTAGCCCTGGAATCAGTTCTTTTAGTACTTTAAAGCTTAAAGGATTTCCATCCTTAGAGCCATATATTTTTTTCTTCTGTTTTTAAGAATGGTTTGACAGATTAGCTTTTCTCTATCGCTCGTTCTTCTTAATTCCCAAGAATGAACTGTTGTATGTCCATTTCGTACATCAGATAAAATAAAAAAATTATTCAGTTCATCGTCTCTTTGAAACCTACCTCTAGAAGCTGGGACTTTTCCTTGAAATAGAATTTCTGGAATAAATTTCTTCTTCTCAAACTCATAAGCCTTAATTCCCGATATAAGCTCATAAAGTTTTGGATTAAGCTTTAAAGGTTCAGGAAAGGTAAAAAAATGACAGTTCTCTAAATCATCTCTAACTCCCACTATGAAAATTCTGTCTCTATCTTGAATCGTAAGAGTTAAGGATTTGGTATTTAACTTCATAGCCTGCATTTTTAAGTTTATGAATAATCAGCTCAAAACTTTTCCTGTGTCTTGGCTCGGTTAATCCTTTTACATTTTCAAATATAAATGCTTTTGGTTTGTTATTTTCTACCAGCCTGATAACATCAAACCAGAGCCTTCCTCTTGAGTCATTAAACCCCCCGGATTTTCCGGCAATAGACCAAGGCTGGCAAGGAACTCCACCTACCAGTATATCAACCTCAAAAGGGAACTGATTTAACGTTGTAATATCTCCTAGATTTATTTCATCAGAATTAAGGTAACTAATGAAATTTTTCTTGTATACATTAATGGCTTCTTTGTCAATTTCTGAATAGCCTAAGGATTTACCCCCTAGTTCTTCGAGGGGAATCCTAAATCCACCAATCCCAGAAAATAAATCTACAAATGTGAATTTAGTCTTAAAAAATAGACAATTTATTGGCTTAAAAGACTGAAATAATTTTATTTGATTATCACACGACCTGGCTTTCATAATTCAGCTCAAACTTAAACCCAACTATAGCGTTTCCAAATGGTTTTTGAACAAAAAAAGCGCTAAACTGCTTATCCAGCAAGGGTTGGTAATTTACATCCCAAATGTAAACACTATATCTTAATTTAGCAATTTACAAGAGGTGCGTGCTACTTCTCATAAAGCTGCATCACGTCCATAATAGGCAGGCGCGACTGCACTCCTAGGGTAAGTGGTGATGTATGTCCTCGATTGAGATGATCGGTAGCAGCACAGCCAATCATTGCTGCGTTATCGGTACAGTATTTGAGGGGAGGGAAAAGGACTCGCAAGTTATGTTGAGCTGCTGCCTCTTGCAAGTGCTTTCTTAATCCGCTATTGGCGGCAACACCACCACCCACGGCAATGGTTTTAAGTCCGTAGTCTAATGCGCAAGCTACTGCTCGTTTCGTTAGCGATCGCGCTACGGTTTCCTGGAAACTCGCGGCAATATCATTGACGGGTAACTCTGACTGCTTTTGCTCCAGTTGCTGCACCAGCCGCAATACAGCCGTTTTCAATCCGCTAAAACTAGAGTCATAGGGATGATAGCCGCCCTTGGGAAGGGATAATTTACCTTCAGGTAGGGGAAAACTTTTAGGATTGCCCTCTCGCGCTAATCGGTCGATTACGGGTCCACCCGGATACCCTAGTTTCAATAATCGCGCTACTTTATCAAAGGCTTCCCCTGCTGCATCGTCACGGGTTCCACCTATTGTCTCATATGTACCACAATCTTTGACATAAATCAAGCTGGTGTGACCGCCAGATACTAGCAAGCATAAAAACGGTGGTTCTAGTTCGGGTTCGCTTAGATAGGTAGCGTAAATATGACCTTCTAAGTGGTGGACACCTAAAAAAGGCTTTTGACGGACAATGGCTAGGGTTTTGGCTGCCGTTAACCCGACGAGCAGGGAACCCACCAAACCCGGAGCGCAAGTTGCGGCTATTCCGTCAATCCCGTCCCAATCTAGTTGGGCATCGGTGAGGGCTTGTGCGATCGCCGCATTAATCATCTCTACATGGGAACGGGATGCCACCTCCGGCACTATACCACCGTACTGTTGGTGGAGTGGGATTTGAGACGCTACGACATTACTGCAACAGGTGCGATCGCAAACTACCGCCACGGCGGTTTCATCACAACTGGTTTCAATTGCCAGAACGGTTGCCATTGGTATCAAACAGTAGGGGAACAGGGAAGGGGAAACCTCTTAACTGCTTCCCTTCTATCCTATAGATTTTCCCCCATTCCCTTTAGATGATTGGTTAAAAGCGTTGCAGGAAGAGCGTTAAACTAGAAAACACTGCCTAAAATCCCGAACTATGCCATCTCCCAGCCAACCCCTCATCTATCCACCAACCCGCAAAGTTGACCAAGTTGACAACTACCACGGCATGAAGGTTGCAGACCCCTATCGGTGGCTAGAAGACCCCGACTCCGAGGAAACTAAAGCTTGGGTAGAAGCGCAAAATCAAGTCACCTTCGGCTATCTGACTGAAATACCCCAGCGAGAACCCCTTAAGCAGCGCGTGACTCAGCTATGGAATTACGAGAAATATGGTATTCCCTTTAAAGAAGAAAACCGTTACTTTTATTTTAAAAACGATGGACTGCAAAACCAAAGCGTCCTCTACACCCTCACTTCCCTGGAGGCCGAACCCAGAGTACTAATTGACCCCAACACCTTCTCAAAAGACGGCACCATTGCCCTATCGGGTTTAGCCGTCAGCGAAGATGGAAAATTAATCACCTACGGTTTATCTACGGCTGGGTCAGACTGGAAAGAATGGAAAGTGCGAGATGTTGAAACAGGGGAAGACCTTTCAGATCATCTCCAATGGGTGAAGTTTTCCGGTGCCTCTTGGACGCACGACAATCAAGGCTTCTTCTACAGCCGTTACGACGAACCCAAGGAAGCGACTAAATTAGAAGATATTAACTATTACCAAAAACTTTACTATCACAAACTCGGCACGCCCCAATCAGAAGATATCCTCATTTATCACCGCCCCGACCAAAAAGAATGGATGTTCGACGGAGAGGTGGCAGAAGACGGTCGCTACCTGATTATTTCCGTCAGTCAAGGAACTGACCCCAGGAATCTTCTTTTTTACAAAGACTTGCAAATTCCTGATTCCCCAGTAGTAGAACTCATTAGTGAATTTGAAGCCAATTATAGCTTCATTGATAACGATGCCAATGTCTTCTGGTTCCGCACTGATTTAGATGCACCCCGTGGTCGGGTTATTGCTATTAATACGGTTAATCCAGTACGAGAGAATTGGATAGAAATCATTCCGCAAACACCGGAAACCTTAGAGGGAGTGAGTACTCTAAACAATCAATTTGTTGCTGACTACCTCAAAGATGCTCGTTCCTCTATCAAGGTTTTTGACTTAAAGGGTGCTTTGGTGCGAGAAGTCGAATTACCAGGAATTGGTTCAGCGGGTGGCTTTGGCGGTAAGCGTTACGATACCGAAACTTTTTACGTTTTCACCAGTTTTACTACCCCCTCAACCATCTATCGCTACGATATGGTCAGTGGTGAAAGGACTCTATTCCGTCAGCCAACTGTAGAGTTCAACCCCAATAACTATGAAACCAGACAGGTGTTCTACCATAGCAAAGATGGTACACAAGTACCGATGTTTATTACTTACAAAAAGGGGTTAGTGTTTAATGGAAATAACCCAACTTACTTGTATGGTTATGGCGGCTTTAATGTCTCCCTAACTCCCAGTTTCTCCGTTAGCAATTTGGTATGGATGGAAATGGGAGGTGTTTACGCCGTGCCGAATTTGCGGGGTGGCGGCGAGTACGGTGAAGACTGGCATCAAGCGGGAACTAAACTGAATAAGCAGAATGTTTTTGATGATTTCATCGCGGCGGCTGAGTGGTTAATTGAAAATAAATACACTCGCCCTCAAAAGTTAGCAATTAGTGGTGGTAGTAATGGCGGTTTATTGGTCGGTGCTTGCATAACTCAGCGCCCGGACTTATTCGGTGCAGCATTAGCCGCAGTTGGGGTGATGGATATGTTGCGCTTTCATAAGTTTACGATTGGTTGGGCGTGGTGTTCTGATTACGGTTCCCCAGATAATCCCGAAGAGTTTAACGCGCTTTACGCCTATTCTCCTCTGCATAATCTGAAACCTGATACAGCCTATCCTGCTACCTTAATTACCACGGCTGACCATGATGACCGGGTTGTACCTGCTCATAGTTTCAAATTTGCCGCAGCTTTGCAAGCCGCACATAGGGGAGATAACCCGATGTTAATCCGAATTGAAACAAAAGCGGGTCATGGTGCGGGGAAACCGACTACTAAAATTATTGAGGAGATTGCCGATAAGTTGGCGTTTTTGGTGCGATCGCTCAGCATGGATGTTACTGTAGTTAGCACTTGAGTTTGCCCCTAATCTTTACTAAGCCTAAATCGGTTGCTGGGGAAGTAAAATCATCCACTAACAGTAAGATCCGACATCTTCCCCACATTGATCAGCCAGGTAGCAAAGGGCGCGAAAACGTAGACTAACTAGTTGCTCGTAGAACGGATTAAACTTGCACAATGGCGGAATATGGGCAACCCGACGACCAAATAGCCAGATATCCCGTTCAAAGGGGCATTGTGCCGGAATCACTTTACAGAAGAATCGTGCCTTTACCGGGTTGTGAATTTCGACGCCATCTAGCCATTGCCGCAGGAGCTGGAGTACTACTAAATGAAGCTTAAACGGTTGATATTGACTAGAGGCAGTCTCAGACTCCACTGAAGAGTGATTAATCAGTCCGTTTGCGTCGATGGTGTACATAGCTGAATGATTTGCTCTGTGCTGTTTCGTTATCTATGTGTATAAGTTAACCCAATTCTTGGCGTGCTGACATATAAATTACTGTTATCTATAATTAGTTTAGCTTTAGCGAACAGCCCTCATCCCCCAGCCCCTTCTCCCACAGGGAGAAGGGGAGCAAGATTTCCAAGTCCCTCTCCCACGGAGAGAGGGATTTAGCCCTCTTCTGTCACTTTCCGGGTATTCTGAATAAAGGAAGAAAAAAAGAAAACCCTGAAAGGGAAGTAGAGCAACCAGAACTGAGAACAAATGCTCAAATCCTGGCTGGTTTGCGGAAATGAATCAGTGTAGCTACAAACCACCCTAAAGCAATAGGAAGAATTGGATACCAAACAGTTCTCCAATTAATTAGACCATTCAAATTAAACAAAGTACGGAGTCCTAAGTTGCTGTGCCAGAGCAAGCCCAAGATAGTAGCTAAAAAGAGAGGTAGCAAAGTTAACAGCTTTGGCGATACAGTATGAGCGCTCGATTCTTGCTTCAGAGAGGGAAAGAAAAAATCTTTAATTGCCTGCCAGTCAATAAATATACAATATCCGATTAAAATGGGCGTAGTAGTTACGACTAGCCAGATCGCGTTAACTGCATGAAATATCAGTGCCAGTGACACAATAACATCCACGTAGAAACTTGGAAGTCCACTTAGAAAATCCGCAGAATGTATACTGAGATGCCACAGATAAAAGAAAGAGTAGAGTATTCTAAATAAGCCTATTCTGCCCGCCGCATTAACTTCAGGTTGAGTAAACCAGGCGTTTATGCTCGCGTTCACGTTCCGGATTATGCTGAAAGCTGAAATTTTGCTCATGTTAATCCTTCTCTGCAATATCTTCTCTTGAAAAGCTATCCAACATCACTTCAGAAGTGGGAGCCTGTAATTGGATAGGAGGAACCGCCAAAGGCTCAACTTGATAAGAGAGATTCCAAGCTTGAATCGTTTTAATTTCAGAGTTTGTACGGACTAAGTTTGAAACAGCACGCATTAAGTATCTTCTACTCGCATTTCTTAAACCAATATCTGCATCATCAAAAGCCTGTTCGACGATCTTATGCGAAAGGCTATCGCGGGGTATCGTCAAAACTTGTTCAGGTTTTACCACATGAAGATCTCCTGTTGTGGTGTAAACCCTAAGTTCTATAGCAGATACAGATGGTTCAGGTGGACGAAATCGCGCTGAATATCCACTATAGAGAGCCCAGGCAACTAGGGGCCATGTTGATTTTCGTTTACCTACAACGGAAGTTCCCAATAATAAAATTAGCAGAGAAATTTTTATCAGTCGTAAAGCCTGTATGCCGTTGGAATTGCTTGCGTATCCTGGTTCAAAAATTGTCTTATCTTTCATATCGAATCACAGATAAAAAGGCTTTTTACTATTCTTTCTACCCTTCCCTTTTAAGACTCCATCTCCGCCAACTCCAACCAGCGCTCCGTTGCCGTATCAATTGACTGATTCAATACTTCTAGTTTTTCGTAGAGTTCCTGAACTTGAGTAACCTTACCCGGAGAAGCATTGTAAAGGGTTTTCTCAATTTCTGCCTTCTCTGCTTCCAGTTGGGGAATTTTGCTCTCTAACTCCTCAAACTCGCGCTTTTCCCAATTAGACAGCCGACGGGATTTGCCATTACTAGAGGATTGTTTCTCAGACTTCTCAGCGTTCGAGGATGCTTCCTTCTTGGATTGAGACTTGGCACTTTGTTGAGCGGCTTCAGCATTTTCAGCTTGCTTGTAATCTAAATAAATAGAGTAATTACCCGGATACTGACGGAGGTTTCCCCCCTCTTCAAAGGCAAAAATTTTGTTGACGGTGCGATCGAGGAAATAGCGATCGTGAGACACTACGATAACGCAACCGTTGAAGGCTTCCAGATAATCTTCCAGCACGGAAAGCGTCTGCACATCCAAATCGTTGGTTGGTTCATCTAAAATCAATACATTCGGAGCGCTCATTAGCACGCGCAACAGAAACAGGCGGCGTTTTTCTCCTCCAGAAAGTTTATGAATGGGGGCATATTGCTGATTACCAGGAAACAAGAAACGCTCCAACATTTGGGAGGCAGTAATTAAAGTACCATCTGCTGTTTGGACATATTCGGCGATTTCTTTAAGGTAATCAATCACCCGTTGATTTTCGTTGAGTGCTGTCAGTAAATGCTCAGAATGTTGGTCAAAATAGCCGATGTGAACGGTTGCACCGATCTCAACCTTACCCGAATCTGGCTGAAGGCGTCCTGTAATTATATCCATCAAAGTAGATTTGCCCGTACCGTTTTCACCAATGATGCCAACGCGGTCATCGGGGTTGAATTCGTAGGTAAACTCTTTGATTAAAGTGCAATCGTCATAACCTTTAGAAACATTCTCTAACTCAATGACTTTCTTGCCAATTCGCCGACCAGGGGTAGAAATCTCCACCTTCCCTTGAGCCTGTTGAAATTCTTTGTCCTGCATCTCATGAATGCGGTCAATTCGCGCTTTCTGTTTGGTACTCCGTGCTTTGGGTCCCCGCTTGAGCCATTCCAACTCCCGACGCAACACCCCTTGATGCTTGCGTTCTTGACTGGCGGCAGCGTCTTCAGCTAAGGCTTTTTTCTCTAGGTAGTAAGAATAGTTGCCGGAGTAGCTGTAGAGGTCGGCTCGGTCAATTTCGATGATACGATTGGTGACGCGATCAAGAAAATAGCGATCGTGGGTAATGAGTAGAATTGCCCCGCGATAACCATTCAGGTAACTCTGCAACCACTCCACTGACATCGCATCTAGATGGTTAGTCGGTTCATCCATCAGCAACACATCGGGTTCTGACAGTAAAGCTGTTGCAAGGGCGATGCGCTTACGATAGCCCCCAGACAAATCACCAATCCGAGCATCGAAGTCCTCAATACCCAACTGAGTGAGGATGATTTTGGCATTCGTTTCCAACTCCCAAGCACCCGTTGTTTCCATTTTCTGGTTGACATCCGAGAGACGTGCCATCAGTTGGCGATCCTCTGAATTTCGAGCTAATTTGTGAGATAATTCCTCATAGTCTCGGATTAAGCTCATTTGTTCGTCACTATCGGCAAACACCTGTTCTAGAACAGTGTGATTTTCATCTAAGTCTGGCTGTTGGGGTAAGTAAACTATTCTTACTCCAGGATTGACTAAGATTTGACCCCCATCAATGGGTTCTAGTCCAGCAATCATCTTCAGTAGCGTTGATTTGCCAGAACCATTGGTGCCAATTAAACCGACTTTATCGGTGGTATCGAGGCTAAAGCTGGCATCTTTGAGAATTTCCTTGATGCCAAAGTCTTTTTGTACGGATTGCAGCGTAAAGATACTCATCGAGTTTTAAGAGCAGTACAGAGTTAATTTCAGTAGTGGAATCAAATAGGTATTAAACCGTCTTCTCAGAAGCTTCTAACGTAAAATGTTCAAACATAGCCACCACCAGCGTCCTTTCGCCACTCTAACAATAATCCTCTTTTCAATTCTTCCCCAACTTGAGAATCAATGATTCCCTACGCTCAGTTGTTTATGTAAGGGGGACAACTTCCTCCCTGTGCGTAAACGACACGGGCTGCCGTTGTCTCCCTTGCCAACCCCGTTCTTAGGTGAACTATCAAGAAAGAGGCAACGTCACCGTAAAAGTTGTACCTTTTCCCACAGCACTATCAACACTAATCTGACCCCCGTGCAAGTCCACGCATTGTTGTACAATCGCTAGTCCTAGTCCTGTTCCCTGAGTCACACCAACGTTAGACGCTCGATAGAAGGACTCAAATAAGCGGGGGACATCCTCTGACGGAATTCCAATTCCTTGGTCTTGAATATGGAAAACTACTTGATCTGCGTGGCAGGTGAAGTCAAACTGAATTCTGCTTCCCTGTGGCGAATACTTGAGAGCATTGGAAAGAAGATTAGTGAGGATGTATCGAATAAGTTTTTCGTCTACAGGATATTGGGTTGAGATGCTTTCTTCACTTTCTTGTGAGGTCGTACTAGTTTGGGTTGCTGTGCAATCTCCTGGATAAGTAAATGTAATTTCATGGTGTTTTTTGTCAGAAACTCGCAGTTCAGCTATCAACGAATGACACAGTTTCACCAAGTCTACAGATGTGAGATTCAGTTGCAGCTTACCCGCTTCAGCCTCAGAAAGCATAAGTACATCTTGCATCATCTGGGTCATTTGTTCAACAGAATTAGAAATACGGTGGAGATGAACCTGTTGTCTTTCAGATGACAGTTTTTTTGGGTAACGTCTTAACAGGTCTACTGATGATTGAATGGTTGTCAGGGGCGTCCGAAAGTCATGAGAGGTCATGGCAATGAAGCGAGACTTGGCTTCTGAGAGTTCCCGTTCCCGTTGGAGTGCCTTGAGGGTTTCTGACTTCGCCAGATTGTGTGCCGTAATATCGACAACGGTTCCAAAGAGTTGAATAACCTGTCCAGCAGTATTAAAAATAGGTTCTCCCCTGGCTTCAATGTACCGGATTTCACCAGAGGGTCGCTTAATCCGAAAGACTATTTCATAGGATGTCCCCTCGGCAAGCGCTCGATTAACCGTTTGCTGAAAACTTTCTCGGTCATCAGCACGAATCATCTCCAAAAGTTGATCGTAGGTTGGTGCAGATTGGGTAGGATCAAGACCAAACATACGGAATTTTTGCTCTGACCAGATAATGTCACCCGTCAAGGCATTAAATTCCCAGCTACCAACACCAGCGACTTTCTGGGTTGCTTCTAGAGTACTAAGCTGCTGCACCTGTTGAGAAAGTTGCCAATGCTGGATCGCGATCGCTAATTGAGCGGCAATTATCGAAGCTAATTCTACCTCTTCCTGCTGCCAATGGTGCGGATGACCCTCGATTAACAAGCACAGACTCCCCCAAACTGAACCTTGAAAGTGTAGCGGTACAATCAACCAAGCACCTGGAAACGTTCGAGCCATCTCTCGACTCACTTCATCTTCGCAAAGGTTCGTATCATCAATCCGAACGATTTCCAATCGCTTAAGCTGGACTGTCACCAGATTTCCTTGATCAGGAATTTCTTGACCGATAGACATGGGTAAATCTGGACAAGAGCGGTAATGCGCTACGGTTAACCAAGCCTTCCGATTCGGTAGATATTGTGATATTTTTGCATGGTCAACTTGTAACAATTTACCAATTTCCTCGATAGCCGTGGCGAAAATGGCTTCTAAATCTAGAGAATCATGAATAGCTTGGATAACTTGGTGAAGTACCCGTTCTCGCTGTACTTGGTATGTCATAGATTGGTCGAGTAATTTCATATCGAATAAATTCATAATTTTCTGCTAGTTTCGTGTCTTAGTCTGTGATCTGGGTAACTGCTAACGGTTGGACATTCGCAATAATAATTTCTTGTTCTAGCTCTAGAAAGAACTCAATTCCTTTCCCAATATCTGTAATGATACAAGTTCCGGCACCTGCTGGCTCAAATGCTTGCGTTGCTAGAGAAAAGCCTTGCCGTGCAAGTATGGCACGGCTGATATTCAAGACGGATTGGGGCGTCCAGTAATACCGTCCAGTAATATATTGCTACACTATTGCCGTGTGCACAGATGAGGCTAGAGCTGAAAAAGGCAATAATAACTCGGCAGTATGCTCCTCATATTGAACTCCGATATTTCTCTAAGAGTTCAGGAATGTAATCATACCCATCCACTCCAATCACGGCAATAATTTTCGACCGCTGTCCTGCCAACAACTCTTGGAAGCTTTCCACCCCCAATTGCCCCTGCAAAATGACTAACAAACCTGCGGCTTGACGCCAATCTTCTGCCCCAATTTGCTCCAATAAATACGCCCCTAAGCTCCCAGTGTAAATTGTTTTTTCCAGGTCTTGCAAACTGTAGTTAGCTTGTGCTAAGTAAGCTAAATTTACCCCCTGAAGGTACAAATCCCCAGAAAATTGCGCTGCTTGCCAACCTTGTTCTAAATAAGCGATCGCATCCTGGGGTTGTTGAATCACCACATAAGCAATTCCTAAACTGCTCAAACACAGGGCTTGGCTTTGCTTGTCTCCCAATCGTTCTAACAGTTGCCGCCCTTGTTGCAGGTAGTTAATTGCACTCTCGTAGACTTCTGGCTCTACTTCTAACTGCTGCTGGGCTTGAAACACTTCACTATAGCCCAGATTCGCTAAAGCATTCGCTTCCCCTAACTTATCGCCGGTTTGTCGAGCCAGAATTAATGCCCGTTGGCTGTAGTTAATCGCTTCGGTATAATTTTTCTGGGCAACGCAAGTGCGGCTCAGGTGATTGAAATTGGCAATTTCGCAAGTGCGATCGCCTGCTTCCTGGGCAATTTCTAAGGCTTCCTGGTGAAAGGCTGTGGCTCGTTTGTACTGACCCTGCGCTCTTTGAGAATATCCTAATAGGGTCAGAATCCGGGCTTTCTCTTGAGTCCCTTCAACTCGGCGCAAGGGTTCGTTGAGATAATTCATCGTATCCCGTAGATACTGACCGCTCAAGGAAGCAAAGACACCGCCGTAGAGGGGAAAGTAGTCTCGTTGAGCAAAAGCGCGGAGAATTTGCAGCGTTACCTGAAAGCAGCTATTCACCAAGCGCTCTCGTTGGGGAACCAGGACTTGGTTCAAGGTAATGGCTAACTGCGACCAAATTACAGCAAACACAATATAGGTTGAAATCGATAGTCTTGCCCCCAGCTTCGAGGCATAAACTCGTTGGTCAAACCAAGCGATTAATCGCCGTTGTAAGTATTGGAGAATAACTGCCAGCTCTACCCAGGCATCTAGTTCTACACTCGGCTGTTGCCTGATCCATTCATGTAGGGGTTGATTAGACGCGAGCGCTTGAAACAGGGATTGAGGTAGAGGACTATTAACTTTTTTCGCCCACAATGACCAAGGTCCCCGTTGGTCAGGAGAACCCTCAAATCCTAGAGAACCTTGGTTTTGGTCGTAAATCCAGCTTACTAAGTCGTTTTCTAATTGTCCCCACGATGCTAAACCCGCACGAATGCCTTGGGATAGCTGCTGAATTTCAGCGGCGTGATCGGGGTTAGAAATGGCTGAAGCGTCTTGCTGGAGCGTTTTTGCCAGTTGAGTGAGTTGAGATAAGGTTAGCACAGGTTCTCGGTTGGGGTCGATCGCTCTTAGCAAAGCTGTTAAGCGTTCAGTTGGTTCAGCATGAGTAACGGCTTGCGTAGCCGTGGCAATTGCTTCTAATACTCGATTTTGCTCTTGTACTCGTTGCCATTCACTGCTAATTGTATTAAGCGCCCTCTGCGCCCGCATTGCTTTGGCTTGCTTCATTTCGCTAACTGGATTGTCCACCTGCTGTTGAGTCGTGTTTAAGCGTTCTTCTAAACACCGCTCAAAGATTTCTCCAGTGCCACTGCTAACGCCTGACAACAGCATTTGATAAACCTGCTCTTTTGAGCGGATTTTACCTTTCAGAGTGGCTTGTACAATATCGTCAATGAGTTGGATATAGCGATCGCGCAATGGCAGGGAGTCGGTCATGAGTTCTTGCTGAAAGACTGCTAATCTTACTCCACCTTACCCAGGATTAGACTTTTCCAAGAGGTCTAATTGCAACACTTGCACCGACTCTCCAGCCGAAATCAAGGTTTGACCACAAGGCACAACTGCTAAACCTGTAGTTTGTGCTAAATTAATTAGATTACCAGAACTGTGACTACCGCCAGCTAAGTGAAATTCGTAGCAGCCATCCACTAACTGAAGTTGACCCCAAAGGTAAGTTTCTCGGCGTCCATCGGCGCGGAGTTCGTGAAAAGCGATCGCTTTCACAAATCTTGGTTTCCAGGCTGCTTGAGGTAAACCCGAAAGCTTGGCGAGAGCAGGTTGCACAAATCGCCAACAACTCACCAAGGCGGAAACCGGATTTCCAGGTAGACCAAAATACAAGACTGGACGCTTCGCTCCCTTCTGAGAAAGGGCAGGAAATTGGGCAACGGTGAGGGGTTTACCGGGTTTAACAGCAACGGAGCGAATGTGAATTTCTGCTCCTAGTTGAGCGAGAATCTGCTCTACATAGTCATAGTCCCCTACGGAAACACCCCCGGTAGAGAGTACAATATCGGCTGACGAAATAGCGTGAGCGATCGCTTTCTCCAGGGCTTCGGGTGTATCGGGTACAATCCTTAAAGGTATCGGTATTCCACCCGAAAGGGTGACAAAAGCTGCAAGAGCATATTGATTGGAATCAACAATCTGCCCTGGTTGCAACGGTTGGTTGGGCATTACCAGTTCGTTACCTGTCGAAAAAATTGCCACACGCGGACGGCGGTAGACTGTTAACTGAGTACATTGAGCTGCGGCTAATACAGCAATTTCTGGCGCACCCAGTTGAATGCCTGAATTTAAAAGGGGTGTTCCAGCTTGGTAGAAAGAAGCTCGATGACGGACGAAGGCTTGGGGTTTTGAAGCTTGCAAAATTAAGACACCGTTATTCTCGCCCTTGGTATTTTCTTGCATGATTACTGTATCTGCTCCATCAGGCATACAAGCACCGGTGAAGATACGGGCAGCTTGGCCGGGTTGTATTGTTTGTTGGGGCTGATAGCCAGCGGGAATTTCTTCGACAATTTCTAAACGAGCGGGTTGCTGTTCACTCGCCGACTGAACATCAGCATGACGGACGGCATAGCCATCCATTGCCGAGTTATCCCAGTGGGGAAAATCTAATTGACTGGTGACGGGAGAGGCTAAAATACGACCTGTGGCAATGGATAAGTCTACAATTTCGATATCTAATTGTGCATTCAAGGGTTGCACGAGTTCCAAAATTATAGATTCTGCTTGGTTGACGGGTAGCATTCCCATTGATTTTTCCTTTTAGCTTCAGTCTATGGGGCGATGCCATACTACTACGATCACTAAGAGGACTTACGCAAAGAAAGCCTGTAAACCGCTAATTGTAGAGACACGATATATCATATCCCTACTAGATGTAGCGTCTGTGGGTAAGTCCTGACAAGAGGAAATAGAGCCGAGTATTCGAGAGGATGAAATTTGTGTGATTCATTTTGCTCAACTACTTACTTTATCCTCCCC
>NZ_JADEWY010000103.1 GCF_015207375.1 Coleofasciculus sp. LEGE 07092 | reverse complement strand
GAGCTGGGGAGAAAATTTGCTGACTGAATGTTGATTACAATCCCCCCACCTTCCTCACCCTCCTTATCTTCCCCGTTTTAAGGCAACTCCAACGACCCCCCTTAACAACATTTTGTATGGCAACAATTAACTTTATGACAACAGTTCTTTTGGTTGAAGATAGCTTGACGGAAACGGAAGTGCTAACTCGTTATCTCCGACAGGCAGGTTTGAATGTAGTCAGCGTTAAAAGTAGTGAGGAAGCTCACCTCAAACTTCAATCCCAAACACCGGATTTGGTAATTATGGACGTGATTTTACCGGGTCAAAGTGGATTTGAGCTGTGCAGACAACTCAAAACTAACCTTAGTACCCAAAAGATACCGATCGTAATTTGCTCGACCAAAGACACTGATGCTGACAAACTTTGGGGTTCGATGTTGGGAGCTAATGCCTACTTGCCAAAACCAGTAAACCAGCAACAACTGATGCAAATAATCCAGCAACTCACACACTCATGACTTCACTGGACTCATTCCTAACAGAACTTGACCCTCTCGCCTTTGACCCATTACCTCCAGATACCCGCCAGCGAATGCTCCGATTTCCCCTAGGTATCGAAGATAGTGCCCTGCTGCCCTTGGAGCAAATTGCGGAAATTATCCGTATTGAGGTGGGAGATATTCTGCCTGTTCCGGAGATGCCCACTTGCGTTTTGGGTATCTGTAACTGGCGGGGAGAAATGCTGTGGTTGATCGAACTCAACCATTTGATGGGTTATCCTGCTCTATTGCAAAACGGGCATATCTATGGATCAGTCGCGGTGATGGTAGTTCAGGTCGATGACCAATTTGTGGGTTTGATGGTATCGCAAGTTAATGATATCGAGTTACATGACTTGCAGCACCTCCAACCAGCCACCTCGGGTTTATTTCCGCCCAAACTCTTGCCCTTTATTCTGGGGGCATTACCAGGGAATAAGGGTGTGGTTTTGAATGCCACAGGCATCATTGAGTATCCCCTATGGCAAGTCCATAGAGGGATGTATTCAAGAGAAATAGGGTGACGGGGTGCACAGGGGCACAGGGGCACAGGGGCACAGGGGCACAAGAGCGGTAGAACTACATCTCTACCAACTTTTAGAAGGACTAGACACAAAGGATTAAGCTAATCATGCAAGAAATCGAGCAATCTCAGCAAGTACTTAACCCTGAGCCTGCGACCAATTCACCTTTAAAGAAAACTAATGGCGATAGCGAAGCGCTACAGCAAGGTGCAGATCAGACTTCTGTAGAGTCTAAGACAGAGTTAGCCGTCAACGCGGAGGACTATTTCAAGCAACAGCGGCAGTGGTTGCTCGATGTTGCTACTCGGATGCGCCGTGCCTCAACGATTGATACGATTGATGCTCTGCTGGAAACAACAGTGGCAGAGGTTCGGGAGCATTTTCAAGTAGACCGAGCGCTGATTTACCGCTTTGATAGCGATTACCCAAAGGGTAGCGCCAAGAATGATTGCCAAGGTGTAGTGGTGGCTGAGTCGATGGTGACGGGCTACACTCCTAGCCGAGGAGAAGATCTACCGGCTCTGGTATTTGGTGCCCAAGATCAGATTGATTACCAGCAAAAACAAATCGTTACGCTGAATCATCTCTACCAAGAGGTAACGAGTCCTTACCAACTTCAACTACTCAAACGCTTTCAAGTTAAAGCCAGTCTGAGTTTGCCGCTCATTCTAGCGAAGAAAGTTTGGGGTTTGTTAGTGGTGCAGCAGTGCTCTAGAACTCGGGTATGGCAGGAAGCCGAAATTAACCTGCTCTTCCAGATTGCCAGCCAACTAGCCCTCAACTTACAGCCGTGGGAACTGCTTACCCAACAGCGAGAACAGACTGAAAAGACCAAAATCGTTGGTAAAGTCGCGGCTAAAGTCCTCAAGAATATCCTTTATTCTCTGGATGTACCCACTGTTTTTAGCAGCGCTACTCGTGAAATCCGGCAGCAGCTCCAGTGCGATCGCGTAGCAGTCTATCGCTTCTTTCCCGATTGGAGTGGTGACTTTATCGCAGAATCAGTGAGTCCGGGGTGGATTCCCCTTGTTGGACCTGACATTAAAAAAGTCTGGGCTGATACCTATTTGCAAGAAACTCAAGGCGGTCGGTATCGTAATGAAGAAACCTTTGCTGTAGATAACATCTACACTGCCGGTCTTGCAAGTTGTCACATTGACTTATTAGAACAGTTTGAGGCAAAAGCCTACGCGATAGCTCCCATCTTTGAGGGCGATAAACTGTGGGGATTACTGGCAGCGTTTCAAAACTCTAGTCCGCGTCAGTGGGAAGTATCCGATACTAGTATGCTGGCTCTCGTCGGTCGGCAGTTTGGCGTCGCCCTGCAACAAGCAGAATACTTAAGTTCACTGCAAGCTCGGACGGGACAGTTGACTAAGGTTGCCGAACGGCAGCGAACTGTTACCCGCGTCATCGAAAAAATTCGCCAAACGCCTGACATTGAGAGCATTTTCAAAACAACCACTCAAGAAGTGCGTAAACTGCTTGATATCGAGCGAGTGACGATCTACAGGTTCCGCGACGACTATTTCGGAGATTTCGTCTATGAGTCGGAGTCTGGAGGATTCCCGAAACTCGTGGGCAGTGGTTGGGAAGATCCCTATCTCAATGAACACCAAGGCGGTCGCTTCCGCAATAACGAACCCTTGGTCGTCGATGATGTTTACCATGCTGATTTGACCGATTGCCATATCGAAGCCTTAGAAGACTTTGGGGTTAAATCCTGTGCAATTGTTTCTATTTTCCAAGGAACTAAGCTCTGGGGATTGCTCAGTGCCTTTCAAAACAGCACTGTACGACATTGGGAAGACGACGAAGTTAAATTGCTCCAGCAGATTGCAGCTCAACTGGGAGTAGCCCTGCAACAGGCAGAATACCTTAAACAGATTCAATCCCAATCCGAGCAACGCGCTAAGGAAATCGAACGAGAGCGAGCCTTAGCCCGAGTGGTTGATAAGATTCGGCAGCCCCTCGAGATTGACAAGATTTTCGAGACGACTGCCCAAGAAGTCCGACGACTACTCAATATCGAGCGAGTCACCATCTACAAGTTCCGCGATGACTATTTCGGTGACTTTATCGTAGAGTCTGAAACCGGAGGATGGCCCAAACTAGTTGGCAGTGGTTGGGAAGACCCCTATCTTAACGAACACCAAGGCGGTCGCTTCCGTGATAATGAACCCTTGGTGGTGGATGATATCTACCATGCCGAGCTGACCGATTGCCATATCGAAGCCTTAGAGTACTTTGGCGTCAAATCTTGCATGGTTGTCTCCATCTTCCAAGGAACCAAGCTTTGGGGATTGCTCAGTGCCTTCCAACACAGTAATCCACACCATTGGGAAGAGAGCGAAGTGCGGTTGCTGACTCAAGTGGGGACACAACTCGGCGTCGCGCTACAACAATCTGAATACCTGAAGCAGTTGCAGGAACAATCTGTCCAACTCACTAAAACTTCAGAGCTAGACCGAGCTACCACACGAATCGTCTCCAATATCCGCCAGTCCCTAGATGTGAATAAAATTTTCGCAACCACCTCTCGGGAAGTTCGACAGTTGCTCAAAACTGACCGAGTCGGTGTGTTTCGCTTTTACCCTGACTCTGGCTTTGATGATGGGGAATTCGTCGCTGAGGATGTCTTGTCTGAATATACCTCAGCCATGGAGGTCAGGATACACGACCACTGCTTTGGTGAGAAGCACGCGGACAATTATCGGCTAGGGCGTGTTTGGGCATCCCCTGACGTTTACAAGGAAAATCTAGCCGAGTGCCACCTTGCTATCCTTTCTCAGTTTCAGGTACGAGCCAACTTAGTTGTGCCATTACTGAAACAAAATCAATTGTGGGGACTGCTATGCATTCACCAATGTGATAGTGCGCGTCAGTGGCAGGACAGCGAGATTCAGTTTGTCAAGCAAATCGCGTCTCAGTTTGGAGTAGCCCTGGAGCAAGCCGAGTACCTTGAGCAAGTGCAGACTCAGTCGGCTCAATTGGCAACCATTGCCGAAATCCAAGAAGCGGTGTCAGGGGTTCTCACCAAGCTCAGTGAACTTGATCAAGAAACCACGATTTATCGTCTAACTACTACGGAAGTTCGGCAGTTGCTCAAGTGCGATCGCGCGGCAGTCTATCGCTTTGAACCAGACTGGAGTGGTAAATTTGTCGCCGAATCCGTATCGACGGGTTGGGTGCCACTGGTGGGACCCGATATCCAAACGGTTTGGGAAGATACTCACTTGCAAGAAACCCAAGGCGGTCGCTATCGTCACCGAGAAACCTTGGTCGTTGATGATATCTACCAGGTTGGTCACGCTGAGTGTCACATTGACATCTTAGAGCAGTTTGAGGTTAAAGCTTATTTAACCGCCCCGATCTTTGTAGGGGAAAAGTTGTGGGGGGTCTTGTGCGCGTATCAAAACAGTGAACCGCGCCACTGGAACAATGCTGAAATCACTGGCGTAACTCAAATTAGTCAAGGGGTGGGCATTGCCTTGCAGCGACTGAACTACTTGGGGCAGTTGCAGGCTCAATCGAGCCAGCAAGCGATCGTTGCCCAAACTCAAGAGACTGTATCTAAGGTTCTCACCAAGTTGAGTCAATGTGAGGAAGTAAACACGATTTATCAGCTCACAACTTTGGAACTCCGGCAATTATTTAAGTGCGATCGCGCCGCTGTCTACCGCTTCCTACCAGACTGGAGTGGCGTTTTTGTCGCCGAATCTGTATCAACAGGCTGGTTGCCACTGGTAGGTCCTGATATTCAAACCATTTGGCCCGATAGCTACTTGCAAGAAACCCAAGGCGGTCGCTATCGCAACCGGGAAAGCTTTGCCGTTGACGATATCTATGGGGCTGGTCATTCGGAGTGTCACGTCGAAATCTTAGAACAATTTGAGGTGAAAGCCTATGCCCTGGCACCGATTTTTGTTGGGGACAAGCTGTGGGGCATCCTCTGCGCTTACCAAAACAGCGGACCCCGCCACTGGACTAAGCCAGAAATCACAGCTCTAACTCAGCTTGGTCAGGGAGTCGGGATTGCCTTGCAACGGGTGGATTATTTGAAACAGGTGGAGCAGCAATCTCAAAAATTCGCCAAGTTAGCCGAGCGGGAAAGTAACTTTATCAACCTGCTCTACAAAACCGGACAGCGAATTGCCGAGCGCTTGCAACAGGGAACCCTTAATCCTGATACTCTATTGCGTGCCACTTGTCAAGAACTTCGGCAACTCTTTAAAACAGACCGGGTGGCAATCTATCGCTTCCATCCCGATTGGAGTGGAGAATTTACGATTGAAGATGTTGGTGGTGGTTACGTGAGGCTGGTGGGGACTGAATTGGCTCAGGTGACTGACCCTGTTTTGCAAGAAACCATGGGCGGTATCTATCGCAAAAGCCAAGCCAGTGCCATTAGCGATATTACCACAGCCGATAGTCTGACCTTTGATTTAGACCTGCTGACAGAGTGGGGTGCCAAAGCTTATGCGATCGCTCCTTTATTTAAAGGTGAGCAACTCTGGGGCTTGCTGACGGTTTACCACAACACCGAACCCCGAACCTGGGATGAAGGCGAAGTGAAGCTCTTGGTACAGATGGCAACCCAGTTAGGAATCGCCCTCCAGCAAGCGGAATCCGTAGAACAGGTTCAACAGCAGTCTCAGCAACTCGCAGAAGCAGCACAGCGAGAAAAAGGCGCGAAAGAAGTCTTACAGCAGTCTGTTATTCAGTTGCTATCGGCAGTGCGACCAGCATTGGAAGGTGATTTGACCGTCCGAGCGCCAATCACAGAAGATGAAGTTGGCACCGTCGCCTCGGCGTACAACACTACTCTGCAAAGCCTACAGCAAATTGTGCAGCAGGTGCAGGAGTCCTCTCGCAATGTTGCGACTACTTCTCAAAACAGTGAAGCGGCAATTTGGGGTCTTACTGCCCAAGCTCAACAGCAGTTCGTCGCTCTAGACAAGACTCTGGTACAAATTCAGACCCTAGTCAATTCTACAGAAGCTGTAGGAGCCAGCGCTCAAGAAGTAGAAGTCGCTGTTCAACGGGCAAACCAAACCGTCAAAACAGGGGATGAGGCGATGAACCGTACTGTGGATGGGATTCTGGATATCCGGGAAACCGTGGCGGAAACCGGCAAGCGGCTCAAGCGGTTGAGTGAATCGACCCAAAAGGTATCGCGGGTGGTGAATTTGATTAGCAACTTTACCACACAAACCCAATTGCTAGCGCTGAATGCCTCCATTGAAGCCACCCGAGCGGGTGAGTATGGGCGTGGTTTTGTGGTTGTTGCCGATGAGGTGCGCTCTCTAGCTCGTCAGTCAGCAGAAGCTACTACTGAGATTGCCCAGTTGGTTCAGGAAATCCAGATGGGTACGGCAGAAGTGTCATCGGTAATGGAAATGGGTATCCAACAGGTTGCTCAAGGTACTCATCTAGTGAATGATGCCCGCGAGAATTTGTATGCGATCGTAGAAGCCACCAGCCAAATTAGTCAACTGGTAGTCGGCATTACCCAAGCGACTCAGGCACAAACCGAGGAGTTGCAATCGGTGACGCAAACCATGACAGATGTAGCGACGATCGCGAATAAGTCTTCGGAAGAATCTATGGATATGTCTGCATCCTTTAAGGAACTTCTGACTATGGCTCAGAAGCTTCAAGCCAGCGCTGACCAATTTAAGGTCAGTTAGTCATTACTCATTAGTTATTAGTCCTTAGTCCTTGGCTGACGGCTAATGACTAATAACTAATAACTAATAACTAGCCATTCATCACTAGCAACTGACAGTTATCCAATGACTCATGACCAAAGTATTCGCGAACAAAGTTATCATTACTTCCTTGAAGAAGCGCCTGAGCTTTTGCAAGTCTTAGAACAAGAATTGCTGAATCTGAGAGTTGATTTTAATATCAATAAAGTCCACAACTTGATGCGGACGACTCACACCCTTAAAGGAGCAGCAGCCAGCATCGGACTGGAAACGATTAAAAGCGTTGCTCACTCCTTGGAAGATATTTTTAAATCGCTCTTAAATACTGAGCTAGTCATTGATGCAGACGTTGAAGCCTTAATTTTTGAGAGCTACGAATGCCTGCGTGTCCCCCTAACGGCTCAACTGACTGGTGGACAGGTTAATGAAGCTGAAATTCTCGACCGAACTGCTGCTGTTTTTACTCAATTGCAAGAAAAATTAGGAGACTGTTTCGGTCAAGATGCTTACATTCCCACGTCAGTAGAGTTAGGTTTTGATGTCACGCAGTCTATCTTTGAAGTCGGCGTCATCCAACGGTTAAATGAACTGACTGCCGCCCTAGATAGCGAACATCTACCCACAATCGCTAACACGCTGCGGGCTCAAGCTGAAATCTTTCTCGGTTTAGCAGAATCGCTAAATTTACCAGGGTTCGGAGCGATCGCGCAAACAGCACTCACTGCCTTAGATACCGCTCCAGATCAAGCGGTGGCTATTGCTCGAACAGCTCTGGTAGACTTCCAGAATGGACACGCTGCTGTCCTTGCAGGCGATCGCACTCAAGGGGGTCAAGTATCTCTGACTCTCCAGGAATTGGCTGGCTTTAGGGAAGAGGGAGCGGAGGAGCAAGGGAGCAAGGGAGCTGAGGAGCTGGGGAGCAAGGGAGCTGAGGAGCTGGGGAGCAAGGGAGCTGAGGAGCTGGGGAGCAAGGGAGCTGAGGAGCAAGGGAGCTGGGGAGCTGGGGAGCTGGATTTACTCTCTCACCCTAGTGTTTCTTTCTCTCAAGAGGAACCCGTCCACAATCAAGAATTAATCAATGAAGCGGAACTGAGCGATTTAACTAATTCACCTGAGTTAGAGTCAATAGAGTCAAGCTTGGAGGAATTCCATAACGAAGAATCTGACAACTCGCTCTTAGAGGCAATTTGGGGAGGGGAAACGTTTACCGATTTCCAAACCTCTGAACCCGTCGATGAGAGTAGCACAGAGGAGGTAGAACCAGAAACTGAAGAACAGAGGGATGAGGGCTTAGTTTTGAGTTCTACGGGAGTAATGGATGAACTTGTCACAGAACAACCGTCCGCGCCAAATTTCCAATCGCTCATTTCTCAAAAAGACTCCGTTGCTGCCTCTCAAACCATACGAGTTAATGTTGAGCATTTAGAACAACTCAATTACTCAGTTGGAGAACTGCTAACCAACCAAAACCACCAATCACTCCAGCATGATCAACTCCAGTCTGTAGTTCGAGTACTCCTTACCCGCCTCCAGCAACATCAGCGACTCCTTGAACAATTGCAGGATTGGTCTGACCGTCAGTCTATCGTGCGGGAACAACGGCAGACTAGAAGATGGGGAATGAGGCATGGGGAATGGGCAATGGGGAATAAAGCTCCTCAAGTCCAACTCCAAAGTCGATTTGATTCTTTGGAACTAGACAGCTATAGCGAATCTCATGTTTTAATTCAGTCGCTGATTGAAGATACGGTGCAATTAGCAGAGGCGGCTGAAGCGATTGACTTGTTTACTCACCAATCGAATCAGACTCTGGATAAACAACGCCGACTGCTGACCAATACCCGCGATATTCTTATGGAAGCGCGGATGTTGCCGTTAGGGGAAATTTTTGGTCGTTTCCCTCGCGTTTTGCAACAGTTAGAAATAACTCGCAATAAGTCAGTGGAGTTGACACTGCGGGGGACTGATGTTCTGGTGGATAAAGTTGTCGCCCAGAAGCTGTATGATCCATTGTTGCACTTGGTACGCAACGCCTTTGACCATGGCATTGAATCACCAGAAATTCGACAACAGCATGGCAAACCAAGGAAAGGTCAGATTGAAATTTGTGCTAGCTATCAGGGCAAGTACTTGGTGATTGAAGTTCGGGATGACGGTCTGGGATTGGATTTCGAGAGAATTCGCCAACGGGCAGCAGACCTTTTGTTTGATCCAGGACAAGCTAGCAGTCTTAGCGAGTCTCAACTCAAGGATTTGCTTTTTGAACCCGGCTTTTCTACAGCATCTGAGGTGAACGACCTTTCGGGACGAGGGATTGGTCTGGATGTGGTTCGCGCTCAGTTGCAGGCTTTACAAGGTTCGATTACGATTGAGTCCCAATCTTATCAAGGTACGACCTTCAGACTCCAAATTCCCCTAAACCTGACGATCGCTAAGTTGCTGTTGGTGCAATCTGACGAACAAGTCTATGCCTTACTAACCGATGCGATCGAGCAAATTATAATTCCTCAGTCTGACCAGTTGCGCTGTTGGGACGATGGTAAAGTTCTACGGTGGGGGCAGGGTGCGGCGGAACAACTTATTCCCATTTTCCAACTGGCAACTGTCTTAGATTATGGCTCACCGCCTCCCAAACCTTTAGTATTGCAGTCCCAGCACCCCTTGATTTCTCAAGAACAGCCGCAATTAATACCTCTGGTTCTCATTCGTTGCCAGGATAAGCTTCTGGGTTTGGAAGTTAACCAGTTAATCGGTGAGCAGGAATTGGTAATTCGTCCCCTAGGAGCAACGATTGCATCCCCTCGCTATATTTATGGGGGCAGTATTTTAGCGAACGGTCGGCTGACGCTGGTGATTGATGGTGCGACACTGATGCAGCACCTCTCTAATCAGTTTCAGGTTGAAGATTTGACGATGGGAGGTTTCACAGAAACAGAATCCACCCGCTCAACTCCTATCGGGGATACTAGGTTGCTGGGTTATCAAGCTCCCCAACTGCAAGCAGCAAACCAACCCCAGCAACAGTTACCCACCCAAAACCGTGCGGCTTTGCCAGCTTCACGGGATTTAGATATCCGAGTGCGATCGCATCCGACAGTACTGTTGGTGGATGATTCTGTGACTGTGCGCCAATCCTTGGCGATGACCCTACAGCATTCAGGTTATCAGGTATTGCAAGCCAGAGATGGTTGTGAAGCAATCGAGCAACTCCAGCGTCATCCACAGATTCAGTTGGTAATCTGTGATATTGAAATGCCGCGCATGAATGGGTTTGAGTTTCTCAAGCACTGCCAGCACGACTCGGTTTTAGCCTATATTCCGGTCGCAATTCTGAGTTCTCGATCTGGAGAAAAGCACCGCTTAATTGCCGAAGAGTTGGGGGCAATAGCTTATATTACGAAGCCTTATCTAGAACATGAGCTTTTGGCAATAGTGAGTGATGCGCTCAAGATAAAAATTCAGAATTCTACCGTGGATTTTAGGGAGTAGGGAGTAGGGAGTAGAGAGTGCTGAATACGACTAACCAATAACAGCAAACGAACGATGCAGGATGATTCAAGGGTAGAAAAATTCATTGTTTTTAAAATAGCCGATCGCTTTCTAGGACTGCCGATGAGGGACGTGCTGAAAGTGGTGAGCTCTCCTCCTGATAGTGGAGGACTCCGAGGGATGGGATTAGTCCGTCTAGGTCGTCATACCATCAGGGTTTTGGAGTTGCATCAGCAGTTCAATGGTGGGAATTTAGCGATCGCATCTGATTCCCCACCGTTTTTAGTCATTACCCGCACTGCCGATAGTGAACTCTGGGGGATTGCTGTGGATGAACCCCCTACTTTAGTGGAATTAAGCGGCGACATGGTGCAACGTCTTCCTGAATCTGACAGTCATGCCGATCCGTTGCGGATGGTAAGCCATACGGCGAGCCTAACTCACGAAGGAACCCCTGCCACTATTTTTTTATTAAATGCCCAGCGGCTACTAGAGCCTGCACACCAAACTTAGACCCTAGAGACGCGATATATCGCGTCTCTAAATCAGTCTTTGTTAAATAGACCTCTTGCGACTATTCGGTTTTACCAGTATCTGTTCCTTTCCTTATTTACCCATAAGAGCAAGATGTCTATTCAATTCCTGTCACTGAACCGATGATAGGTTCGTCGGCAATAGTGTCTAAACCGACTGATTCTAGCAAACTGCGCCAATCGCCTGCCACTTCTTGGTCGGTGGGATAGCGTTCGCGTAACTCAACTAAGGCAGTTAAGCTGTCAGTCCAGATGCCATACTCTGCATAGACAGTTGGACGATCGCGATCTTCTGCCTGTTCTAACTCACTCTCTAGCTGATCATCCATTGGCACTCGTTTGACCCATCCCTCTACAATCGCATCGCCTGCGGAGTCATTGGGATCGCATTGAACGGAGAAGAACCAGTGATAGGTCTGATTTTCCTCCAGCAAATTGGCATTTTCAGGAAGGCTAACGCTGATGATTCCGGGATTATTATCCTTCAGATCAATGGTTTCCTCATAGATGATCTCGTCGCCTTGTTCATTGAGCAGAGTGAAGGACGCTTCCTGTGCCTTGGTAGGACTCACGTAAACATAGAAGTTCGGATCTGGGACTACGGTAGATTCAATGGCAATTTTATCCGGTTTTGATGACTGCTCCGGGGTGAGTTTCGGCAGCAACGGCGTTACTGTTATCTCCTCGCCGTAACACATACGGGAACCCCGCGAGATTCCCCCAGTCCGACGCCGGGAAGCTCGGACACCCCGCACTTTAAATCTCAGGCGCTTATTCCCTACCAGGGTTTCTGAAGGAGCCTTTTGACCTTGGCTGGAAAAATTAGGCTTAGGGCTGGCAGTTGCTATGGTGCTGGCACTTACCACCAATCCCGCCGATAAAACCAAGGACAATGTTTTGACGTATACAGAAGGCTTTCTCATCTTGATTCCTTTCCAATGACAGCAATTGACCGAATTTCAGCTCATGAATCTAGTAGAGAGTTTAACCAATAAAAAAATATATGATTTTGACTACTCTGTCTTCAGGAAAGTTTCTCTAATCCTTCAACAAATCTTTAAAAATCATTAAAGCTTGAAGCTCTATACCTTCCTGAACCGTAATGGGTCTTGTGGTGGATTCAGCTAAATGTAACATTTGGCTAGACAACCATTACACAAGCAACATAGCAGTATAGGATATATGATATTATTTTAGCCAATCTTTATAGCAAAAGCAATTCAAATAACGCCTTATTTAGTAAAAAATCTTAACAAAGGGCGAGAGTAGGGAGTAGGAAAGAACTAGCGTTGTGCGTTAATTAACCCTCGAAGGATGAGGAGGCAATGCCATTATGATTTCTAAATTTTTTGAAAAATTTCGTTCGCTAACCACCTTTGGTGGAACGGTGATTCTTACCAGTGCCGTGGTTACGGGGGTGATAGTGGGGGTGCGGCAATTGGGAGGCTTGGAAGGCTTGGAACTCCGAACCTACGACCAACTGATGCGATCGCGTCCTGAGCCAGGTTCAGACGACCGGATGTTGGTAGTTGGAATTAGCGAAGAAGACATTCAGCAAATGAATGCGCCCAATATCCCTGATGGCACCTTGGCGGAGCTTTTACAAAAATTGGAGGAGTATCAACCGCGAGTAATCGGCATAGATATTTTGCGGGATGTGAAGGTCGAGACGGGTCGGGAGCAGTTAGTAAAAGTTCTCCAGGAAAACGAAAATATTATTGCGGCTTGTAAACTTAGTTCGCCCACTGAACCTGGAAATCCCGCTGCGCCTGGAGTGCCAGAAGAGCGGATTGGGTTTGCCGATTTGCCCCTCGACCGGGATGTGGCGATTCGCCGCGCGATCTTAGTTTCAATTCCCTTCCCCACCAAAGTTGCCATCGAAAATCCCCATTATTGTAATTACGTTTCTGAGGAAAACCAAATCCCCTCCTTTGCATTAAATACAGCAATGGTTTACTTGGAAGGCAAGGATATCTATCTAGACCAAACCGAAGAGGGAAACCTAGCATTAGGGTCAGCCGTATTCAAACCCCTAGAAGAGCAGTCGGGTGGATACTACAGCACTCGTGCAGAAGACTACCAGATTATGATCAACTATCGCTCCGGTCAGAATGCCGTAGAGCAAGTCACCCTGACAGATGTATTGGAAGGGAAAGTTGATCCGAATCTAGTGAAAGACCGAGTTGTCATGGTTGGTTATACAGCAACCACGAAGAATGACGATTTTGCCACGCCCTATAGTGCGGGTGGACAGGATAGAGTAGAAATGCCAGGGGTGGTGATTCACGCCCAGATTGCCAGTCAAATTCTCGCGTCAGCATTGGAGGGGCGACCTTCTATTTGGTATTGGTCTGGGTGGGGTGAAGTTCTGTGGATTTTCGGTTGGTCAGTTGTCGGCGGAACCTTGGCTTGGAAAATCCGCCGCCCGTGGATTTTGGTTCCGGCTGGAATCGGTGCGATCGCAGTTTTGTACGGAGCGAGTTATGCTTTATTTCTGCAAGCTGGATGGATTCCCCTAGTACCTCCAGCATTGGCGCTGGTCGTAACAGCAGGGGGTGTGATATTAATTGACCGCTATGCCCAAGCTGTTTATAAAGGCGTCAAAAAACTCCTGAAAATCGATATTGACATTGACCACTCTGAAAAAGAGCGTCAAGTAGCAGAAATTACAGAAAATGAAACATTCCAGGAGTTGCAGGCAAAAGCGAAAGAACTGCGGCGGCGCAAGAGTACTCCTACTGTTGAGGAGTCTACAACTGAAGATATTCCTCCGGTAATCAACGAATCGCCAGAGGTGCAGCCAACCGAACCTAAACAAGAAGACGAATCAGCCTCGCCAGATGACTACTTGCAGCAATTGCAGCGACGAGGCAAGCGGATGAAGAAAAAAGAAGACGACCATGAATAACACACAGCGAAAGGCTTTGTTAAAATTAGCCGCTAAAGTTCTGCAAGACCCTCAGATGCTGCGAAAAATGAGCGATCGCGTTTACGAGCTGATGCAGGAGGACTTGCGAACGAAGGTTGAACGTCGCAGATACTACAGAGGGTTCTTCTAATGGCTGACAACGGTAATATTGTCCACGAACTCAGCTACGTTACTGCCAATCGTTTTTATATTGAAATCGAAAGTCAGATTTCAGCATCATTTAGCGAGTGTTCGGGGTTGGGTGTTCAAGTTGATAAAGAGGTTTACTTTGAAGGAGGAGTTAACGAGCAACAGCGTATTTTTCTCAAGCAAGCTAAGTTTGATGATGTGACTCTAAAACGTGGCATTACTGATGATTTAGTCTTCTGGAATTGGGTCAGCACTATTCTCAATCCTGGGAAGAAAGAACGCCGCAACGTCAATGTTTTGGTATTTAACCAGTCAGGGGAAACCATGCAGTGTTGGACGTTAATCGGTGCTGTACCGGTGGGTTGGAAAACGGCTCCCCTACAAGCTAGCTCCAGTACGGTTGCCATTGAAGAGTTAACTCTAGCCTATGAAGGTTTGAAGGTGGTTGCCAAGCAAGGGGGTGGTGGTGCCAGTACAAAGGTTCAACGGGATGGATCGGGATTCTTCCCAAGTAACTAATTACCTTCTTAGTTCATCGAGATAGGGAGACTTTAGTTTGTTGCTTGTTGAAAAAAAATCCCGTTCTCGACCCCTTGAGAACAGGATGGCAGCGAAGTGAACCCGTATAAGTTGTGAGTGAGTTGATTACTCTCATCTGATTAGAGCTTAACCGTTAACTTGAAGGAGTGGTTAAAAGTTTTGATGAAGAATGCTGCCATTTAGATGAAGATTTGGCAAATTTTTGCTAACATCCTCCGACGAGGAATTATTGATTACAGTCACAGCGTACTGCTAGAGAGGTAGAATGCTATCTCTCTACTAAAATCCAACCCGGATCAAAGCTGTGCCAAAATTAACCCAGACTCTTATATCATCAACAATGGCTTGGGCAGCGGGTCAACAGCTATACGGGGGGCGTTATGTTATCGAACAGTTACTGGGTGAGGGTGGCTTTGGCATCACTTATCTCGCCCAGGATAAACGGGGAAATCCTGTAGTTATCAAGACGCTGAAGGACGAGGTACTCAACTCTAGTCAGCTCCAAAGCTTCCGGCGGAAATACCTGCAAGATTTTTTGAATGAAGCGCTACGGCTTGCCCTATCTCGACATCCTCATATCGTGCAGATTGAGAATGCTTTTCATGAAGGCGAACTGCCCTGCATGGTGATGGAATATATTGAAGGGGAAGACCTTTGGCAGCGTGTGAACCGAGATGGTGTTCTTATTGAAGTCGAAGCTTTACTTTACATTCAGCAAATTGGCGATGCGCTAACTGTCACCCACGAGAAGGGCTTGCTGCATCGGGATGTGAAGCCACAAAATATTCTAGTGCGTAAGGGTCGCCAAGCGGCAGTTTTAATTGATTTTGGGATGGCACGGGAGTTTATCCCCAATGTGGAACTAACTCATACTCAACAAGTAACTCACTGCTTTGCCCCCATTGAACAGTATGCCAAAGAAGCCAAACGGGGGGAATATACGGATGTCTATGCCCTAGCCGCAACTCTTTATTATCTTCTCACAGTACAAGTCCCACCCCCATCTCCGGCTAGAGCTGCGGGAGTTGCCCTCAAGCCACCCCAGCAGTTTAACCCTACTATCAGTGATTCGGTTAATGAGGCGATTGTTAAGGGTATGGCATTTGCTTCAGAGTACCGCCCCCAGTCTGTACCGGATTGGTTAGCGATGCTGATTCCAGATGATTATCGTCAGCTTCAGCAATTATTAGCCGCAGGACAATGGCGAGATGCCGATGAAGCAACTTATCTCAAAATGCTAGAGGTTGCAGGCAGAAAACCAGAAGGCTGGCTGCGAATTGAAGATATTGAAGCCTTTCCCTGCGACGATTTGCGCGCGATTAACCAACTCTGGGTTAGATACAGCAACGGACGGTTTGGGTTTAGTGTGCAAAAGTCTATTTGGGAAAGCGTAGGCGGTAAACCGGGCATTGATGATTATGAAACGGAAAAGAATTATGCCGAGCAGGTAGGATGGCGGGTGAATAACGAGTGGCTTTTCTACGACAACCTTACTTTCACTCTTGATGCGCCACCCGGACATCTGCCGACAGGGGTGTGGGGGTTGCTTCCTCCCATTTGGGTGGGTTCTATCGGATTTTTTTCGCGAGTGGGGAACTGTAACATTTAGCTGTCATTGATTTTAACCTGATTGACTGGCAAAAGTCCTTTATCAAATCTTCATACAAATCTCTGTCTATTTACAGAAGCTTCATCATGAATTAATTGGTGATGATTTACATTCAAATTTATCTTCCTAAAAATCCTGCTTAATCTCCTACAGTTATAGCAACTGCCAAGACGGTTAGGACATATAGCATTTTTACTGGAGATGTAAACAAGCAACCCTTTCTCAGTAAGACTTTCAGTGCTTTGGCTGTACACGAATCATCTAAAAATACTATATATGAATTTAGTAGAGACGTTCCGCCGGAACGTCTCTACCAGAGTTTGTCCTAAGATATGTGTCCACTGCTATAGATTTGAAAACCGAATAAAAAGAATACAACTATTTTTATCTTTTCCAAGTTTCACCCTTGAGAAAATTTAGTTTCCTTTAGTAACAATCTGGATAGAAACCATGGAAACGTAAGTTCTTAGGGGTTTCTCCGAAAGAAGGATGGTTTATCTTAACAAACCTGTCAAGTTTAGCTGATGCAGATTCTGCCTATAAACGAAGATTTGATATAGAACCTTGTCAGGAGCTAGTTACTGAATTGATAAAATTTAATCTCAACAAGCGCTCCTGTTATCAAGAAAGTCTGCGGGCTACAAGCTTGACTGGAACTGCATTTTAGCCCTTTTCGCTACCCTATCAGGCGGAGTTTATACTTACGACTTTCGCTATCTCTGGTAATGATTTTCTTTTGATTGGTGACATTATTGCCGTCTGTAAATAGAGGGTTAACTGCTGACACCTGTATCAATCACCAGGGAATCCCGTGGCATAATGTAGAGCATTTGCTCAACTCAAAAGTTCAGTACAGCAGAGTGAACTCGTCCACTCGACTAGATCTCTGTAAGTGGCTGCTTCTGACTAGATGAGGCAGATATACCTTGAAAGTCCCATTATTCTGGAGCGTAAGGCTATAGTGAAAATTTTGGTGGTTGGTAATGGAGGACGCGAACACGCCCTAGTTTGGAAACTGCTGCAATCCAAGCGCGTTCAGCAGGTAATCTGCTTTCCCGGTAATGGTGGCACGGCAACTACCGAGCGTTGCCAGAATATTTCGTTACGAATTGATGATTTTGAGGGAATGGCTCGGTTTGCGCTGGTTCACGGTGTTTCTTTAGTCGTTGTCGGTCCAGAACTGCCCCTAGCTTTGGGAATTACCGATTACCTGCAACGCCAGAACCTAGTGGTTTTCGGTCCAACCAAGGCAGGCTCTCAGATTGAGGCGAGTAAGGCTTGGGCTAAAACGTTGATGAAGTCTGCTGGCGTTCCCACACCTGACTTTGCCGTATTTACAGATGTTGATGCCGCGACTGCCTACGTCAAGGATCGGGGCGCACCCATCGTGGTGAAAGCAGATGGATTGGCAGCCGGTAAGGGAGTGATAGTTGCCGCCACCGTTGAAGAGGCACAAGCTGGCGTTGAGTCATTGTTCAAGAACGGCTTTAGTACTGTAGTGATTGAAGAATGCCTGACAGGTCAAGAAGTTTCAGTATTAGCGCTAACAGATGGTGTGAGTGTTCGCTCCCTGCTACCTGCACAAGATCACAAGCGTATTGGTGAGGGGGATACCGGACCGAATACGGGAGGTATGGGCGCTTATGCCCCAGCCCCCCTAGTTACTCCTGCCTTGATGACACGTATCGAGCAAGAAATTCTCCAGCCGACTGTTGACGCCCTGCGCCAGCAAGGGATTGACTATCGGGGTGTCCTCTACGCCGGGTTGATGATTACCCCCCAAGGCGATCCGATAGTGCTGGAATTTAACTGTCGCTTTGGTGATCCCGAAACTCAAGCCATTCTGCCTTTGCTAGAAACTCCCTTAGAAGACTTGCTCCTGGCTTGTACTCAGCAGCGACTGGCGCAAACTCCACCGATTACTTGGAAGTCAGGGGCAGCAGCTTGTGTTGTCGCGGCGGCTGAAGGGTATCCAGGTTCTTACAAAAAGGGTCAAGCGATCGCTGGCATTGAAAAAGCTCAAGAAAAGGGAGCCACTGTATTCTGTGCAGGAGTTCAGCTCAAGCACCAACAACTCCTCACCGATGGCGGTCGGGTGCTGTCGGTGACGGCAACAGGTGAAACACTAGAAGAAGCGATCGCGGGAGCTTATGGGGCAATGGATTGTATTGAGTTTGAGGGAATTTACTATCGTAAAGATATAGGTCATGCCGTGACGAGAGCGGGATCTATGTCCGCTTAAAGGATTACGACTATCCAGGAAGTCGTTCCCCTCCAAGGCTTTTAAGCTCGGACTGCGGACACACAGAACCCATCCCAACCCTTAACCAAGCAGGGCACGAGAGGCAGAATCGAGCTTAGAGAATTGGAAAATTAGTCAAAAAGGGGCTTATCCTTAGATAAAAGCACCTACCTTTAAAAAGGACTGTTTGTCGTTGTCTTTTGTTGATGCTGGGAAACCCACCTTGCTAGCCTTCCTGAAAACCCTTCGAGAAGTTATCGCCCGTTGGTGGTCAGAGTTTACACTCCAGACCCGATTGATGGCGGCAGCCACTTTAGCCGTCTCCTTGATTATGAGTGGCTTGACCTTCTGGGCAGTGAACACGATTCAACAAGACGCGAGAATAAACGACACCCGTTTCGGTCGTGATCTCGGTCTGTTGCTAGCCGCAAATGTCGCCCCTCAGATTGCCGAAAATAATCTTACAGAGGTAGCTCGCTTCTCCCACCGCTTCTATAGCAGTACCTCTAGCGTCCGCTACATGATCTATGCGGACGAAGATGGCAGGATTTTTTTTGGCATCCCGTTTTCAGAATCTGAAGTGCAGAACTCCCTGACCATTCAGCGTCGGATTCAGCTTCCAGAAGACTATGCCAAAAGCTCTGAATTGCCGATGGTGCGGCAGCACCTGACCCCTGATGGGGAAGTAACGGATGTTTTTGTACCCCTGATGCATGAAGGCAATTATCTAGGGGTTTTAGCGATTGGTATTAACCCCAATCCCACAGTCGTTGCTTCCTCAAATTTAACGAGAGACGTGACCATCGCCGTCTTTATCTCCATTTGGGTGATGGTGATTTTGGGGGCAGTCTTCAACGCCCTAACCATTACTAAACCAATCAAAGAACTGCTTGTGGGAGTCAAAAATATCGCGGCAGGAAATTTCAAGCAGCGAATTGACCTACCTTTTGGTGGAGAATTAGGGGAACTCATTCACAGCTTCAACGAAATGGCAGAGCGATTGGAGCGCTATGAAGAACAAAATATTGAGGAACTGACGGCTGAGAAAGCCAAGCTAGAAACTCTGGTTTCTACAATTGCCGACGGTGCTGTCCTGCTCGATACCAACTTCAAAGTAATTTTGATCAACCCCACAGCGCGGCGCATTTTTGGTTGGGAAGGCAGTAACCTTAACGGCGAAAATGTCCTGCATCACCTGCCTGGGACGGTAACAATGGAACTAACGCGACCCCTGTATCAAATTGCGGCTGGGGAAACATCGACAGACCGGGAACGGGAAGGTGAAGAGTTCCGAATTAGGCTGACCGAACCAACACCCCGCACCGTCCGCATCCTCTTAACCAGGGTTTTTGACCAGTACCGTGAGACGATCAAGGGCATTGCCATGACTGTGCAAGATATTACCCGCGAGGTTGAACTCAACGAGGCAAAAAGCCAGTTTATCAGCAATGTCTCTCACGAACTGAGGACGCCCCTATTTAATATCAAATCCTTTATCGAAACACTGCACGAATACGGCGAAGACCTGAGTGAAACAGAACGCCAGGAGTTCCTGGAAACGGCTAATAGCGAAACTGACCGTTTAACCCGTCTCGTTAACGATGTCCTAGACCTATCACGACTGGAAACATCCTGTCGGATTTATCATTTTGAACCCGTAGACATGGCTGGACCAGTGGAGCAAACCCTACGCACTTACCAGTTAAATGCCCGTGACAAAGGCATTGAACTGGTTCACGACATTGCCCCCCATTTACCCCCGGTTTTGGGTCATTACGATTTATTGCTGCAAGTGTTTGATAACCTGGTTGGTAACGCCCTGAAATTTACCGAACCAGGTGGGCGAGTAGCAATTCGTGCCTATCAACTAGAACCCAATCGCAATCATCACCATGACACAGGTCGAGTGCGGATTGAAATCTCTGATACGGGCATTGGAATTGATTTAGAAGACCAAGAAGCAATTTTCGAGCGATTTTTTCGGGTAGAGAACCGAGTTCATACTCTAGAAGGCACGGGATTGGGTCTTTCTATTGTCAGAAATATTATTGAAAAACATCACAGCCGAGTATATCTAATCAGCGAAGTGGGCGTGGGTACGACATTCTGGTTTGACTTGGATGTTTGTGTGGAAAAACAACCAGAGGTCGAACATCAGGTAGCTAATGAAACGGCTATCGCCAAAGATACTGACTCTGCTACTGTTGTTCTTTGAAACAATTAATGCAAGACAAGATCTAATATTGCTCATTCAAGTAGAGTGCGTGTCATATTGAGAGTTAAGATGGTACTTTCTTCATCCCCTTTTTAGAAGACGCGATCGCCACGACTCCATAAACCTTTATCCCATAGTTGTGTAAAATCTGAGCTGCCGATCGCACAGTGGCACCGGTGGTATAAATATCATCAACAATTAGCACGGGTGAGTTGGGGGAATTTCGGCGAAGGCTTTTGCTAATTTCAAAAGCATCTGCCAGATTTTGCGATCGCTCTTGCACCGATAGCCCAAACTGCGCCTCAGTTTCCCGAATGCGTTCTAAACCCAAGGGTTGATGAGAATAACCTGTGAACTGGCAAAAACTTTGAGCAATGAGTTCTGCCTGATTAAAACCCCGTTTTTGCCGCTTGCTGGGGTGGATGGGAATCGGAACCACCGTTAATTTTTTGCTTCCCTTGACAGCAGGAGATTTCAGCCAAGCTTCACCTAACCAGTAACCCAACGGACGCGCTAACTGGGGTTTGTTGTCATATTTTAGAGCAGCGATCGCCCGTTTCAAGACACCCCCATAATTCCCCCAGACGAATACGGGTAACTCTTCTTGCCAGAATTCGCTTGGGTTACTCATTTGACAGCGCTGCAACTGCCGTTGACAGTACTCGCACAGTTCCGCCTCAGCGGGGCGATCGCATAATGGGCAGTTGGATTTCAGAAAGAGAGCAAGTAGGCTATTTTTGAGTCGCTCAATCTCCTTTACCATAGGCTTTCCTTACTCTCCTCCCCCTTGAAACCCAGTAAAACAGGTATCTGCCCGTCTTTATGAATGTAGCAGGCAAGATCCCTGCACTATTTTTTTAAATAGGGGGTGACACCCCTCATCCTTAATGTGCTATAGTTTGTTATGTAGATGCACCCTGATAATCAAGAGAGTCGCGCAAGTGACTCTTTTTTCTTTTGATAAGCTGGTGCCTCGCAGACGTAGTCGTGTCAGCTCCCCTAGCTGCCCTAGAGCAGGAAAGCTAGGGGCTTAATTGCCTACTTATCCTAGCTACTAGCGGCGGTGGCAGTTTTTTGCTGTTGGGCAGAACTTTGAGTTCCCAGTTGAATGAGTTCAACTTTATAGCCATTCGGGTCTTCCACAAAGGCAATGACGGTAGAACCATGCTTCATGGGTCCTGGTTCCCGCACAACTTTACCATCCTGTGTCTTGATTTGTTCACAGGTAGCGTAAATATCATCAACGCCGATAGCAATGTGTCCGTAAGCGTTGCCCAAGTCGTATTGGTTAACACCCCAATTGTAGGTGAGTTCGAGTACCGTGTGATCGGACTCATCCCCATACCCCACAAACGCCAAAGTAAATTTACCGCCTGGATAGTCTTTTTGACGGAGTAACTTCATGCCTAGCACGTCGCAGTAAAACTTGAGGGATTCATCGAGATTGCCAACACGCAGCATTGTATGCAGCATTCGCATATAAAAAAAACTCCTTACGTTTCCTTATCTTTCTTTGCTCTCATTCTAGGCAAGCCCTTTAATAATCGTTTAGCAAATCTTGTGCGATCGCTACTGCCACCCATGCCTGTACTGACGGTAATGTAGAGTAAGCTATCAAAATCTTCTAAGTGTACCCATCGCTTCCTACGCACTCCGCCCTGCCTGCTTTACTCAAAGACATGACAAACCAGCCCGAACCATCCCAGTCCAATCAAGCCCTTGATAGTATCAACTCGAACACAGACTTAGCCTCAACCAATGGAAAATCCTTGGCAGTCGTGCAAGAAAATCACCAAGAGCAACACTTATCTATTTTGTCGCAGTCTCAGTTGGCAAGTCAGGGGAGTCCCACTCAAAAGGCGATCGCTAATCCATCGGTTATTATTCTGAGTGCGATCGCTATCCTGATTGTGGGGTTAGCTCTCGATAACTTCTGGATTGGAGTAACAGGAGTCATCGTCACGTTACTGTTGTCGGTAGTGGTACTTTGGTCCCCCGTGCAGCGATCGCTCAATGAGGCGTTATCCCCCCAGCAGCAATTGCAACTCGTTGCTATCTGCGGAGTAGTAGTTGCCGTTATCGCTCTGGCTTTCTTGACTGGGTTCACAAAAAAGTTTGATTCGGTTGGCTCACTAGCAGAATGGATCGGAGCTTTAGGACAAATTCTAATCGCTATCTTAGCGGTTTATATTGCATGGCGGCAGTACATTATTTCCAAAGACCTAACTATTCAGCAAAATATAATTACCCAGCAGCAAACCATTGATGCTTACTTTCAAGGTATCAGTGATTTGGCATTGGATGACGAAGGGTTGCTAGAAGACTGGCCCCAGGAACGGGCTTTTTGTGAGGGACGAACAGCCGCTATTCTGAGTAGTGTAGACGCCCTTGGTAAAGCTAAAGTTCTGAGATTTTTGTCCCAGTCCCGGTTGTTAACCCCTCTAAAACGCGATCGCCATTTGGGACGCCCGATGCTAGATGGTGATGGAGGATACCAAGAAGACCGCCTCTATGGTGTGCGCGTGATTGAATTGAATGTTATGTTGGCTGGGGCTGATTTAACTGGAACCGATCTGCGCTGGACGGAATTAAGCGATGCCAACATGGTTCGCGCTAATCTCAGTCTCTGCGACTTGGTAGGAGCTAATTTGTCTCGGACTATTTTGTATGAGGCTATCCTAGCAGGTGCTGATATGAGGGGAGTGCGTCTGTTCTACGGATTAGTGGAAATCGCTAGTCCCCGTAGCCGCATTCAACCTCCCAATTACCAAACGGGTGCTTATACGGGTGCGGTGGTTGAGGGAGTTAATTTCACTGCTGTTAAGCGGCTAGATGACGAACAGCGAAAATATTGCTGTTACTGGTGTGGGGAACAATCTCGAAAGACAATTCCTGGTGGTTGTGAAGGAATTGAAAATAAGTTAGGTCGATAATTATCAGGCTTACTGAGAAGGGTGAAAGATCTCAGATGCAACTCCCTTAGCTGACTCGCTATCCCACCAACAACCCATCCGCCCTCGTCCGCTCTCATTACCGTTGCCACCCTGACCCTAACCTGCCAGTTGTAGGATCAAATAACATTAGTAACTCTTCGCAGTCCCATGACACTAACGCAGGTTTGGGGTGCTTTGCTCATCTTTACCGCCTGTCCTCTCTTGGGTGGACTTCCCCTAATTTCTTGGATTACTTACGCATTAACCCGTATTCAGCTATCCCGCGTCGGTACGGGTAACGTGTCCGTTTCCGCTGCTTTCTATCACGGGGGACGCTGGGTTGGTATCCTGGCAGTGCTATCAGAAGCATTTAAAGGTATTGCTGCCGTTTTACTTGCCGGTTATTTCTTTCCCACCGAACCTGCCTGGGAACTCATTGCTCTAATTATGCTGGTGATGGGCCGCTACTGGATGAGTAAAGGTGCAGGAACAACAAACGCGGTCTGGGGTATTGTGGTTCATGATTGGAAAGTAGCGCTATTTGTATTTGTAATAGGGGGCATTAGCTTTACTATTTTCCGCGATCGCACTAGCGGACGCCTCAGTATCTTAATATTGATTCCAATTATCTTAGCGCTACTGCATCCCCAAGACTCAGCCAGAATCGTTACAGCGATCGCACTGGGTCTGTTGTTAGCCTGGATTTATCATAAAATTCCCGATGATTTAAACCTTCCCAGCGAGGAAGGAAAGGTAGAATCTCAATCCGTGTTTCGTTTTTTTCGAGGCGATCGTGCCATTATTTCTTTAAATCAGGAACTGGATGCTCGTCAAGTCGGGCAGAAAGCTGCCCATCTATCTCAACTCAAACGTTGGGGTTACGCTGTGCCGACAGGTTGGGTACTGCCACCGGGAGATGATGCGCAACCTCTGATTGAAAACCTACCCATTTCTGAATCTGAACCCCTGGTTGTGCGTTCTTCTGCCATAGGAGAAGATTCGGAGTCCTCTTCCGCAGCAGGACAATATCAAAGTGTTGTAAATGTTACCAGCAGACCCGCACTCCAGGAAGCCATTACCCAAGTTTTAGCCTCCTACCATAACCCAAGCGCTACCCAGTACCGCCGCAACCGCGACTTACCCGACACCTCAATGGCAGTGCTGGTTCAAAAACAAATCCAAGGGGTTTTTTCCGGTGTGGCATTCAGTCGTGATCCGATATCCCAACAAGGAGACGCCGTGGTAATTGAAGGATTACCTGGAGATGCAACTAGGGTTGTATCCGGTCAGGTGACACCGGAACAGTATCGGATTTATCTTCCAGAATTGGGGG
>NZ_JADEWY010000102.1 GCF_015207375.1 Coleofasciculus sp. LEGE 07092 | reverse complement strand
AAGCACCCGCGTTTCCGGTTCAATCCCAATCGATTCCGCCGCCCCCCAAGTGGTAAACGGAATCACCCGATATCCCCTCTCCCACAACCGGGGAACCACTTCAGGTTCTAACGCAAACGGTTCCGTCAGCACCCAATTGGGTAATCCCTGATAATGAATACGCGGTGCATTCACCGCCCCTTCGATATCCAAGTTATAATCAATCAGATTTGTAATCACCTGCACCACCGTTGTGGGAATCGTCGCACCCCCAGGAGAACCCGTCACCAAAACAACTTCTTCATCCTGCTTCACAATCGTCGGACTCATGGAACTCAGGGGTTGCTTCCCCGGTTCAATCTGATTCGCTTCTCCCTGAACTAAACCAAACTGATTCGCTTTCCCTGGTTTAGCCGTGAAATCGTCCATCTCATTATTCAGAAAGAACCCCGTATCTTTGGCAATAACCTTGGCACCAAACAGGGAGTTAATCGTATAAGTTACTGCCACGGCATTGCCAAACCGATCCACAATGGAATAGTGCGTGGTATGCGTACCTTGGGGCATTTCCTCCAAGTTAAGCGATCGCGGATCGATTGCCTTTTCTCCAATTTGCCCCCGAATCCTAGCAGCATAGCCTTCACTTAGGAGTCGCTCAACGGGATTATCGATAAAATCCGGATCACCCAAAACCTGATTCCTATCTCTATAAGCAAATAGCGCCGCCGATAAAAAGTAATGCAGACTCTCTGTCGAATGCCAATTGAATTCAGAAAGGGGATACCCTTCTAAAATATTCAACATCTGACACACCGTCACCCCCCCACCAGGCGGCGGCGCTGTCACCACCTCATACCCGCGATACTCACATTGCAGCGGCTTTTCTTGACTCACCCGATACCTGGCAAAATCCTCAACCGCAAGAATCCCGCCGTTTTCCTGACTGGCTTGCACGATCACCCTAGCAATTTTACCCTGATAGAAAGCAGACGCTCCCGAATGGGCGATCGCTCTCAAGGTTTGACCCAATTCCCGCTGCACCAACCGTTCCCCCACTTGGTAGGGTTTCCCATTCTGCAAAAAAATCGCCGCCACATTCGGCTGTTGTGCAAACAACTTAGTCTGGGGGTGCAATCGTTCAATATCTCCCGCCGACAGGCGAAACCCCTCCTCTGCCAAGCGAATCGCCCCTGCCATCACTTGCTGGCGGGTCATCGTGCCATACTCAGATAGGGCAGTATCCAATCCCGCCACAGTTCCTGGAACTCCCACTGCTAGATATCCCTGAGTACTTAAATTCGGAATAACCTTTCCCTTCGCATTCAAATACATACCTGCCGACGCCGCCAGGGGCGCGGTTTCCCGAAAATTAAGAAAAATCTCCTCCCCATCAGCGCGGTGAATCACCATAAACCCACCGCCACCAATATTCCCACAACAGGGATGAACCACGGCTAAGGCGTACCCTACAGCCACTGCTGCATCAATCGCATTCCCTCCAGCGAGTAAAATTTCCTGTCCCACCCGCGATGCCTCGGCGTGGGAGGTAACAACCATCCCCTGTTCTCCTTTTACCGCTTTGGTGTCCTGGGGATAGCAGGGGAAAATCCGGCAACTCGTCCAACTCAGTATCGAATAGAGATAGTTTAACGGATGATAGACGCTACGTGCGATCGCCATATCCAACCCAATGGCGGCAACGATTGACGTAGTAATCAGCAGCAGGATTTTCTTCTTACGTGTCAGTTTCATCTAGAGAGCAAGCCGGAAGTGTATTATCTAGTACAACTTGTATTCTGGTAGGACTTACAGTGGCAAGACAGATGAGAACAATGAAAATTCCTGATGGACCCAAAACACCTCCGTGGTTACAGAAAATTCAGTGGACAGTAGATTCCCTCAGTTTTATGGATGCCGCCGTGCAACGCTATGGCGATATCTTTAATGCCCCGGTGATTGGCAATACTAACACAGTATTACTAGTCAGTAATCCCCAGGCACTTCAGCAAATTTTTTCCAGCGATACCCAGCAATTTATAGCTCCTGCCAATCAGCTTTTGCAGCCGTTGGTGGGCGATTATTCTATGTTTGTATTAGAAGGCGTTCGCCATCGTCGGGAGCGCAAATTGCTCATGCCCCCTTTTCATGGTGAAAGGATGCATTCTTATGGACAATTAATCATTGACCTGACCGAAAAAAAGTTGGCTCAGTTGATACCCAACCAAACCTTCACCGCTCGGAGTGTGATGCAGGATATCTCAATGGAGGTCATCTTGAAGGTGGTGTTTGGACTCGCCGACGGAGAGTCATTTCACCAACTCAAACAACGAATTACCAGCCGAACGGATGCGTTTAAGGTTCCCTATCTGGCAGGATTGCTCTTTTTTCCGGGGTTACAAAAGGATTTAGGTTCTAAAAGTCCTTGGGGGTACATCCGCCACTTGCAGCGACAAATTGATGAATTGCTCTATGCTGAAATCCAGCAGCGCCGGGAACATCATGACCCTTCGCGCCCAGATATCCTCAGCTTGCTCCTGTCAGCACGAGATGAAGCAGGAGAGGGGATGACGGATGTGGAATTACACGATGAATTGATAACCTTACTGTTAGCGGGTCATGAAACCACTGCCACAGCAATCGCTTGGGCATTGTATTGGGTTCATAGGTTTCCTGAAGTCCGAGAAACGATGCTGCGGGAATTAGAAACGCTGGGGGATAATCCCGATCCGCTGAGTATCGTTCGATTGCCCTATTTAACCGCCGTTTGTAATGAAACGCTGCGGATTTACCCAGTTGCGGTATTAACAACACCACGAGCTGTGAAAGAGCCTGTGGAACTGATGGGGTATCTGTTAGAACCAGGGATGAGACTGTATGGATGTATTTACCTAACTCATCGCCGTGAGGATATCTATCCAAACCCTCAGCAATTTAAGCCGGAGCGATTTCTAGAACGTCAATTTTCGCCCTATGAATTTTTACCGTTTGGGGGAGGTATTCGTCGCTGTATTGGTGAAGCGTTGGCGTTATTTGAAATGAAATTAGTCTTGGCGACAATTATGCAACGGTATGAACTGGCTCTCGCTGACAAAAACCCAGAGCGTCCGAAACGTCGAGGCGCAACCTTTGCACCGGAACGAGGGGTGAAAATGGTGAAGCGACGATGATATTTTCGTTGATTGATGTTGCTGGTTCCGAGTTGTACAGAAGTAAAAAATTAAGGAAAAATGAATGGGGAAGGAAGTAGGTGTTTCTGAGTATATCCCTTTTTCCTTTCCCCAAAAACCTGATGAGCTACTTTCCTTCCTCTAACCTAAAATCTTACTTCTTAATACAGGCTCGTGGCTCAGGATTGTCTAAGATAAATTGCTCAATCTCATCCCCAACACTGCCATAATGTTCAAATCGGCTCTCAAAAACATATCCCCGACTCAGGTATTTTTTAGTAGCATCGGCTAACTGGTTTATGTTATCTTCTCGGGCGTCGTCCATTGATTCTTGAATATGCTTTCTTGTCCAGAAATTTTTCCGTTCTTTTTTGGGCAATATGGGAGATTGAGCTAAATAATTTTCTGGCTCACCAAAAGCTTTATTCAGATCAAATTGTAGACGCAGATAGCGGCGGGAGGGGGCACCTCCCATTAATTGCGTACAAATGCGGCTTTGAATTTCAGCTTGACCTTCCATAAACACATCAGAAATGCGTAATCCCCATTGAATCAATCCCCATCCCTCAATTTCCTTAAAACTCAAGGGTTTCTTATTTTCACCTGTGCCAATCGACAGGACAGAAATATCCTCTAACTTATGACCTAACTGGATAGCACGGGCAATGGCGCACAAAGACGGATTATTAGCGGTTACGCCGCCATCAACATGAGGAAAACTCCATTCTTCCTTGATGCCTTTATCTTTGTTCTCTTCATGATGTTTCAGTTCGTAAGCTGGGAAAAATGTTGGAGCTGAGGCAGAAGAAACGCAAATTTGCCACAGGGGTAGCTTATTGTACCATCGGTTCCCTTCTTCTGGAGTATGATAGTTAGTGAATAAGGTGGTATTACGATACCTTGTGTCATAGGCAAGAATCAAGACAATGGGATTCTTTCCATCTTGACCGACTTCTTTCATGCTAATGTAGCTACCATCCGGCTTCTTGAATCTGCGTTCATTCTTCAGGACATTAATTAGCCCTTCATTAGAAAATTTTGGAGCCGAAAGACCATACTTCAGCAACAGTTTCAATCGCCCCATGTCAAACAACTTTTGGTAGGGAAAGATTTCTAATCCTCGTGTTTTATAGATGTCAATCAAATCTTTGATTGGATAGCCCAGTGCAATTCCCGCCGCCAGAATTGATCCAGTAGAAGTCCCGGCAATCATGTCAAAGTGTTCTCGTAAAGGCGGTTTGTTATTCTCCTTAAGTTTTGCCTCAATTTCTTGTAGCATGTATGCAGAGACAAGTCCTCGAATACCGCCACCATCCAAACTTAAAATTCTGAAGGGCATCGTCATTTCTCCTAAAATGCCAGAAGGAAGGTACTTTGGCTTGGTTTACAAAAATAGGATTCCCAAAAGTCTCGCGCTGCTAACGACCCGCTCTATTGATAAATTTATCGATTAGCACGGATTTCAAGTTATAATTAAAAATTATAGATTGAGGTCGAATGGCGATCGCACCCCGAAACAGGACACCCTTGTGGGTTTAGTATTTTCTAAAGGTGCAGTTAAAATTCTTGTGAGCCATGAAATGGAGTCAGGCGATCGCTATCATAGCCCTAGGATTATCTGAAGTTAGTGGAACACAAACCCTAGCCCAAATTATTCCCGATTCTACCTTACCCATTAACTCCGACATTAACCTTGAACAGAACCGACTCATCATTAGAGGTGGAACAGAAGTAGGCACTAACCTATTCCACAGCTTTTCTGAATTTAATATAGATGCTGGAAATGAAGCCTATTTTACTCCAGTTACCGGAATTGAAACTATCATCAGCCGCGTCACCGGAGAGAATCCCTCCAAGATTCTGGGAACGTTGGGAGTCTTAGGCGATGCCAATTTGTTTTTCCTCAATCCCAACGGTATCCTCTTTGGTGTCAATGCTCAGTTAAATCTGAACGGTTCCTTTATCGCCAGTACCGCTAATCGCCTTTTGTTTGCCGATGGGACTCAATTCAGCACCGTCCCCACTTCTTATCCACCTCTGCTAACGATAAGTACACCCATTGGTTTAGGATTAATCAAGAGTTCAGGCGGTATCCGCGTTGAAGGTGAAGGACATCAACTCAATGCCCTTAACTTTATGCCCATTACCGATAACTCAATCGGTGGTTTAACCGTACAACCGGGTCGGACTTTAGCGCTAATCGGAAATCAGATTGATTTAGATGGCGCGATACTAACCGCTTTCGATGGACATATTGTTTTGGCAGCCGTGAATGAAGGAGACGTAACCTTTTCGGCTGTACAGAAAGGAGAATTTAACTTCCAGGCTATTTCCCAATTTAATCCGATTAATCTGACCACACGCAGCGCGATTAACGCCTCCGGCATTACAGGCGGAACGATTGAACTCTGGGGGAACCAAATCAGCTTTGCTGACGGTTCGGTTGCCTTTATTCAAACCCTTGGATTCCCCTTAAATAATTCCCTGTCGCAACCGGGAAAGATAACAGTTAACGCCACTGAGCAATTCCAAATTAGTGGCACTGATCCCATTGCCCAGATAGTCGGCTTTCTTCGCACCGAGACATTAGGAGCAATTCCTGGCAGTTCTATTAATATTTTTACTCCCAACTTAAACCTAATTCAAGGGGGAGGATTATTCACCGTCAGTTATGGTTCTGCTCAAGCTGGTGCTTTAAATCTAGATATCACCGACACCCTGAATATTATTGGCTATTCTCCCCGCACGTCTAGGGCATTAAGTACAATTACATCAATCACTTTTAGTGATGAAGCGGCAGGAGATATTACGATTAATGCGGGAAAATTAAGGATTCAATCGGGAGGATTAGTTTTGTCAGCGACTGGCGGGAAGGGTGATGGTGGAACGATTCAAATTACCGCCAACGACTTAGAATTAGACGGCATTAATCCTGAAATATTTTCTCCCAGTGGCATTGGTTCATCTTCAGGGGGAACGGGAGATGCAGCTCGTGTTACGATTCAGACCGATAGGCTGACGCTAAAAAATGGAGGTAGAATTGATTCGTCTACGTTGGCTCAGGGAGATGCCGGAACGATTTCTATAAATGCCACGGACTATGTATCATTATCCGGTCAAGATACTCAATCCCAACTCCCCAGTTCCATTGTGTCTTCAGCCGATATATTAAATCCCCTGTTTCGGGATAGCTTTAATTTCCCCGATGGCTCTCAATTATCTGGTAAATCAGGTACAATTAATATTACATCTCCCCAAATTTACATAGACGATCGCTCAGAAGTTCGCGTCACCAATCTAGGAACGGGAGATGCAGGCTCTATTGTGCTTGATGGCAATTTAATTCGCCTAACGAATAAGGGCAGTATTACGGCTGAAACCCAGTCGGGGACGGGTGGCAATATTGAGATTGGGGCTAATACCTTGCTCCTGCAAAACAGCCAAATTTCGGCAACGGCGCGAAACGCTGGGGATGGGGGAAATATTACCACAGATACCGAGAATTTGATAGTAATAGAAAGCCGAATTGCTGCCGATGCCTTTAAAGGCTCTGGCGGTAATATTAGGATTGCGACTCAAGGCTTATTTATCAAGCCACAAAGCCAGATATCTGCGAGTTCAGAGTTAGGGGTTGATGGGGACGTGGAACTGGTGATTAATGAGCCAGGTGTTGCTCAAGGACTCATAGAGATAGAGCCGGGGATGGCTTCAGACGTTGACATTGCTCAAAGCTGCATCGGGCAAACTACGCCCAATGCGACTCAATTAACCCGTTCCGGTGGGCGTTCCTTGCCAATGTCCCCAGGTGTGGGGCTGTCTGAGTGGGCAATTCCCACACCGACACCGACACCTGCACCACTGCCACTCCGGGAAGCTAACACTATCATCACGCTAGCCGATGGACAGTTGGTGCTGGCATATGTGGCTCCAGTAACCTATCGTTCTGCCCAGGAACTGGTTTGTGACGATTCTTAATGAAGAAAGGGGGAGCTATAGCGGTTCTCATTTGAAAGCACTACACCCTACACCCTGCTTCTACTAGGGTGTATTGCACCCAACCCTTGAAGTGCTATATAAGCCCTCCACTCTCCAGCAGCGCTGGGGAGTTTACTAAAGTTAAGATTAAGAGTATTGGTGAACCGACAGAACGGCTATGGTAAAAAGAGTCCTAATTGTGGAGGACGAAGAAGCGCTCCGAGACCTCATCGAAATGAAATACGAGGGCGATAAGAGATATCAGTTTTACTTCGCCAGTAATGGCAAAGAAGGGTTACAGGTTTTATCAGCCAATGCCGAATGGGAAGAATTACCAGAAGGTCGCCGCTTGGTGGGATGTAAAATTCACTTGGTGGTGACCGACTTGCGAATGCCATCGGGTTATCGAAATAGCTTGGCTACCGAACTCAACTCGGAAGACCAAACCTACGATGGTGTGGACTTCTTACGTCAAATCAATAATCTCAGATATGCTGTCGGGAAAATCGTCATTTCTGCCTACGGTGATCCGATGGTGTTTCAGCAGATTATGGCAGAAGGGGCTTTCCGATTTATCCCCAAGCCCTTTGCGCTAGAAGAGCTAGAGCAAGCCTTTAATGATTATTTTCGCCAGAGAGCCCATCGCTGTCGGAAAACACCAGGAGGGTTTATCGAGCAACGGGGAAGCTCCTACCTCCAACGCTGGCGCGATGATAATGGCAGAACGCGCTCTCTTTCTATTCCAGGATTTCAGCTCTCAACAGAGTAAACTCAGGATTCTGTACTGGGCAGTTGCACAGACTCAGAAGAATGCCGAGGACTCATCGGACTAATCAAACCATTCGCGGCACCAAAGAGATTGATAGGATTTTTCCCATCCGTAATTAAAACACTTTGAATGCCCAGACCTTCAAGCAGTCTCGCCTGCATTTCCGGACCCGCTTGGGCGATCGCTTTTATCGTTTCTGGATCAATGGCTTCAACTTTCTGGCGGTATTCAGTACTGGTGATTTCAGCCATACGCTCGGCTTTTTCCAATTCTAGATTCGCCAGAGCCTGCTGATGGGTTAATTCTGCCTCTTGACGTGCCTTGAGTTGAGCTAACCCTCTTCTGTCAGACTCCGAAAACTTTTGCCATTGCTGAATTCTAGAATTAACCTCTGGTAGGCGATCGCAGATTTTTTTCTTGAGTAATACTAGCGGTTTGATTATCCTTATGGCTAAACAGAGCATTAAATACAGCGTTTTCTAGGCTAGTGAGGTACAATAACAGCAATGAGTGAACCAGCCTTTTAGATCTTCTAAAGATACTTGAGAGAAGGCTTCTTCAATTGCTTTCACTAAGTCTGGATAAGTGCGGGTGCCGATTGAGCGGAGTGTATTTTTAATTTTTGAAAAACAGTTTTCTATCGGTGAGAAGTCCGGTGAATAGGGAGGTAAGTAAATCAAGATTGCTCCGGCTGCAACAAGATAGAGCTTTAATTTCTTCCCCCTTGTGGATGGAACAGTTATCCATAATGACACAGGCACCCTTCCAAAGCTTTGGGACAAGTCTTTGAGAGATAAAAGCTTCAAACGTTAGCCCATCTGTTGTACCGATGAGCTGACAATGCGTCATCACTTCCTGAAGATTAATGGCACTAATGATAGAAACACGTTTACCTCGTTTACTCGGACGTTTACCGCGTGCTCTTGAGCCTTTAGGTGAGCGCGCACGTAAGCGAGTCAAGCTCAGATCGACCCCTGTCTCATCAAGGAATACCAGGTCTTGAGCCAATAGGGCTTGCATTATTTGCCAGAATTCACAGCGTTGTATTTGGACTTTTTCAGTTTCTTTCTCGCTCGGATGAAGTGTTTTTTTTTAGAGTCAAGTCTTGCTTCTCTAACATACGAAACATAGTAGATACTCCAACACAAATATTGGTCTCCTGAAGAAGGAGGTCACACAGTTCAGCTAGGGTGGCATCATTATTAGCTGCCACAATATTTTTCAGGATATCTAGCTGTGCTGAGTTAAGTTTTGTCGGTGTTTGCTCTAACCGTTGTTTAGGTTCAATACTACCTGTTTCTCGATATTGCTTGAGTATCTTTTGTACGAAGCTAGGGGCAACTCGAAATCTTTGAGCCAGCTTGCGTTGTGACGTATTTTCCTCAGCGTAAGTATCGATTATCCTTTGGCGAAAATCCAGCGAGTAGGGTTGCATCCTAATTCATATAAAATTGAATATCAAAATCATAGCATCTGTATCTCACTAGCCTGAAAAAGGCTGTAAAATTGTTGATTGTACTCGGCTTAATCTGTCAACTTGAATGTATTGGATTTTACAATTGTTGTTGGTGGTAAGTTGCTATGGGTAAAAGGATTGGAGTACATCAGCTTTAGCGCGATCGCTCTTTTAACCGAATCACCAACCAAGTGAATAGGGCGGCTAAAATAGCGGTACTGAGGCTGTATACTAAAGGAATAGCTGGTTCTAACCAGGGTGGTTGGATTTTTAGGGAATGGGTGAGGACAGACCGAACTGGATCATTTTTTCCCTCGCCTAATTTATTCAGAGACACAACCATAGAACCTGCGGCTAGCCCTACGCCGACAATTGCGACAGTATTTTGGAACGTGCGATCGCGCTGTGCCTGATCCAAATTTGTGATTCCATAAATCGAATTAATTAATTCTTCCAATAGAATCAAGCCAGGACTTAATCCCTCATAGTCTTTTTCTACTTGTAACATATATTTGTTACTAAAATCTTGCCTAAACTCATCCAGAAAACTAAAATCATGAGGAGATACAAAGTCAAGAATTGAGTTAGGAAGTGACTGCCAATCTAAAGACCTTAAATCCCATCCCCATAAACTTAAGTAATCATAATCTGAGATAGCTTTTTCCTGGGTTTCTTTCCTGGCTTTCTCCTGAATAACCTTAACTCGTCTCTCATAATTTAATAAGTTAACTTCCATTGTCCGAATCTGATCAGCAAATTGATTTAAGTCAATAGAATAGTGATATAAACTATATTGTGCTTGTAATAATTTCCTTTTTAACTGTCTAAGATTCGGGTTGCTCTGGCGCTCTTTTTGAAACAAGCCCATAAACTCTTTAATAGTTCGATAACCCTCTTTCAATTCCTGTTTAATAAAGCGACTCTGAGTATAAGCAAACAAAATTTTATGTCGATAACAAAATAATCTTATCCAATCAAAATTGAAGCGAGAGGCTATCTTCGCGGCTGAATAATTCGGGTATAACTCAATCAAAACATGATTAGATACCTGTAGTTCAGCCAAAGAAGTCGAATTATAATTTTCAAAATTAGAGCCTTTCCTATGACTTCTATATTTCAAGTTTGGACGGATGTGATATTGGGATAATTCAAAAAGAGTCCCCCCTAAAAATTTTCCTTGACCTACTAAGTCAGTTTCCCAATCAGCGGGGGTCTGAGGGTCGGAATTTCCCATTAAGGCTTGATAGCAGTCCTGAGCAACTTTAGACCAATCTTTATGATAGTTTTCAGGGAGATGAGCTAAGATCACCCAAGTGGTTCCTAACGTCCCCGGCTGATCCGCCAGCTTGTCATCAATTTTTTTTTTGAGATTAGCAATGACTTGATTAGCAGAATATATTTGAGAATTTTCAGGAGGAGAACAGGCAACTAAGAGTCCATAGGTGTCATTTAAACGGACAGGGTAGTAATATCCTGTATAGCCATCTTCTTGGTCTGTGAACTTGTCAATTTTTGTCGGTAAAAGCTCATGATACTCCGTTTCAAAGTTGTGATCATTTTTAAAAACATAAGAGAGATGGGGAAGACGGTGAGCAAAGTTAGCTTGGGCATCCCTTAACTCTTCCTTGTTAAACCCTAATCCTTCTTTGATATCATAAACAAAACAAAAGAGATTAGGATAGATGAGTTGACTCATGAGTGACCGAGAGATTTTAGATATTCCGCCAGACGCAGAGCCAGACTTAATTTTTGACTTGTTTCGGCTGGGTTGGGACTTTTGACAACGCTACTGACAAAGTTACAGATTTCTTGACTGCTCTGATCCGCTTGACCCTCAAAGTAGGCTCGCTTCACAACTGGTGCATCAGGAAAAATTTGCTTAACCTCTTGTTCATCGGGTAAAATATTAGGGATGTCTTCTGACGGCAACTGCCCTAAAGCTTGAGAGGCTTGATGATAAGACTTCAGGAAATGTGACTCTTCAGGAAAGACGGTCAAGAGCTTTTCAAGGTGAGATGACCACTTTTTTGGTTTGGTTCCTAACCGTTGACCCATTTGATGCAAGGCTTTCTGTTGCTCCTCAGTTAGACGCTGATCTGAATTTTCAAGAGCCACTAGAATCGCCAGTAACGATTGATTAACGGTAGTAGCCATAGATCGTAAGTGGAGAGAAAGAGGGTCGGGGGAGTCGTTGTCTTGTAGTTGTAGATAAATTTGAGATTTAGAGTCCAAAACGGCTCTTAGGACTATGTTACCGTAAAATTACTCCGTTAAAGATGTAGGTCAGTCCATGACTCGTGATGCCCTGGTCATAGGGATTAATAGCTACCCGGAACTGCCCAACTTATCCAAACCGGCTCAGGATGCGGAGGAGATCGCCCAACTTCTGGAACAACATGGGGGCTTCCGGGTGCGACGATTGCCCGAAGTTAACCGGGAAGGTCGATTGTGGGTGCATAAAGGGGCAGAAGTCCGCTGTAAGCAAGTCGAAGAGGCGATCGCGACGCTCTTTAATCCTGATGGGGATGATGCTCAAGTACCAGAAACGGCACTGTTATTTTTTGCTGGTCATGGCTTACGCAAAGTTCGTGGGGGCATAACAGAAGGTTTCCTTGCCACTAGCGACTGCAATCCGGAAGAAGAAATCTGGGGAGTCTCCCTGCAATGGTTAAGGCGATTACTCCAAAAAAGTTTGGTTAAACAGCAAATTATTTGGTTAGATTGCTGCCACAGTGGGGAATTACATAATTTTGACGAGGCAGATCCGGGAAACTTAGGACAGGGAAGAGATAGATGTTTTATTGCTGCCTGTCGTCCGTTTGAGTTGGCTTATGAGTCTCTGGGTGGAAAGCATGGAGTATTGACTCAATTTTTGTTAGAAGGACTTGAGCCTAGGGAGAATACTGAAGGTGTAATTACCAATCATACCTTAGTTGATTTTATTAAGAAAAAGGTGAGAGGGATTCCCCAAGCACCGATTCATAGCAATTCAGGTGATCCCATTATTCTCACTACTCGCAATATCGAACAAGTCAGTCCAATTCGAGAAGGCATTTGTCCTTATAAGGGGTTGAGGTATTTTGATTTTAACGACGAAGATGCTGAGTATTTTTATGGGCGAACCGAAAGAATAGATGAATTAATTGAGAAAGTTAAGACTAACAATTTTTTAGCCGTTTTGGGGCCATCAGGATCCGGGAAGTCTTCTTTAGTTAGAGCCGGACTACTGTATAAGCTAAAACTGGGACAAAACTCATCAGGAAGTGATTTGTGGAAAATTTATCCTCCCTTTACTCCTGGAGAACAAGATAAAACACCACTGCAAAATTTAGCTCGAGTCTTTGTTGATGCGGAAATAGATTTATCCCCGATTGGAAGAGCGAGTCAGCTACAAAAGGCTGAAGAGTTGATTTTAGCCGGGAAAGAAGGATTAAAGCGATTAGTTGAAGCCACTCAAGCTCCTCGCGTAGTTTTGGTAATTGACCAATTTGAAGAAATTTTTACTCTCTGCCCGGATGATTCAGAAAGGCAGCGGTTTTTTGAATGCCTATTAGGGGCTTTAGAAGCCGCCGAAGGGAAACTTTGTCTGATTTTAGTCATGAGGGCCGATTTTTTAGGAAAATGCGCGGAGAAAGAATATTTCGGGTTGACTGAATATATTAACCAAAATCAGTATTTAGTGCCCACTTTAACAGCTTCCGAGTTGGAAGAATCTATTGTCAAACCAGCACAGAAAGTAGGATTAGAGGTAGAAAGAGGATTAGTTGAGCAAATGGTTGACGATGTTCAAGGTTCTCCGGGTAGCTTGCCACTTTTGCAATATACCTTAACAGAGCTTTGGTATCAAAAAACGGTGACTCGACTAACCTTACCTGAATACAACCGCTTAGGAGGGGTTAAAGGATCATTACAAAAGCAAGCTAATATATTTTTTGAATCCTTATCGGAAACCGAACAGAAAATTGCCAAGCGAATTTTCTTGGAGCTAACTCAGTTAGGAGAGGGAACAGAAGATTCTCGGCGATGGGTATTCAAAACTGACTTGGTGACTACCGAGTATAGTGAAGAAGCAATTGATAATATTCTGCAAAAATTAGTCCAGGCTCGCTTAGTAGTGACTGATGAATTACAGGCTAGATGTCAATCCGATAATAAGGCCTTAACCGTTATTGATATTGCACATGAGTCATTGATTCGTCACTGGCCACAACTAAAAAAATGGCTAGAAGAAAATCGCGATATGCTTCAAGAGAAGCGAAAAATTGAGGGACAAATTAAGGACTGGTTTGAGGGTGGAAAATCTCGGCATCGTAGTGATTTACTAGCGGGAAAGCGTTTACGTGATGCCCAAGATTTCTGGAAAGAAAATCCAGCAGAGCTTTCTCCAATTGCTGTGGAGCTAATTCAATTGAGCCAGGAGGCCGAGAATCAGGCTAGGTTGGAGGAAATGGAAGCTAAACTCACTTTAGAAAGAGAAATTCAGGAAAAAGAAATAGAAAAGACAGGCCGACTAATTATTACATCTGCCTACCAGAAAGGCACTAAAATAGCTACAATCATTGTGGGGGTGAGTTTAATTTTCAGTGGTGCATTTTTAGGAGCTGCCATGCTCGCTCGTTATCAGCAACGGGAAGCGGAAGAAGGAACCAAGCTAGAACAAGCGGGGGTGAGTGCCTTGCGACAATTGCGATCGGGAGAATTAGAAGCACTCCTTTCCGCCATGCACAGCGGTCAACGATTGCAAGAAATGGTTAAAAATGGTCGTCCTCCCCAAGATTATCCAGCCGCCAGTCCTGTTTTAGCATTGCAGAAAATCCTCGATACGATTTATGAGCGCAACCGCTTTGATCGGGGAGGGGAGGAAGTGAAAGCCGCCACCTTTAGTCCTGATGGACAAGCCGTTGCTACAGCCGGACGAGATGGAGTGATTAGAATTTGGGGCCTCTCAGGAACCACAGAAGCCGTTGAACTCCGGGGACATAAAGAGGGGGTGCTCGGTGGAATCAATGACATCAGTTTTAGCCCAAATAGCCAGCGAATCGTCAGTGCTGGGGGAGATGGAACCGTTCGCCTCTGGGAGAGTTCCGGTCAACAACTGATGCAGATGGAACATCAAACTGTTGTTAATACCGTGGCGTTTAGTCCGGATGGAGAGACTTTTGCCTCCGGTGATGATTATGGTGTCGTGCTTTTGTGGAATCAGTCGGGAGAGAAAAAGGCAGAATTTGAACATCCTGGCGGCGTGAACCAAATTACTTTTAGCCCCAATGGTCAGACCCTATCAACTGCTGGGAAAGATGGTAGAGTTCGCTTATGGAAAACTTCCGGTCAAGAAATCGCCCAATTTCCAGCCCATCCACAACGGGTTTTTAATGTTAGCTTTAGCCCCGATGGTCAGCAGTTAGCAACCACAGGAGACGACGAAGTAGTTCGCCTCTGGAATTTATCCGGTAAAGAAGTGCAACGCCTGGAGGGACATCAAGGGTGGGTGATTGCCGTGAATTTTAGTCCCGATGGAGAGCAGTTGGCAACCGCAGGAGATGATGGAACTGTCCGATTATGGGAACGTTCCGGTCGAGAAATCGCCCGGTTACAAGGTCATCGAGGGACGGTCTGGCGAGCTAATTTTAGCCCTGATGGTCGCTATCTCATGAGTGCGGGACGAGATGGCAGTTCTAGACTCTGGGATCTGTCAACAGCAGCAACTTTACAGTTTCCCGGTCATCAAGAAGATGTTAATACAGTCAGTTTTAGCCCTGATGGACAGGAAGTGATTGGTGCTGGGGATGAAGGAATTGTCCGCGTTTGGAACTTATCAGGAGAAGAATTAGCTCAATGGACTGCTAATTCTCGCGGTGCAATCTGGAGTATCAGTCATAGTCCCAATGCGAATATCATTGCCACAGCAGGATTTGAAAACACGGTACGACTGTGGGATCGTTCTGGCACTTCCTTGGGACAGTTGACAGGTCATCAATCTTGGGTGAACAGTGTGGAGTTTAGTCCCGATGGTCAATATATTGTGACTTCAGGAGCCGACAAAACAGCGCGACTCTGGACAGTTTCTGGTGAATTGTTGGTAACTCTAGAGGGACATGAAGCGGTTGTGGGTAAGGTGGCGTTTAGTCCTGATGGACGGCGGATTGCGAGTACGGACTGGGATGGAACAATTAAGTTGTGGAATCTATCCGGTCAGTTGCAGAAGGAATGGCAGGGTCATGAGGGACAAATCCGCAGTATTAGTTTTAGTCCCGATGGCAGCCAGTTGGTGACGGCAGATAACAATAGTATGGTGCGGGTATGGGATAGGTCAGGACGGCAGCAACTGGAGTTTTTTAGCTATCAGAGTGGGATTAATGCAGTGGGTTTTCGTCCCGATGGGTTGTACGTTGCTACGGGGGGAATGGATGGCACCGTGCGATTGTGGGATTTGCAGGGGCGACAAGTGGCTGAGTTTACCAATGAGCGAGGGGCTGTTTGGGGTCTGACGTTTAGTGCTGATGGGCAATCTATTTTAGCGGGAGGAGATATGGGGAGTTTGCGGTTATGGAAAATCTTAAATTTGGATGAATTGTTGGTGGTAGGGTGTGACTGGTTGGAAGGGTATCTCGCTATGGCTTCTGAAACTTTGGTTTTGAAGAATTTTTGTCAGCAGTGATTTGAGTTTTTTCGGGGAAAGCCAAGGCAGAACATATCAAATTTTCAATTTCAAAAGGTTACTGAATTATGAAGGTCAATATTTTTGCCTTACTTTTTCAACTGAATCTAGTTTGGCTTTTGTCAGGGTGTAACCTAATTGAGGATATTTTTAGAAAAACGCCAGAAGTTTCTGAGGATAATCTATCTTATAAGCAGGTTTACTCGACCCAAGAGATTACTGAACTTTCAGGGTTAAATGATTCTCAAATAAGAGATTTACTACGTCTACAATCACAAGATAGTCATCGTGGTAAATTTAAAGCAATTTTGCCAACTTATGTTCCTAGTGGGCATGATCAGTCAAGGACTATTTGACGTGCCATAATTTAAAGCCTGTAGTTTGATGTTGAGTACACCGATTTCCATTCACTTTATGGAGCCTCAATAATACTTGCTTCACCGATTTCTACATTGACAAATTCTGATTGAATAAACTCCTTGAACTGATTGGCGCGTTCACGTCCAATAAAAGAAGAAATTTGAATATAGTCTTTATCTAAAGATTCCCGATAAATTTTAAGGGAATCTCTACAAAACTGAGACTGTGCTAATTTTAAATTCCTTTCACTATAATCAATTAAAACTGGGTAAAACTTAACCGGGTAAGCATCTGAGTCTTCTGGTAAGCTGTCACCACAAGAGTCTTTTGGGAATGAGATAGATTGAAACGGGTTATTAGTTGACGGGGGATTAGTTTTCTGAGGCTGTAAAAATTCAAATGATTCAGCGACTTTTACCGCTTCCACAAAACTCATCGTTTCACAAGGTTCTTCGTCAAAGCCATAGGAAGGAGAACTAAACTCAAAATCACCAAAGTCTTCATTGTCACTTGTTTTACCTCTAAGTTGCTCTTGTTGAAATCTTATATTAGATACTCGATCGCCCATTTTAACTGAACTTGTATAGGCAATAGGAGCTAAGCCTAATGCCCGAGAATTAGCATTTACAACTGCTGATAAACCTGCCCCACCTCCAATTGGAATGATAAACCCTCCTCGAAACGTAAAACACTGATTATTCATTGGATTCTTATACCGAATATTATAATCGCTCCCATAATCGCTTCCATAATCTACTTGTTGACGAACATCAAGCCGAGTTAACTCAAATCCTTTAGGAATATAGGTTGGAACTACTACTTTGATAGTATATTGCTTGCTACTGCCTATGCTTGCTTCACTTCTATCAATTGCCAATAATTCTTGCATTTGCGCTTCACTTAACAAAGCGGCTTTGGCAATTTCTTCAGTAGTCTCAAACTTCTCTGGTGTTTCCAAATTATCTGTTATGGATGATTGATCTACTGATTCTCCTCTAATAATTTCTGGTTCTGAAATCTGTACGTTTTCAAAATCTTGGCTGACAATTTCTTTAAATTGTTCTGCTTTTTCTCTACTGATAAATGTAGCTAATTGTGTACCGAGGTCGGGGCTTTAAAAAACTGATACTTGTTGACAATATTTTGCTTGAAGGAGTTTGAAATTGCGATCTTCAACTCCATCAATAAAAACAGTATAAAGCTCAACTGGATAATCTTGTGGGTCTTCTGGTAGAGAATCACCACAATACTCTAAGGGAAAATTAGTGGTAGCAAAGTGGTTGTTCTCAGATACTGCCGAAGAAGTTGATGGGTTTCCTTGATTCAAAAGTCCTCCCACTCGATTACATCCTGATAGCAAGAGTCCGATAAATAGTTGAGTGGCTAAAAAGTATTTTATTTTCATGGTTTTATTGACTCCATCAAAGCGCTTCTAATGCTGTAAAAAATCAAATGATTCAGCGACTTTTACCGTTTCCACAAAACTCATTGGTTCACAATTCACAAGGATCTTCGTCAAAAGCATAGGAAGGAGAGCTAAACTCAAAATCACCAAAGTATTCATTGTCACTTGTTTTACTGATGTGCGATCGCGAGTAGAATGGCTTCCATCAAGGAACGAATAAGCCTATTTTACAAGAGTGCGATACGTCCTATCGGACACGCTTGCGTCCATTGCAGGGAAATTGACAGCGTGCGATCGCGTCTGGATCGTCGCAGAAGGATGCGATCGCACTCCCAGTCAGCTTCCAGTCAGCCTAAAAACAAGATGGGGGCTACACACATTATTATAGTCAAAGCCTATTTTACGTGCCATAATTTAAAGCCTGTAGTTTGATGTTGAGTACACCGATTTCCATTCACTTTATGGAGCCTCAATAATACTTGCTTCACCGATTTCTACATTGACAAATTCTGATTGAATAAACTCCTTGAACTGATTGGCGCGTTCACGTCCAATAAAAGAAGAAACTTGAATATACTCTTTATCTAAAGATTCCCGATAGATTTTCAGGGAATCTCTGCAAAACTGAGACTGTACCGATTCTAAATTGCTTTCACTATAATCAATGAAAACTGGGTAAAACTCAACCGGGTAAGCATCTGGGTCTTCTGGTAAACTGTCACCACAAGACTCCTTGGGGAAGGACATAGATTGAAACGGGTTATTAGTTGACGGGGGCTTAGTTGTCTGAGGGGGATTCAAAAGATGCAAGGATTGAATCACTTTGATGAGTTCTTGAAGGCTAGGTTGTTGATTACATCTATCAGTGTCAAATCGTAAAATGTATCCAAAATCAGAACCCGAATAGTTCCCTTTCACAACTTGACCGTTACCATCAATAGTCACCATGTCAAATCCTGTACTAAGATCCGGACCACCACCACTACTCAAGCGACTGCTCTCTGTATAACCCAAATTGATATAACCTAAAGCGTGTGAGTAAATAGACCTTATAGTGTCATGTTTTGCTGGAGCATCACCCCGTAGTCCAGTATCAAATATACGGAAACAAGCATCATGGTCATTTTTGTAGGAAATACTATAATTTCCCCATTGATTTATTGTGAATTCATCAACTTTAAACCCAGGAGGTAAATAAGTTGGAACAATTGCTTTTACTTTTCTGATGTTGCCATTATTTGTCTGGAACTCTTCTAATGAAATTAGCTGCTCAATTTGAGATTCCGTTAATCCCGCTGCTTCGCCAATCTCCTCCTTCGTGTTAAAGACAGCAATTTGAGATGGTGGAATTTCAATGATTTGGGGTGAACTGACTTGAATGACATCATTGTCCAGTTGAGCTTCAATGACTTCCTTGAAATCAGAGGCTTTGTCTCGAGTCATAAATTGTGCAATTTCATCCTGTTCATGATATCCCCCAACAGAAGAATTTGGACAGAAGCGAGACTTGATTATTTCGACATTTCTACGATTTCCCTCCATATCTCGTATGTCATTCTTTAGGGTAACAGAATAAACCTCAAGGGGATAAGCGTGTGAATCTTGTGTCAAAGTATCACCACAAGACTCTAAGGGAAAATTAGTGCCAGCAAACTGGTTGTTCTCAGATATTGCCGAAGAATTTGATTGGTTTCCATAATTGAAAAGTCCTCCTACTAAATTGCATCCTGATAGCAGGAGTCCGATGAATAGTTGAGTGGCTAAAAAGTATTTAATATTTTTCATAGTTTTATTGACTCTCTCAAAGCGCTTCTAGGGCTGTAAAAATTCAAATGATTCAGCGACTTTTACCGCTTCCACAAAACTCATCGGTTCACAAGGCTCTTCGTCAAAGCCATAGGAAGGAGAGCTAAACTCAAAATCACCAAAATCTTCATTGTCACTTGTTTTACTGATGTGCGATCGCGAGTAAAATATCGCTAATATCCACATCTGCCATATCCAAGTCTTGGGAGAATTCAAAGTAGACCATATAAAATCCCTGCTGTTCGAGTTCTGTTTTCAGGCGCAGTAATTCCGTGGATTTGCCACAGCCAATATGTCCGGTAAAGAGTTGACAGGTTGGTTCATCAGGTGATAGTCGGCTAATGGTGCGTCCCAGTTCCTTGATAATATTATTTCCTCGCACCGAAGAAAAATCAATATAATATTGCCGATCCTCAGATTGACTCAGATTGAGGGTTTTGCTAGGGTTGGATGCTCGATAGAATTTGGCTAAATTCAGTGTCATGGCTTGTCTAACTTTTCAGCCTATCCCTATTGTTGATTCGGTTTCTGCTAGCCGTCAACTATATGTTAGAGAATGTATAGTCCTCATTGAAGTGTAGCACTACCTAGGAAGCTGGCTAATCGCTGATATCTGGGTAAGCAAGCGTTTATTTCCCTCATATCGCAAAGACGAACGTGACTTAAGTTACTCCCTACGCGGATGGGTAGACAAAAATCGAATGATTGGAAAAGCTTATTTTGCAGCACTAATCATTGCTAATAGTCAGGCAGTGATTCAGCCAAACCCAGCAGAAATCCATCAATATGAGTGGGTGAGTGCCAGTAAATTTCTCCAGCGAATTCAGACAAATCCCCCAGAAAAGCAGAAGATTGTCTACCAAGCTTGGGTAAAACTAGTAATTCGTACCAGGAAAAGGCAGTCATCTCAAAACCTTCTCCATCCATCCAATTCTTAGTAACTTGTAAAACGCTGGAGTATTCTCTGCCCTGTACCTTCTCCAATACGAGCTGTGATGGGCTAGGCAGTGGTGGCGATCGCATAAAGGAAACACTGTAATTCCAGGTTCCTCATGTCCAGCAATGGGAATGACGTTTTTGCCTTCTCTAATTGCATAACAGACATGGTGAGTTTCTGTGGCTTTTTTAGAACAGCCAGGGAAGCAGCATTTCCACCCAGCCAGCCGTTTAGTTTCTTTAGAGATTTCGTTCCAGTTTGAAGCATAACGATTAGTCTTCGGTTTCCCTCTCATTTTTGATAAGTTCTAGAAGCTGTTTGTATCGCAAGCAGGCAGCTTTATATTGTCGGCTGTCAATCGTTTTACATCCTGGGAACTCATCAATAAATACTTCAGGTACAATTTCTCGCATTGTAGTCTTGCCGGATGCCCACAGCATTTTAATCTGCTCAATTTTTCGAGCGTCCCGAATCTGTGAGGCAAGGGTTTGCCCCAAAATTTCGCCCATGTCGGACGGTTGGACGGGGGGATGATAATCGTCAAAATCACCCCGAAGAGCTGGATTTGAGCCGTCCGGTTCTCCGTCCGCTTCACCCCCATCAGGCGGTGCGAACGCTCCGGTGTCGGATTCTGGACGGGCGGATTTACGGTCATTCTTATCGCTATCTATTGCTAGATTACTAAATGATGAAAAAGCATTTGGAGGGGGTAACTGGGTAATAAACGGCAGTTCTGATTGAATGCACACCAAAGCAAAATACTGCTCTGGGGGTTTATCGATTCCCTCCTTTTTCTTTTGACGAACAACAGTTAAACGGGCATAGATTTGCTGGCGCAGTTTGCTTTTTAAATCCCGTGGCGGCTTGATTTCATCCAGTCCCTTTAGAGCCATGGAAGCTCCTAAGAAAAAGCGGGTGGCGTTGGCAGCATCGGGAACCTGCAAACCGTAGTTTGAACAGTTGGGGTTTTGTCCAATTACAATAGGAATGTTGAGGGTAGAACGAGCGACCCAGAAGCCGTCTTTGAGCGGTTGGGAGAAGTCTTGCTTGTAGCGTTCGTGGAGAGCTGCACCCTCATCGATAATCCAGAATGTCGGATTGCGATCGCTAACGGGGAGTTGATAGGTTGGGTCTTCATAGAGTTCTTGAGGAATAGATTCAGCCAAGGCTTTAGCAACCTCTAAGCGCCGCGTAATTTCATCCCCCATGGCATAAACGCCGTCTATGGCATCCTCCCATCCCCGGTAATCTGGCAGAATCCGTTTATTTTTAATAATCCATTCTGAATCGGGGAATTTGGGGTCAATGATTTTGATTTCAACGGGGCGGTTGTAAAGCTTGCGGAGTTCCTGTTCTCCTGCACAAACATAATTGTTGATGAGCACAGATTTGCCTGCACCCATTGGACCATGAACCAAGCAGGAATAGCTGGTGCGGACTGCACGGCGGAACCAGTCGGGGTCGTCGGGTTCGGAGATTTTGACCTCTTTACCGTCGTCATCGATGGCAGCATAGAGTTCCTCTTCATCGTCCACGTTGGGGGCAAAGTGAAACTCATAGAGGCACTCATCAGAGTCCCAAGTGATGGAGGGGGTGCCGAGTTTGACGTGAGAACCCACTTCCTTCGCTAACGATTCCAGCTTTTTAGCACTGACTCCTAGCTCGATATCCAGCCAGATTGACACAGCTCGGACGCCTGGAATTTTCTGATAACTCCGCAGGATGCAGAAGACTTCGTGGGCTTCCAAGGCATCCATGAGAAGCTGAGCAACCCAGGCGGCAAAGCCATCCTTGGGATTGGGACGTTTGATTTTAAGGAATTCGCCCTTGAGCTTTTCCTGCAAGGCAGCGATGGTGTTTTCCCTAAGCTCTATTTCGGCTTGATAACAAGAGTGCAATTGCTCGATTTCAGAGCATTGGTGACAAGTTAAGGCTGTATGCCAGTTGTCAAGGGGATTTGAGAAGAGGCTTGAAAGAAAAAGTGGTCAAAACTTCGTTGAATTTCAGGGAAAGGTGCGACAATTAACTTAACGAAAGGTTTTCGCGGCTGTTTAACAATACCTAAATCTTGATTTTCTGGAGCAGCGAAATACTTAACTGGGTCAGTTGCCTTACCTTTTTGGTGAGCAACTGAAAAATGGTAAAGACCCCGATAAATCATCTCTAAAGAAATGGAGTCAAAGGGTAAAGAAAGTTCATCGGCTACGGCGTCACCCAAATCAACTAAGACAGCATAAAATAGCCAAGTTCCCCAAATCTGTAGCTGAATGCCATTCAGGGAACCCGTCCATAAGTAACTGAGACCTAAGAGCCTTTTAACTGTATTAAAAGCGTCCTCAATTCTCCATCTTCGTCGATATAAATCTGCGACTACGTAGGGAGGTAACATCGTCGGGTCAAGGACGCTGGTTAAATAAGAGTGCCAAGTCTTTCCCGAACGAACTTCTATCAGACGTAGAGTAACAAATGGAGTTTTTTTTGTGCCAGACCCCAAGCGTATTATCCGGTCTCTCAGAGCATAGCTATCAGTAAAAACTTGCTCAACTTGAATTGAAGCTCCTTTCTTCAAACGAGTAATAAAATCCACTTCTTGTTCAATTAACTTCAACCAAAAGCGGAAATGATAAAAGCCTCTATCCAGCACAAGCAAAGTCTTGGCTGTCACTCGGTTTAAAATATCTTCTTCAAAGAGTGTATCAGAAGCTCTGGGATTAGATTGAAACCAAATCTCTATAGGCAGTCGGGTCATTAAATCGATGACGGTTCCCATTTTCCCCGCCAATTGCCCTTTCGGGGCATTTTCCAGGCTCCCTAGCTTGCGAAACAAAGCTTCTAACGTTGAACAGTCTACTATCCAAACCCTCTCAAACTTTGAGAGAGTAAATTGCACACTCTCAGGTATTGGGCGACTATTCCTAGCGTGCCAAGCCGCTTTCAACTGTGGCAGTAAATCTTTAAATACTTTCTCGAATAGGGAAGCGGGGAATGTCAGAAATCGTTGAGATATTGCCTGTTGAGAAACCTGTTTGGGAGTACACCACAAGAAACCCTCTCTTGCTAACATTCGTGTTAGTTCTCTGACTCCTGCCACGTCTCGCCACAGTAAGGTTAATACCGCCGCTACCATTAGCGGTAAGTTGAGAATTCTATCTCTTAACCCTAGTTGACGATAGTAGTTTTCTTGTGCCGTGATGGCTGGTGTAAGTAAGGCTTCGAGTTGAGAGGCAATGACTTCCTCTTCCACCATCGGTCTGGTCGTCTTTTTGGCATGGTCTCGGTTAGTTTTGCGGCTAATGCTCACAGGCTTTCTGCCCCCAATACCTCAATTACTTGTCGCTACAGTAGTGTCACATTATTTTCCATCCGTGCAAATGTTAGCCGACCCTGTGTTGATAATGATAATCGTGACGAAGGGGAGAAAGGCGAGCGCCGCTCGCCTTTCTCCCACCCCTCAGCGTGTGATTATCATTCTCTATAACAAAGAAATTAAGTATATTGACTCATTGACAACCACTACACCACCTTAACTTGTCACCTATGTGCGCTGAGTGTCATTTTTGAGAGTGCTGTCAAAAGCCACCTCGTACTCTGCATTAATCTCAATCCGTTCAATGCAGTCCTTGACCGCTTTAAGCTGAGCATCTAGCTCGTTAAGCGCTCTTGTTGCTTGAGCGATGGCGGATGGATAGTCCTGTAAGTCCATTACGCTGCTACCTCCTCATCCGACACATCAGGCAGCATCCCGATAGCATATCGTAGCCTTTGACCGTTGAGCAGGTGCATCACCTCGGAGGGGTCGGTCAGGGAGTCGAGAACCTCCTGAATGCGATCGCTAATTAGATTCCCCACTTGTTCCGGGTCTTTGTGATCACAATCTACTATCCCAGAGTCCATGAGGTTCTGGGTAACTTCCTGCAAAACATGAGACTCTAAAACAACCGCTCGAATCATTGCACACCTCCATCCCCAAGTTGTTCGAGTTTGATGTTTGGGTGCAAAAAATTACCCAGGCGGAATTGAACCCCGCCTGGGTTTTCGGTGAATTTTTTTGACATGATAAAGATGCTCCTTTCATGGTCACGTCATGGGAGGGGAAGTCGCTGGTGAGTGCTGCCAACACTCATCAGCGGCGCTGTTCCGTTAAACAAAGTAATTATAACTGAATATCAAGTTAAAATCACATTATATAGAGTGTGATTGTAGGAGGGCAGATGCCTCAGATAAGCGTTACGATTCCGGACGATTTGCACCGCCTGTTACAGGAGCTTTCTGAGGAAACGGGGCAATCTATATCCGGATTGGTCGCAGATTTTATCAAGCAGGGTGCTTATACAGAAGCGGAAATGCGGAAGAAAATTGCCGAATTTCGGAATATGCGAGAGTCAAAGCAGTCTAAGTGAAGGGCGATCGCTATGAGGCGGTGGTGCTGTAGTGAGTCATTTTTTGAAGAGATAAGGGGACAAGGAAAAATGGAGAAATGGAGTACTGACACCTCTCCAACACAACTCTCCCCATCTCCCCTCCCCTTGTCCCCCCATCCTCTTTTCCAGGCAACAGGGAACGCCTCCATTGCTGATGACTGAAGGAGTTTAGATATTTTATAGTATGCAGTCTCAGTCAGTATACGGATCAACTTCACACTATCTTCATAAAAGTGTGCAGTACTCCGACTAGGACGCTGGGTTCTAGGGGAAATGAGGAGTAGTCGCGGTGGACTCAATGCAGTCCATCTTCGCTTTAAGTGCTATCCAGGTGGGAGCGAGGGCGATCGCTCTCCCAATTCTAGGGGAAATAGGAGAGGTAGGCGATCCGCCTTGCGGCAGCGCAAGGCGGATCGCCTCAATTTTCGCTCAATTCTTCTCTCCCGTGATTACTTTGGATAACTACACTTTGAATAAGTAACCGCCCAGAAATTAATAGCTAAAACACAGCGTCGGCAAGCACTTCAAGCAAGGACTATCCCTTATACGGGCTCTCTTCTATAGCCACCCATTCTATTCCTACAGCAAGTGGATGTGCCGATGTTGCACACTCTGAAGAGTGCTGTTCACGTCCGCAGCTTTCATTGAGGGAAAGTTTGAGTAAAGTGAGGGAAAGTTTGCCTTACCCGTAGCTGCTCGATGAGTGATGCGCTCGATACCCAAGAAGTCCAATCTCC
>NZ_JADEWY010000101.1 GCF_015207375.1 Coleofasciculus sp. LEGE 07092 | reverse complement strand
GAGAAAAACTACTCCCTTGTCCCCTTGTCCAAGCTATTCATCTAGTTTTGTCATGAATTTTGACGAATAGGGGGTGACACCCCCCATACCATCACGCTATAGTGTGATGTAGTAGATGCACCCTGATAATCAAGAGAGCCGCTTAGGTGACTCTCTTTTTTGTTTTTATGAACTCTATATAGCCTTTTTCAAATGTATGAGGTACAACCAATGCTTGCCCAGTAAGGGTTTCATCTCTAAAAATGTACCTCACGCAAGCGAGAACCGCTATAGCACTTTTCAGACATCCTTTCAAATGTAAAATAAGGGAAAAGCTAAAATCACTCTCCCCTTTTAAGTTTCCTCTTACAGTCAGTAGGAACTGAATGATTTAATTTAGCCGTCACGAACTAAAGTTCTTCCTGTTTATCAACTCCGATACCGGGAGAAGAATTGTACAAGGCATCTAACTGAGAACGAGCATCTTCAACAGTTATTGAACGCATTACCAATAGCGGTTCGTTAGTTGGGTTGCCACTATTATCCAACAGCTCTGGGTGAGGTACAGAATACCCGTGGGAGCGAGACATCCCAAAGGGTGTTCTACCTGCTGGTGAGTAACGGTGTTGAGACTCAATGCTCAACGTGAACAAGCTGCGAATCAAATTCCCAATTGCCAGAAACGCGATAACCGTAAAGGCAACCACATACAGTAGGTGTAACATGGCATAATCCTCCAGATTCAAATAGTTGTCTCTAAGTCTCTTGTCTTAGATTTTGGTAAAGAAATTACTTTTTTATGGGTAGTCAGTTCAGCTTATCAAAAGTAGACAGAGATGTGATCACTCATTGGGTTTAACGTTGTCATCTCCTGATATTTCCGGTGCTGGTGCCGCAGAAGTCCCAGAGCGCCACCGCATCCCAACCTGCCAACACTCATGGAGCAACCGATGCCATGGTAAGAGCGTAGCGGTTTCGATGCCGACTTGACCGTTGGTAGCCTGAAACAGCATCTGAGCAGTGCTAACTTCCTTTTGGGCAAGCTGTACTCGCTCAAGTAAGTCTGATTGTTGGTCTTGGCTCAAAAAGGTAATATCTTCAGATTCTAATAAAGAGCGCGATCGCGCAAACCAATATTGGAAATCTTCTAAAAGCGGTTCCAGTATTGCCTTAAGCAATTCGGGTTCAGGTGATTGAGATTGAGGCATGAATTTAAAACCGATTATTGTTCCAAACCTTTAAGCTTTATCTTACCTCTTGTTACACTTCTTTACAATCTTAGCGGTTTCGTTAACAATCCGGCGACCTGCATCGGTTAAATAACGTGGGTATCATGGAAAGAGGAGTAGGGAATAGGGAGTAAGAAAGCTGCAAAATAGAATTTCTCTCCCACTTCCAGGAGAGGGGTGAAACCCCTACCTATCTCTACTGCTTTTTAGTTAATTCTTATCTGCCTCCAAACTTAGCTCAATGGAACAGTCGCCGATGTCGAACGCAGAAGCTCCAGAACAGCTTGAAAAAGTGAAGCTGCCCCGCACTAGTGAATCCGAATCTTTGAAAAAAATTCGCCATACAACCTCCCACGTCATGGCGATGGCGGTGCAGAAGCTCTTTCGGGATGCCCAAGTGACTATCGGACCTTGGACTGAGACGGGTTTTTACTACGACTTCGACAAGCCTGAACCCTTTACGGAGCAAGACCTGAAGGCGATTAGAAAAGAGATGATCAAAATCATCAATCGCAAGTTGCCCGTAATTCGGGAACAGGTAAGTCGAGAGGACGCCGAGCGCCGCATTAAGGATATTAAAGAACCCTACAAACTGGAAATCCTAGAAGGACTAGAAGACCCGATTACGATTTACCACCTCGGTGATCAGTGGTGGGATTTGTGTGCCGGTCCCCATCTGGAAAGCACAGCAGACTTACACCCCAAAGCATTTGACTTGGAAAGTGTTGCCGGTGCTTACTGGCGGGGCGATGCGACCAAAGCCCAGCTCCAGCGCATTTACGGAACGGCATGGGAAACACCAGAACAGCTTGCAGAATACAAGCGCCGTAAAGAAGAAGCCCTTAAACGCGACCATCGCAAGCTGGGTAAAGAACTGGGACTGTTTATCTTTTCCGACCTGGTGGGACCGGGACTGCCCCTGTGGACGCCCAAAGGAGCAGTATTGCGCTCTCTCCTCGAAGATTTCCTAAAGCAGGAACAGCTCAAACGCGGCTATCTGCCTGTTGTCACCCCCCACATCGCCAGAGTGGATTTATTTAAAACCTCTGGTCATTGGCAGAAATATAAAGAGGATATGTTCCCCATGATGCCGACGGGTGAGGAGGAAACGGCAGCAGAACAGGGCTTTGTCCTCAAGCCGATGAACTGCCCCTTCCACATCCAAATTTACAAGAACGAGTTGCGCTCCTACCGGGATTTGCCAATGCGTCTTGCTGAATTTGGTACAGTCTACCGCTATGAGCAATCGGGGGAACTGGGGGGATTAACGCGGGTACGCGGTTTTACTCAGGATGACTCCCATTTATTTGTCACGCCAGAACAGCTTGAGGCGGAATTTTTGAGTGTGGTTGATTTAACCCTGTCCGTGTTCAAGACGTTGAATCTCTCTAACTTTAAAGCACGCTTGAGTTTCCGTGACCCGAACTCAGATAAGTACATTGGCTCTGAGGAAGCGTGGAACAAGGCAGAAAATGCCATTCGCCACGCGGTAGAAACCATGGGAATGGAACACTTTGAAGGTATTGGAGAAGCGGCTTTCTATGGTCCAAAACTCGACTTTATCTTCCAAGATGCCCTAGAGCGTGAGTGGCAATTGGGTACGGTACAGGTAGATTACAACTTACCAGAGCGGTTTGACTTGGAATATGTTGCAGAAGACGGCACTCGTCAGCGTCCGGTAATGATTCACCGTGCGCCTTTTGGTTCCCTGGAACGGCTGGTTGGGATTTTAATTGAGGAGTATGCGGGAGACTTCCCCTTCTGGTTAGCGCCAGTCCAAGCGCGATTGCTGCCAATTAGTGACGCGCAGTTACCCTTTGCCAAAGAAGTCGCTGCGAAAATGCGATCGCTCGGCGTTCGGGTAGAAGTTGATACCAGTGGCGATCGCTTGCCTAAAATGGTTCGCAATGGCGAGAAGGAAAAAATTCCGGTTATGGGAGTTGTAGGGGCAAAGGAAGTAGAATCCGACAGCCTCAGCATTCGCACCCGTACAGCCGGAAAACAGTCTCAAGATTTAGGAGCTATTCCTGTAGCTCTGGTGTTAGAGAAGATGGAAAGAGCGATCGCTAACCGTGAAAATTTCTGAATTCGTAGGGTGGGTATTGCCCACCTTATTTGTTATGGGGAATGGGGAATGGGGAATGATGATTTAGAGCGATGCACAAATACTATCGCAGATAGAGTATTAAACCCCTGCAAATGCAGTAGGGTTAGGCGTTAATCTAAATTCGCAGAGTTAAGTAATGATATTTTTTGACGACTGGGCGGGAATTTTACGCATTGCAATTACCGCACCCATTGTTTATGTAGCCGTAATCCTCTTCATTCGGCTTTTTGGGAAGCGCTCAACCTCAAAGATGAATAACTTCGACTGGATCGTTACAATAGCGATTGGATCGATAGTTGGCTCAATGATTGTGTTGAAGAATGTTGTCATTGTTGAAGGGTTAGAAGCTATTATCCTCCTCCTTGCCTTGCAGTATGTAGTCACAAAGCTTTCTCTGGTTGTGCCTGGTGTTTCCCAATTCGTTCGAGCAACTCCGAGTGTATTATTCTTTCGAGGCGAGTTTCAGCAAAAAATAATGCAAGCTGAACGAGTCACTCGTGAGGAGATTGTTGCCGCCATCCGGGAGTCTGGACATAGCAAGTTAGATCAAGTTGAAGCAGTTATCCTGGAGAGCGATGCAAATCTCAGTGTCATTCCCAGACAGGGGGAAAGCTTCCCGGAAACGCTCAAAGGTTTAGCCGGAGTAGAGTCTCTCAGATAGTCTTGTGTGCGATCGCTTATCGATACCAAATACCTCTTATTTCTTTACGACGGGTTAAGCAAGACATGGCAGATGATCTGCGGTTAGAATATGATTTAAAGAGTCTACGAGTCAGAAAGTTAAACTCTGGACGGAAGAGTTTTGGTAAAACAACTGTACGCTTAGAGCCTGATGTTGCAGAGATGTTTCCTAATGCTGATGCAGTTAATGAGGCTCTACGGTTTCTGATCAGGGTTATGCAAGAAAATCAAGCTGTTGCTCCCAAAATGCAGCCTAGTACTTCGTTGGAGCGAACGGACGAAAGCCCAAAATGATTGAGTTCAAGGTTGCTTGACACCGCTCAAGTGTGTCGTTAGCTGTTGAGTGCGATCTGCTGTAAGCAGCAGCGCTAGCGTCACGTCTAGCTCTCGTTAATCGCTCATAATAGATGAAAGTGTAATTAGTTTAAGCGTTACTCAGTTGGTGGCTATGATTCCTATTAATGAAGCCAAACAGCGATTGCAAGATTTGATCGATGCCGTTAGTCAATCCCATCAGCCGATTGTAATTACTTCCCAAAGCAGCAATGCGATTTTACTGTCTGAAGCAGATTGGTTGGCGATTCAGGAGACGCTTTATCTACTTTCGATACCAGGAATGCGGGAATCGATTCGTGCTGGTTTGGCGACTCCGATTGAAGAATGCGAGACGCTCGAAGACTCGCTAACGCTACGCTATCGGGAGTTGGAGTGGTGACGAAAGCAACTTGTCTACACAAAACAGGCTCAGAAGGATGCAAAGAAGCTGGCTCAAAGTAACTTACGAGACAAGGCGCAAGCACTACTCGATATCATTGTCATTGAAATCAATCCATTTCAGAATCCCCCGCCCTATGAAAAGCTGGTGGGTGATTTAGCTGGTGCTTACTCGCGGCGCATCAATATCCAGCATCGTCTTGTGTATGAAGTGATTGAGTCAGAGGATACGGTGAAGATTTTGCGGATGTGGACTCATTATGAGTAGTTTTTTTACGACATGACTGAAGGTGCGATCGCTATCCTCGCCTACGCTAAAGTGCGATCGCGCAATTTGGCGTTGATGTTGGACGGGAGTCAATACTGCTCGGTTAAGAAGAGAGTTGCTCTTAAAAGCAGGGGAGCTGAGGAAGCTGGGGAAGCTGGGGGAGAGGAATTAGGGCTTATCCGAGCAGTATTGGGACGGGAGTAGATGTTGGGTTTCCTGGCATCAACCCAACTTACAGTGAGCTGAGTAGTAATTGAGACGGAGATGATGCTTGATTTTGATGAAATTCTAGTCAATGTTAAAAATCCACAGGTTAAAAAGTATCTAGAAGAATCGATTAAAAGCTATCGAGTTGGCAACTATCGCAGTGCCATTCTTGCGGTATGGATCGCAACAATGTTCGATCTCGTCAAAAAATTTGAAATTCTGGTAGATCAACGTGAATCCACTGCAATCAGTAAGTGGAACAACCTAAAACCTAAAATTGAAGATCACAAAAACTGGGAGATGGAGCTGATTCATGCAGCCAAAGCTGTTGCCATGATTAGCCGCTACGAAGCAGATACCCTAGAGGCACTTAGCAAAACCAGAAACCGCTATGCTCACCCTTCATTTGATGATGTAGGAACTTTGTTCGATCCAACTCCTGAAGAAGTTCGCTATTTTATCAGAACACTCTATGACATTGTGTTGTCTCAACCTGCTCAATTGGGTGCATTCTACGTTAATCAGTTACTCGAAGCGATAAAAAGTCCTACTTTTTTTTCTACTCGACTGTTTGCGGATGAATTGGTGTCAGCCAAAAATGATGTAAGCGAGAAGATAAGCCGAATCAACCAAAAACAAATACCGCGACTCATCAAAGAACTTTTCCAAGCTCTCAATTCTCCCAGCAGCAGCGAACACGAACTTAACATCCTTTGCTTTGTGATCAATTTGTGGGGGACTCAAGCTGAATTACAACTGCCGATTGAAATCTCGGCATACTGGGATGACTACATTTCTGATAAAGGACTAAGCATCAGGGCTTTAGAAGCCATTTTGAATTACCCAGAATGTCTCAATGAACTTTCTGAGCGATCGCAACAAGCAATTGACACATTCCTTAGACCCGAGTTCCTCGACTTCCTGATGTTAGGAATCTCCCGTAAATTTTTCCAAAAGTTTTTAGCATATGCTGATATTGTTCCTCTTGCGAAATTCCTTCTAGATGATGTTTTAAATGAGATTTCCATTAATGAAGCAATGCAGCGTAGCGGACACTTTGAAGATGTGTTGGGTGACAAATATGGGGAGATATTTGGTCAAGCAATTTTCAATGAAACAAGACAGATTTTGTTAACCTGCGATGGTTATAAGGTCAATCCTGCTCTCTCAGCTCTCCGTAAGTGTGGGATTTGGAAGATAGCAAGCACTCTTTCCTTAACAGAGCAAGAAAGCTTTGCAAATGAGTTAATTAACTCACTTAACTCGAATAATTGGGAAACAATGGACTTATTGAAATTCAATAATCGGCAAGATATTCCTATTAAGTTGATTAAATTAATGCTTGAGCAATGGTCAGACAAAATACAAACTGATTCTCTAATTAAAATTAATTACTTAGAACACTATTTGGCGTTAGTTGAACGTTACACAACTGAGCTTGGTACTTATGTAAGATTAGAAGAGGTACTTAAAATCCTTATAGCCATAATTAAGGACAATCCTGATGCTCTAGAACGTATTTCAAAGTTAAGTTCTAATGAATCACTATGGACATTTTGGCGAAAGTTACTAACAGAGTATCGAGAGGTAATTGTATCAACTCCGCTTGAAGAAATGATTTAGCAGTGCGATCACACTGTAATCTTTACCTGCCGCCTATCGCAAATCCTCTAACTTTTTCAGTAAAAGGTTTACAAATATAATAAAAGCTCCTCCTTCTTCTGGAGTTGGATCGACCAGACGATGGGCAGAAGGATTACGAAAAGCACCAACAATTCCTGCATACAGATCTCGATATCCCTGCCTCTCAGCATCAACTGAAAATTTGGATGCTAGAGTACCCTTGTTACTAAAAACATTATTGACGAGAGCTAGACCAACACAATTAGCATCTGATATACCGCCAACATCTCTCAGGCGATCTTCTAAAATGACTCCCACTGTACGTACCGCAGAATCCCATAGCTTTGGCTCAACACTTCCAGCACCTAAAATCGGTAAGCATCGCTGTTTCAACTGCTCATCTAGATTAGTGATATCTGCTAATGGCGTTACTAGATTAGTGATATCTGCCAATGGCGTTAGATGCTTAACAAAAGATGTGTCTGGGACATTGAAGTTGTTATCCACAGCATCAAAGGCTTTACCAGTGAGAGTGCATCGCCGATCATTTCCTAAATCTTCGCGCCAAAGCAAACCCTCAGCATGAAGTACCTCTATAGCTCCTTTTTTTATCTCTGGCAGTGGTTCCTCTCCACTGTAACCAGAAATGGACGGACCCTGCAAAAGCCAAGAGATTATAAATTCTTCAGATAGGTGTCCTTGATTGACCTGCTGGACGAACCATCCTAGAAGAACTTTTTGGCTATTCGTCAAGTTATACATACATCTACTCCAATTCCCCAACAAACTCACTCGCTTCCCCAGGATAAAAACGATCGCCTAAAATTTCCGTCAAACTGTAGGGACACATCTCCGGAAAAGTTTCCTCTGGTAAGTCAGTTTCTCCCATTGCTAAATCTCTGCCATTCTCGTAGGCTTCTGCTAGTGCATCCTCAAGGTAAGGTTTTAGACTGGGATTCTCTTCAAGCAGTTCGGACACATCCAGACGCTGCACCCGAATTGTTGCCAACCAACTACGGCTACGGTGTTGCGATTGGTACTCCCATTTCACTAAATGACTAATCAACACACTCAACCGATTTCGCAGTTCCTGACGTTGCTGTTTCCCCAACGATTCAATCTCCTCAATCAAATTGAGCAAGTCAACTTCACTCCACTGATGTTTGCCAAGTAAAGATGCTTGTTCAATCGTCCAGGCGTAGAAATCGGTTTCATAGAGGCTTGATACAGGTGTTGCTGTCTGGGGGTTCGTTTCCGGCACAGGCATGGGTAATTTTCCAACCTCAATGTCTCTAGTGTAGAACTGCTCAATCAACCCACCCGTCTATTCTTCCTCATCCCTAGCGTCATTTACTCCAATTCATTAACCAACTCACTTGCTTCCCCAGGATAAAAGCTGTTGTCTAAAATTTCCGTCAGACTATAGGGACACGTCTTCGGAAAAGTTTCCTCGGGCAAATCAGTTTCCCCCATTGCTAAATCTCTGCCATTCTCGTAGGCTTCTGCTAGTGCATCCTCAAGGTAAGGTTTTAGGCTGGGGTTGTCTTTCAGTAATCGTAACGTATCACGACGCTGCACCCGAATTGTTGCCAGCCAACTACGGCTACGGTGTTGCGATTGGTACTCCCATTTGAGTAAATGACCAATCAACACACTCAACCGATTTCGCAGTTCCTGACGTTGCTGTTTTCCCAACGATTCAATCTCCTCAATCAAATTGAGCAAGTCAACTTCACTCCACTGATGTTTGCGGAGTAAGGACGCTTGTTCAATCGTCCAGGCGTAGAAATCGGTTTCATAGAGGCTTGATACAGGTGTTGCTGTCTGGGGGTTCGTTTCCGGCACAGGCATGGGTAATTTTCCAACCTCAATGTCTCTAGTGTAAAACTGCTCAATAAACCCACCCGTCTATTCTTCCTCATCCCTAGCGTCATTGATGCGATCGCTATCCTCGCCAACGGTGAAATGCGATCGCTTTGTATGGATTTTGGAAACAAAACAGCAAGCGCTGGTAGTTTAGTTTAGATCCCCGACTTCTCCAAGAAGTCGGGGATCTCGCCTTCAAATTGCGATCGCTAACTTGTAACCCATTTTTCTACATACTCCGGATTTTTAGGATAAATATCTTCATGATATGATTGAAATTTTCCTTGAAATTTTAAGCAAAACTTTAGTTTCAAGTTTTGAACAATCCTGTGACTCACTACCTCTACACTTGCTTATCTGATGTGGCTTGATCTGTCTGTTTTTAAATTATTTTCTTCTGTGAAGATTCATGCTGACACCTCCTCCTTGGCAGTGTATTTCTATTCAGCCTATCAAAGCAGATGTGCTGCTTTTTAAATTGGCATAATCTAACCTGAGTTTTTATGGATTTTTATGAGATAACAAGAAAGAAGGAATGAGCTTTCATTAGTTTTGGGAGAGTTTAACATCCTTAGTAGATTATTATAAATTCAATATTTTTTTAAATTTATAAAAAAATAAACTTTTCGGGAGTGTTTCTGGTTTTTATTTCATGAACTGTAAAGGAAAGTAGTGGTAGGTGTTCCAAACAAACCTAGGGACAGTGACAATGATAAATTCATTAGCCTTCGGGGTGTTCACAAGAGATGGTTTGTACAGTTAACTCGGTTGAGTTGCTCGAATTCAGCTACTGAAGATTTTGTTAGGTGGAGGAGCGATGTTGAGCTTTACAGAGGTGATGATTCGTAACTGTGTTGAGCGCTTGCAAGCTGCTTACTGCCAGACTTACGGGAATGTCAAGCCAGACTATGCCGAACTCATTGGCTGGGTTGCAAATGTGGCGTTAGGACAGATTGCCAACAGCGATGCCCTCTATCACAATGTTGAACATACGATTTTGGTAACGTTAGTAGGTCAGGAAGTTCTGCGGGGCAAGCAAATTTGCGAAGGTTGCATTTCTTGCGAAGACTGGTTGCACTCAATCATCTCGTGGTTGTGCCACGACATCGGCTATGTTCGGGGTATCTGTCAGGATGACCGAAAAGACCAGCGATTGTATGCAATCGGATTAGAGAGAATGATGATCGCACTGCCTCAAGAGGCAACAGACGCCAGCCTGACACCTTATCATGTAGACCGGGGAAAGCTCTTTATCAAAGAGTATTTTGGCTCTCACCCGTTGATTAATGTGGATGTGGTGAAGTGCAATATTGAACTGACCCGTTTCCCAGTGCCAGCAAATGACTATTATAAGGATACAGAGAACTATCCTGGATTAACTCGTGCAGCCGATTTAATCGGTCAACTCAGCGACCTCCGCTACTTGAAAAAAATTCCAGCTTTATTCTACGAGTTTAAAGAAACGGGTGCAAATAAGACCTTGGGCTATCGCAATCCTGGCGATTTGCGTAGGAACTTCCCATACTTTTATCGGAATGTCGTCTTTAAGTACATCCAACCCGCTTTGAACTACTTAAAAGTGACAGAAGCTGGTCAGCAGATTATTGCTAATCTCCACGCCAACGTGTTTCAGGTAGAACAGGAGAACAGAACGAATACTGTAATGGTCAGGTAATGATTGCTCTCTGATAGGCAATTTGTCCGGTCATGATTTTTGCGATCGCTTCTAGGGGGACTTATTTTTCACGGGAAGTATTGAAACCGAGTTGATAGGGGAGATAGGGGAGGAGCCGAAAGTTGCTCCGGGTAAAGACAGGTACTCCTTTCATGTCAGGAATTAAATTCTAGAAATAATGGCTCCCTTGAGAATAGCTCCACTGAGGTTGGCACCATTAAGGTTAGCATCGCTCAGATCACTATTTCTAAGGATAGCTCCCTTGAGGTTAGCACCATAAAGATTGGCACCCGTCAAGTTAGACCCACTGAGATTGGCACCCGCTAGGTCAGACCCACTGAGGTTAGCACCTGTTAAGTCGGCATTTCTGAGAAAAACTTCGATAAGGTTAGCCCTAATCAGGATAGCTCCTCGCAGATTCGTCATGTGACAGATAGCCTCACAGAGGTTAGCCTCACAGAGGTTAGCCTCACAGAGGTTAGCCCTACTGAGGTTAGCCCGACACAGGTTGAATCCTCTGAGATTCAATTCTCTAAGGTTAGAGCCACTGAGGTCAACTCTACTAAAGCTAACTTTAAGAAAGTCAGCCTCCTTCGAGTTTTGATCTAAACCTATACTTTCTAATCTCCACCTATTCCAATTATCTGCTCCTTGTTTTAGTAAAACCATATCTTTCGTATTTGCCACCTAGTAGCACTCCTTCATTTCAACTATGTCTTATTCACTGGATTGGTTACTATCTGCATTGGACTTATCTTGTCGTTCCATGCAGACGAATATGGCTTTTGTGTGGAGTATTAAACGGGAAAAAATGCTCTCAATTAATTAGCTAAATTTGCTGTAGAAAAGCAAAAATCTTAATCTTCTTATCCTACATACATGGCTTTCATCTATCACTTTAACAAAACTTAAAAACATTGCCGAGTACATACTATCAGGAATACTTATGAAAAGGATAAAAAAATTCTGTGCTGCGGTACGAGAACCGATAAAATCGGCATCTTATACCTTCATCGGCAGGAATCTACCCCTCTGTAAGTTCCTACAAGGGCAAAATTGAGTGTTTACCGTTCTAGTTGTGAATTCGTGCAAGCAGCAAAGCATCCTGTACAAGTAAAGGGAGTCGCGTCAAAACAATATCCCACCGGGATAGGCTCCATCAGGGATATCATTACTTTAGCGATTGGTACGTTAGTTAAGCGCAAACCCCAAAGCATCCCTACAGCGATAGGAATTGAACCGATGCTTTGATGTCCTAAGTTGAAGATTCGATGACGCTTCTGGTTCCTTGGGAATCAAGGGAGAGCGATCGCGTTTGGGCTGTAATACCCCTCTGCTTCCAAGTTTCTGCCATTGCTACGGCAACGGCTTCTGCTTGCATCAAATCGACTAAGGCGATTAAAGTAGGTCCAGCCCCACTAATCGCCATCCCATAAGCCCCAGCTTTTAGGGCTGCTGAATGAACCGACTCATAACCAGGAATCAAGGCTTGTCGGTAAGGCTGGTGTAACTTGTCTTGTAAGGCAGTACGCAACCAGTCTCCCCGCCCCGTTTCCAACCCCCGTAACAGCAAACCGAGATGAGCGATATTAAAAATCGCATCAGCGCGACTGACTTGTGGGGGGAGAACGTTTCGCGCTTCTTGGGTTGAAAGTTCAAAATCTGGAATAGCGATAACTGGCACGATGTCCCCATGCCAGGGAATGTCACAGATATCCCATACCTTTAAAACATCCTCACCACTTGCTGCCAAACGGCACCCCCCCAGCAGCGCAGGCACAACATTATCCGGGTGTCCTTCGATAGCGATCGCCAGTTTCATCACCTCCAGAGGATCTAAAGGCTCCCCTGCTAGCAAGTTAGCACCAATCAGTCCACCCACAATTGCTGTTGCTGAACTTCCCAACCCTCTTGCCAATGGCACGTTTAATTTTATCTCAATCTGTACCGGTGGGGGGACATAGCCCAGATACTGGTATAACTTCAGAAAAGCTTGGTAGGCAAGGTTGCTTTCATCAGTCTTGACTCGACTGGCTTCTAAACCAGAGACGATAATTTTGAATTCTCCTTTCTCTGACTCTGCTGTATCAGGACTGAGGCGGGTGAACGTAAACTGATTGTACAGGGTCAAGGCTGCCCCAATGCAGTCAAAACCCGGTCCTAAATTAGCTGTTGTGCCTGGAACAGTAACGGTGACGGTGGAAGGAACAGACATCCGCGAGGATCAGTGTAAGTAAAGTGGACTTACATCACTTAACCTTATCTGGTGACTTACAGCAAGAGAGAGGTTGATATTAAGCTGGTTCATGGGCGCGATCGCTTTCTTGAAGCCAGTAGCAATTTGAGGAAGTGCGATCGCTACCTGGTTGCCAACTCAGCAAAGCCTTTCAAAATCCTGAATACAGGGTATAGCTCATTCTCTGTCCGATACAAAGAGAATTCTGTTGAAAATGCATACTGGGGTAACTCACTTCGTAAGAGTTTGATGAAGATAAAATGACTGCCATTGGTAACTAATCCAAAGGTGGCTTGTTCAGCCTCAGGATTTGCCATCATGTAAAACAAGGTTTTGGCTGTTGCATCCTTGAGGGAAAACCCAGCTTGCTTTGACTCAATAACAGCCACCCAAACTAATTTCTGTAATAGCAGAATATCAATTTGTCCCCAAACAGTTCTCTCCCTATCCTCTACTTGCACATCTACTCGTTTTTCCAATACTGGACGAAGGGGAGGACGGTAAAATCCTGCTAACGATAGCAGGGGCGATAAAATCACCATTTTTACCAAGTCCTCTAACATCGGGTATTTGTTGAGATAAATAAATTCTGTTTTCACCCGATCTAGAGTTTGTATTTCTGACTCACTCAACTCTGGCAAGTCATTCTGGCACTCACGGAAGAAAGTCGGCTCGTCTAGCACTTGCCGGAGATTGAATTGATCTTCTACTTGTGAGAGTGTTAGTTCACTTGCTTGGATAAGTTGAGCCATTGCTGCTGAGTAGATTTGCTGTTGTATTCCCAGTAAAAGAGGAGGTTGAGGACGTGCGATCGCTTTAAACTTTTTTCATTTTTCATTGAGCAGCCGCTAAAACTGTTACATGACTTCGGCTGCTGACACAGCAATCGGCAATTTAGAGCTTCTTTCATAATTTTATGTCTAATAAAGCTAGGTTTCAAGCTAATAATTCAGCTACCGCCACACTAAATCCTGTTAACACCGTCTGACTAGTGATAACTTCATCTGTATTAAACAACTGCCACCGATTTTGACTATTGAGTAGAATCAATCGACTCTCAGGAAACAGCAGCCACACTTCCTGACAACCTGATTCTAAATACTCCTGAGATTTAGCAAATAATTCTTCAGCACTATCATCGGGAGATGCCACTTCTGCAATTAGCGAGAAACTCTGGGGAAGAATGGTAAAGTTATTGCCAAACTGTTCTAGAAGTTCAGCAGTGATATAAGCCACATCAGGACGGCGCGCCTGCTTATTCGTGCGGCAAAGTGTTTCTACACAAATTTCTCCCCCTTGTCCGCTAGAGACAATATAATCTCCCCAGTAACGGATTAGCTTACCTTGAGCCAGACCATGCTTAAACGTCATCCCTGTTTTCTCAATCACTTTGCCATCCACCCATTCGGTGTGTTCAGGGGGATTAGCGATAAAGTCTTCTAAAGAGAAGAATTGTACATCATTGGGTGTAGTGAGGGAAGTAACCATTGAATTGATTGAAATAAATAACGGTTTACAGGAACTGAATCCAGGTTTGTTGATAGGTTTAAATCATTCAAATAGATAGTTAATTATTTTGTCTGAGCTTTTCGGGTATTAATAAAATTTGTTTGTGCAGGATAGGAAATGGTCACTTATAATGGAATGGCACTGACTTAAGGATGGTAGGCACTGCCCACCCTACGAATTTTCAAGGCTTTCAGCTATCATTTGAGGCTTATTTCAGTCCCATTCACTTATAATGAAGTGCCACATGGTGACATATCTTTACTGCTGAATGATAGGCATTAACTGCATCACTTAACTCAACAGGCTCATCATATCTCACACTTGGGCTACATTGGACATCCTTTACAAGTGAGCGATTTAATGGAGGTAAGCCAAGACGTTCAGCTTGATCCAAGAGATTATTTAGAATGTGTATCTTTGGCGGATTTTTTCCTTTCAATTGAATAAACCCCTTTACAGTTTTTTCTACGGCTTGTAATGATGACCATTTCGATTTCTTCCACTAACCTGTCGAACGGTTCTTTGTCATTGATAATCTCGTGCAATGAAGATGCCTCGCTCATAATTCAAGAGTTATACCTAACAATAAAATCTATACCAATCTAACAAAGGTTACTGCTCAGGTAAAACACCAACATTTACTCTTTGAGGTAAGTAGTTGTAGCTTTAGTCTAGCAGAATGCAGTTCAGCGATAGGATAACCCAGTTTAGAGATTAATCTTGGCTTATTCCAGGATTGAGGCTCTACTCACTTAGGTACGAGGAACGCGATCGCTTTACAATAGAATATTCAAGCATCTAACCGAACGACCTACCCTCAAATCAAGCACCACTGCCTTCTAACGATGAGCGAGAGAACACTATTCGATAAAGTTTGGGACTACCATACCGTCGGCACTCTGCCTTCCGGTCAAACACAACTATTTGTTGGTTTACACTTAATCCACGAAGTCACTAGTCCCCAAGCCTTTGGGATGCTGCGGGAGAGGGGACTGAAGGTGCTGTATCCCGATCGCACTATTGCTACCGTCGATCATATCGTTCCCACCGATAACCAAGCTCGTCCTTTTGTCGATGTGCTGGCAGAAGAGATGATGCAATCCTTGGAGGAAAGCTGTAAGGACTATGGCATCCGCTTTTATAATATCGGGTCGGGCAATCAGGGCATTGTCCATGTCATTGCACCGGAACAGGGGTTAACTCAACCCGGAATGACGATAGCTTGCGGCGATTCCCATACCTCAACTCACGGTGCCTTTGGTGCGATCGCATTTGGCATCGGTACGTCTCAAGTCCGGGATGTGTTAGCATCCCAAACTTTAGCACTATCTAAGCTCAAAGTTCGCAAAATTGAAGTGAATGGCAAATTGCCTGCCGGCGTTTATGCCAAAGATGTAATACTCCATATCATCCGTACCCTCGGCGTGAAAGGTGGTGTTGGCTATGCTTATGAATTTGCAGGCACTACCTTTGAACAGATGAGCATGGAAGAACGCATGACCGTCTGCAATATGTCCATCGAAGGCGGTGCCAGATGTGGCTATATTAACCCGGATGAGGTAACGTTTGAATACCTTAAAAGTAAAGATTTTGCGCCTAAAAGTGCAGAGTGGGATAAAGCTGTGGAATGGTGGACGAGTATCCGCTCAGATGAGGATGCTATCTATGATGATGTCGTTATCTTTGATGCAGAAGAGATTGCACCGACAGTAACGTGGGGTATTACTCCAGGACAGGGAATTGCCGTTAATGAAGTGATTCCTACACCGGATACTTTAGCAGAAAGTGAAAGAGCGATCGCCCAAGAAGCTTACCACTATATGCAACTCACCCCAGGAACGCCAATTCAAGGCACAAAAGTGGATGTCTGCTTTGTCGGTAGCTGCACCAACGGACGACTCAGTGACTTGCGAGAAGCGGCTAAATTTGCTAAAGGACGGCGAGTTGCTGAAGGGGTGAAGGCGTTTGTTGTTCCTGGTTCGGAACGGGTGAAAAAAGAAGCCGAAGTGGAAGGACTCGATAAAATCTTTACCGAAGCGGGGTTTGAGTGGCGTGAACCGGGATGTTCTATGTGTCTGGCGATGAATCCCGACAAACTCCAAGGCGATCAAATTAGTGCATCTTCGTCTAACCGCAATTTTAAAGGGCGTCAGGGTTCAGCAACTGGCAGAACCTTGCTAATGAGTCCAGCAATGGTAGTGGCGGCGGCGGTTAAGGGTAAAGTTTCTGATGTAAGAGAGTTGTTGTAGTCGTGCGAAATCGGTTCACTTGAGGGTGTAGAAGTCTATAGTACAAAAGTTCTTTAACGTTCTGCAACGGAGGGAAACTCATGAACTTGAAAGCTATAGCACTGGCTACCATTCTCGGTTTTTCTGCACCTGCGATCGCCGATTTGACTCTCAACACTCCCGTCGTCGCCCAATCCAATGCGCCCATAGGTATGTACAGCGATGGCGAATGGTCTGTCAGTATTGACTACTACGAAAACGCTCTCAGCTACTATGGAACTAACCTGAGAACAGGGGATTCCTTGACTTTGCAAGGTGCGAGAGTTTCAGGTACTCCTCAGCGTCGAATTTATACCTGGACTAATGGTGATTTTCGGTATCAAGTGGCATGGCAACCCCGCGATCCGGGAGCTATTCGCGTCCAAGTGTTCAATGGAAGAGGACAAGAAATTTTGAATCGTCTTCTCTATGGAAACTATGACTAATTAGCAGTAGAGGACGTTATCGGCGTGTAACGGACAACTCCTAATGGGTGGGTTACGGCGTTAAGAGTAATAATTCGCGCCCAACCCACTCTACCATTTTGTAGTAACATTCCTGATAGACAAGGAGCAAGCTTATGTTAAAAAGAATTTATATTGATAACTTTAGATGTCTCGTCAACTTTGAAATAAAGTTTGAGAATAATATTAGCCTTTTTCTGGGAGCAAATGGTTCCGGCAAGACTACGGTGTTCACAGCGTTACAGAAACTGAGATACTTCATTGTGGAAAGGTTGCAAGTTCATCAAATTTTTCCAGGAACAGACTTAACCTGATGGGAAAATCGCTTGATCCAAAAATTTGAATTAGACATTCAAGGAAATGAATTATCTAGCTTTACCAGAAATACAGCCTTGGCTTCGTACACTTTTCGATAAGTGTTCGGGTACGGATAGCCACGGACAAGCAATCCTAATTTCTCATCACCCTGCACTCATTAACTATTTGGCTAGCAGTTCAGGTTATTGGTTCGAGAAAGCAAATGATGGAATCATACGCTTAAAACCTATTACAGATAAACAAGATACAGGATTATCCCTTGCCAAACTAATCGAACTTGGATGGATTTATGACGAGTAGAGAGCAAACACCAGAAGTGGTTATCTTATGTGAAGATATTGCCCACGAACGATTTATAAGACAGTATCTTATCTGCTGCGAATTTGAAGATCGAAAAATCAAAGACTTTGGTAATCCTAAAGGAAGAAAACTAAACAATAATAATGATTTCGTTATCAAACACTATGCACCGCTCGTCAAGAGCTACAGGAGCAAAAATTTTCAAAATCGTGCTGTAGTGGTGATGATTGATGCAGATAATAATAGTATAAGTAATATAATTCGATCGCTCAATATAGCCTTAGACGAGGAGGAAGGTAAGCTAAACCAAGAACTCCGGTTGCCTAATAAAAAAATCGCTATTTTTGTACCAGCTAGAAATATTGAAACCTGGTTCTATTATATTAATATTGATCAGAATTGTGATGAAACGACAGATTATAAAAATCATCCAGAAATCAGAAAAATGAATAGCATCGATCTGGCTCAAGCATCAGCGACCAAATTAGCCAGGGAGATATGTCCTAAAGGACTTTATAGTAATGCACTATCTTCTTTACACCATGCTTGTAGTGAGTTACGAAGACTGCTATATTAATGACCTAAAAAAAGTATATGCAGAAGTATTATTCTTAATCCACAATAAACCAATTTCATGACCCAGCCGACCAGTCTCAACGAATATAAACAAGAAATCAGGGCAGTGTACGATGCCCGAACGAATTATGACAACGATTTTACCTACCGCCGAGCAATTCCTCTGGTTGAATTGGCGCAACTGCAACCAGGACAACAGGTTCTAGATATCGCAACGGGAACCGCTATTGTCGCAATAGCTGCTGCTGAAAAAGTTGGTTCTAAAGGTAAAGTCATCGGTGTTGATTTTTCAACCAGTATGCTAAAGCAAGCACGACGCAAAATTGCAGCAACCGGGTTACAAAATATCGAACTGATTGAAGCGGATGCTGAAACGATTACCTTCGAGGATGAACAGTTTGATGCTATTTTTTGTGCCACTGCTATTGTGTTGCTCAGTGATATCCCGGCAGCGTTACGCAATTGGCATCGCTGGCTAAAATCGGGTGGAATTGTCGCTTTTTCCTGTTGGTCTACGACATCATTTTTTACACCTGTTATTATGAAAGTATGCGCGAAGTATGGCTTTGAATTGCCGAATCTTCATGAACTTTTGGGCAGTCCGGAAAAATGTTATACTTTTCTCCAAGAAATAGGATTTAAAAACATCGATATAAAAACCGAGCAATTTGGTAGTTATCTCAGTCTCGACGATGCCAAAAACTATTGGAAAGGCACATGGCTTTGTTCAAACGGTCATCCTCTGTTACACCTACCCAATGAGCAAATCGAGCAATTGAAAGCAGAATTCAAGGCAGAAGTTGAGAAGTTAGCCACATACCAAGGAATCTGGCATGATATTACAACGTTCTTTGTGATAGGTCGCAAGTAAAATTAATGAGTCAACTTAAAACAGTGTCAGGTCGGGGAGTTCCAGTTGACAGTGGGCTGCCAATATGACTTGGAAGGGCATTGCACCAATTGTGCATCACGTCGAAACCATCTATGATAAAGGCATTAAAGTCCTACCAACTGAGTTAGAACAGTACCATCCTTTCTGGCAGCGTTCTGAGGCATTGCCCAAATGGGATATCACGATTGTCCCCGGTTGATTAGTACCTTATTTTCTTGCAACTCCCTAAGCTTTGAATCCTCCTGGACTATTCCTAACTACCGCCTGCACATCCTGATTTTTGGTTGCCGCCTCTTTCAAATCATCAATCAGGAAACGCAAGTATAGCGGGAATCCACCCGTTGTCTCATCCAAGCTTTTAACAAATTCATGATCTTCTGCATAAGCAGCTAACTCGCTGCGATGAAACAATGTGACTCCGAAAAACTTTCTGCAAGTCAACTTAAGCCCAAAGGCTAAACCCTTGGGCTCTAGAAACTAAGTGCGGACTGGAAACATATAAAGAAACCCAGTTCTAGCACTCTTAGATTAAGGCTCTAAAAACTAAAGGTAGTTCGGATTGTACCAATCACCAGATCACTGTTATCACTATTATGGTCAGGCGCAGTAATCCAGATTACCCCAGGCGTAATGGCGATATTGTCTGTCACCTGATACTGATAAAATGCCTCAACGTGCAGGGACGTATCCTCATCTTCAAAAGTACCACCTCCAAAACGCTCAACACTAGAGCCAGTAACTTTCGGCTCCATCCCCACAATAATGCCTGCTAGATTACCCTCTTTACCCAAATCCGGGAAACCCAAAGTAACAGCCCAGTTCCAAATATCTAAATCACCTCGGTCTATTTGCCCGTTTAGAGTAGAAAGAGTAGTTGCCTGAGTATAGCCAGCCCAACCTCCGAGAACAAATCTATTGCTTAACCGCCACGATAACTCCACACCATAGGAATTGCTGGATGTAGGAACCAGTTCCTCATCACCAGTCGTTAAAGCGTCACTAAACGAGCGGAAATTAGAAAGTCGGCTACCTGTACCCGTATCCAGTTGATTGTAACCGTGAAGGTAGGTCAAGCCAATGTTGAGGCGCTCGAAGGGTTGGAATAAGACTTGGGCTAAAGCACTGTAAGGACCATTAAACAAACCATTATCTTCGGATGGCTCACTCGCCTCACCTGCCTGATATCCCACACTTAACTCTAAGCGATCGCTCAGTTGCGTGGTAATGCCAATCCCTGCATCTCCAAATGGGTAATAAATCGGGTTGCGAGTGCCAAACAGGGATACAGCACCTTCAGCACCATCTCCATCTAAGAGGTTAACGGTGCTAGCAAAGTCATCCGATGCCCCCCCACTCGCCGCAATCCATACATTTGTTTTTTCACCCACCGGAAACCGATAATATAAAACTTCCAGACCGACATCATTATCATCAGGCTGGGCAAAACCTATTTCGCCTTCAAACGTACCAGTCACCTCAGAGAATTCGGGAAAGTTGCCCGTTGCCAGTCGGGTGAATAGCAAATCTTCTCCCGTAAAACTCGTCAATAATTCCAGGCGCGTCCGATTGCCAAAAACTGGCACTTTATCAATATCATTCCCATCGGCATCTTCTCCGGTGATGACACTCCCCAATCCAAAAATCACTTGTCCTTCTAACTTAGTCGTAGTGGAAAACTGGTGATCTTCCAAAAACGCCACCCGCCCTTCTAAGTTATCCACCCGTGCTCCTAGGGTTGCCAGTTCCGCTTCAAATTCCTGAATTAACCGTCGCAGGGTTTCCAAATCGCCGCCGTCAACACCGCCATTGCCTGCAATCAAACGTTCAATTTGCTGCAAACAGGCATTCAAACCCGCCGCAAATTCATAGCGGGTTAAGGCTCGATTGCCCCGATAGGTGCCATCAGGATATCCGGCAATACAACCGTAGCGTTCAACGAGCGATCGCAATGCCTCATACGCCCAGTCTCCAGGCGAAACATCCCGTAACTGAGAGACATTGGTCACTTGGTCGAGAGAATTTGTGCTGCTTTCGTTACTGTAGCGGTTAATTTTTTCGATTAAACTAGAATCACCAGTATGATTGGGTATTTCTGCTACTTGTGCCAATTTTTCCGTTTGCTCAGTGCTGACTGGCACCTCCTCCTCATCTAAAGGCAGCACCAGCATTCCTACCTCTGCAAGCGTTCCTTCTATAAGTCCGGTGTCCGATATCACTGCTGGTTTTGATAGGATATCCGCAACTGAAGACTCACTGATTTTAGGCTGAGTGGCAATACTGCTCACATCAGGCAGCTCTAACCCCTTCTCATTTTCTCTAACCAGGGCAGAGGTATCCCTGTCCGGATTGGGTTGAGTCGTTGTAGCGACTGCTGGTACTGTAATTGCGATCGCACCCGCCCCCATCAAAAGTGCCATCCCCAAAACGGCTGAATGGCTTAACGGGGACTTTTCCACTGTTCTAGATAGTTCCATTTCCTCACACCTATTAGGTACTGTTCAGAATGATAATTTCCGAACCTTTTTCAAGACAATAATTTTATTGTCAAAAATCAGTAAACTTGACTATCCTCCCTCTAGGGATAGATGACGTGACCCGAATAGTTCTCAGTCTTTACCAGACGTGCCTCAAAAATCCGGATAGTCTCACAGATGGGTTTGGGCAAAAAAATCTAGCAGATATCCTTTAGAGCTACTCAAGGAACTCTAAAAAACAAATTATGCTGTAAGGCAGCCAACATGAGCTGTTGATGGCAGGCTTAGGTTGAGATTTTCTGGCTATTCTCCTCAATGGTTTTGATTAGCTTTGATACCTCATCAGGTGTCTTTACTGGATTATCGGGAGGGTTAACAGAGGGCCACGCTTGCTTGAGGTCTGTCAAGCTAGATTCAATCGCCTGATGAGCTTCGGGGTTTTCTTGGCTCACTTGGTCAGCTATAGTTTGATAAAGAGTGTCGGCGTAGATAACAAATCCCCGTGAGTCTTGATACTCTATAGCTTCAACTATTTTGCCATTTGCGATTGCCGCGTCGTACTCCTCGCCAGCAGTATCCAGCATTTCGTTAATCACATTGAGGACAAATTCAGGAGACTGGCGCTTATCGGCAGGTATTGCTGCAATCGCTTCATCAATTCCTTGTACAGCGGCATCGTATTGAGTCGTAACCTCAGAAGCACTGGGTTTAGATTTAACTAGATCGTGTAACTTGGTCAACGGGGTTTTGAATTCTTTAACATTGCGCTCCGGTAACTGTTTTTCTACCTCAGCATAAAGTTCTTCAACCGGATGACCGATGTGAGGCTCTGCTTGGTCGGGTTTCCCTTGCTCTAAGAGTTCCTGCGCCACCAACAGATGTCCTTTCATTAACCCCAGAGTGGTCATATAGTCAACATCTTGATTCTCATCGGTGGCAGTAGGTTTCTCTGCCGTGGTTTGGGTGGTATTCGTGGGAGAGGTGTTTGCCTCGGAAGTCACTTGGCTGGGAGTTTGGGTGTTACCACAGCTTGTTAGGGCAATCAGAGTAGCAGATACACCTATGAACGATAAAAAACGAATGGATGACATTATTCAGAATTATTTGCAACAAGTAAGGTTTAAATTCGCGGTTCTTAGTCTAATGCTATTGATAGTCTATTGCAATAATTAATCAAAAATAAATATTGCTCAACTGGGAATCACGTTAAACATTCCCATGCAGCCGTTTTCTGCGATCGCATCTTGGTGCGGATGGAACATATACTGACCGGGATAGGGGTAGGAAAATTCCAGGATATACCGCTCGGCAGTACCCATGGTAATCACATCGGTTTCTTCGGTGGGGGTTAGTGTCCGTCCTGTGCGATACACCTGGAACATCGTCGCGTGTAAATGAAAGGTTGCCGCCGCGTCAAACTCAATCATATTCAGGACGTACAGACGCACGAGCTGATTCTGGTAAATGGGGATAGGGTGAGTCATGTAGTAGTCAGGGAAACCATTAAAGGCATAAAGTTCGTTATGGTTATCGTTATTAATGTCATACCCCCCCATCACCAGAACCATCTCATCGGCGGGTGGACGCCCTTGGGGTGGATCGATGATAAACATCCCGTATAGCCCTTTGCTGATATGTCGTGTCACTGGGGCGATATGGCAGTGATAGAGATGGATACCGTAGGGTAGGGCGTCAAACTCGTAAAGGGTTTCCTTGCCGTTGCGTACAGCTTTCACCCCATCCATCTCAGAGGGGTGGGTGCCATGAAAGTGCATACTGTGGGAATGTCCGCCTTGGTTACGGAAAATAACACGGATGCGATCGCCCTCCGTCGCCCTTAAAGTCGGTCCGGGTACTCGATTATTAAAATTCCAACTCACAAAAGAAACTGCACTATTGAGCTGTAGTGTAGAATTTCCAGCAACCATCTCAAATTCCCGAATCTTGCGTCCGTTTTCATGCTTGATGGTGCCGTAATCAAAGTCTCGCAAGAGATCCATCGGGTTGAAGCTAGGCTCTGCTGTCAAAAGTGCTTTCTCTTCAATGGGGGGTATCTTAACCGATGGGGTTGATTTGTGAGTGAGCGATCGCAAAGCCAATACACCCCCTGTAACTCCGGTTCCGGCTAATCCCCATTTCAGTAATCGGCGGCGACTCCAAGGTTTAAACTTCGACTCTAGGGGTAGATGAGACATTTATAAATATTGGCAAAGCTTAATTGCAATCTCTTTCTAACTAATCCTGTATATTTTCTACTAAATGATAAAGTATTGCAACTATATTCTTGGTTATCACAGATAATATTGGTGCAGTTGGCTCCAAGGATTTGTTCTGTCCTCTCTGGTTTTTGAGCCTATGGCAGCCGACTACGCCGTTTCGTTGGATCTTGAGAACAGAGGCTTGCACAGGTTTCAGATGCTGTTGGCACGACCAAAGCGCGATACTCGCTTGGCTCCGTCCGGTTTTCGCCTATCGCCTCTCATTGACCAAAGGGCATTTTTTGTTCCAAATTAACTCAAACACTATATCCTGAAAAAGGTGCGATCGCAGGATTAAGGAATTGAGTTCATGGCACGTTTGGCACTGCTGAGTGTATCCGATAAAACCGGGTTAGTTGAGTTTGCCCGTCAACTGGTTGAAGAATTTGGCTTTGATTTAATCAGCAGCGGGGGAACTGCTAAAACCCTGCAAGCGGCAGGACTACCCGTTACCAAAGTTTCCGATTACACCGGATCTCCAGAAATTTTAGGCGGACGAGTCAAAACCCTACATCCCCGAATTCATGGTGGCATTTTGGGACGGCGCGATGTAGCGCAAGATGTGGCAGAAATGGAGGAACACCAGATTCGCCCCATTGATTTGGTGGTGGTAAACCTGTATCCCTTTGAACAAACCATTGCTAAACCAGATGTTACCTTATCAGAGGCTATCGAAACGATCGATATCGGCGGTCCAGCAATGCTAAGGGCATCGGCTAAAAATTATGCTCACCTAACAGTACTCTGCAATCCCAACCAATACGACGCTTACTTAGCTCAATTGCGCCACCATGAAAACGAACCTTCCCTAGAGTTCCGTCAAGCTTGTGCAATAGAGACATTCTCCCATACTGCAACCTACGACCAAGCGATCGCATCCTACTTATCTGATATAGCCGCAGCAGCAAACGCAGAAACCAATCAACCATCCCCTACCAATTTTTTCCTCGCCGGACAACTCCTTCAATCTCTACGGTACGGCGAGAACCCCCATCAACCCGCCTCTTGGTATCAAACTGGAACCGTTCCCACAGGTTGGACAGCAGCAACCAAACTTCAGGGAAAGGAACTGAGTTACAACAACTTAGTCGATTTAGAAGCAGCACGACGGATTATTACTGAGTTTGCCGACTCCCCAGCCGTCGTCATTATCAAGCATACCAATCCCTGCGGCGTGGCATTGGGGAAGACTTTATTTGAAGCTTACGAAAAAGCCTTCCACGCAGACTCGGTTTCCGCATTCGGTAGTATTGTCGCGCTGAATTACCCCATCGATCTTTCTACTGCAACGGCGTTAACCCAAACCTTTTTAGAATGTGTAGTCGCACCAGAGTGCGATTCAGATGCCAAAGAAATTCTCGCGGCAAAATCTAAGGTACGGGTTTTGCTGCTGCCAGATTTGCAAACAGGTTCCAAGCATACCGTAAAAGTCATTGCCGGGGGTTTGTTAGTGCAAGCTGCCGATGATATTGCCGAAACCCCCGATAACTGGCAGGTGGTGACGGAAAAACAACCGACACCTGATCAAATAGAGGAATTATTATTTGCTTGGAAGGTTGCCAAACACGTTAAATCTAATGCCATTGTCGTAACACGCGATCGCACTACTGTGGGAGTGGGTGCTGGGCAAATGAATCGCGTGGGTTCAGTAAAAATTGCTTTAGAACAAGCTGGGGAGAAAGCCAAGGGAGGTATTCTTGCCAGTGATGGATTTTTCCCCTTCGATGACTCGGTACGCACAGCCGCAGCAGCAGGGATTGAAGCGATCGTGCAACCGGGGGGAAGTTTGCGGGATAAAGATTCGATTCAGGCGGCAAATGAATTGGGTTTGGCGATGGTTTTCACAGGTGTGCGCCATTTCTTGCATTAGGCAAAAACCATTCAATGGAAGACCCAAATTTTCTAGAATTGTCAAGAATACGCCGTACCCAACAGCTCATTCTCCATGTCAATAGCAGAGCGCATTATCGTACCATTGGATGTTCCGACTCAGGCAGAAGCGATCGCCCTAGTAGAGCAGTTGCCCCAAGTCACCTTCTGGAAAATCGGGCTAGAGCTATTTGTCAGCACCGGATCTGAAATTCTGCACCTTCTCAAGAATCGCCAAAAGCGGATATTTCTTGACCTCAAGTTTCACGATATACCCAATACTGTCGCTGGGGCGGTACGAGCAGCCGCAGCTTATGGGGTGGATTTAATCACGATACACGGGGTTGTCGGTCGTGCTGCTCTGAAAGGAGCTGTAGCCGCCGTTGCTGAAAGTGCGAAAACCACAGGATATCCACCCCCAAACTTAATCGCTATTACCCTACTGACTAGTTTGAACTCGCGGGATTTAGCCTTTGATCTGAAAATTCCCGTTGAGTTGCCAGAATATGTCCTGCAAATGGCGCTATTGGCGCAAGAGACGGGGTTGAATGGAGTGGTTTGTTCACCCCAAGAGGTAGCGCAACTTCGGCAGGTTTGTGGCGATGATTTTCTCTTAGTATGTCCGGGAGTTCGACCGAGTTGGTCAGATACTGGCGATCAGCGGCGATCAATGACACCAGTAGATGCTATTAAAGCAGGTGCCGATTATCTGGTTATCGGGCGACCTATTACCGCTGCTCCTGATCCCGTTGCGGCTTGGGAAAGGATTTGTGAGGAGCTAGCAGCTATTAATGTTTAGTCTCAAGTTTCGGAAATGGCTGTTTGTGATCTGCTGGCTGGGATTACAGGTGTCGTTGCCTAGTTATGGAAAAGATATAGGGAGTAGGGAATGGGGAATGGGGAATGG
>NZ_JADEWY010000100.1 GCF_015207375.1 Coleofasciculus sp. LEGE 07092 | reverse complement strand
AAAGTCAATGTCCCTCACGAGCCTAGGGCTGTATTGAGTTCTGAAGGAAATTGCTGAGAGCTGAATCCCGTGTCCAAAATTACGTTTCAGAGTAGCGACTTAGTGTAGTATCAGTTGCGATCGCATAGGCAGACACTAAAAGCTTCAAAAATCTCTGGAGCTAGTTGAGTCTACCAAGAATATTAAGATAAAAGAGCATCAAGTCTCAAAAAACGAGGTTAGTTTGCCAGGTGTATAACTATAAAATCAAAACATTAAAGCGCCGAAAAAGCTGGCTTGCACCAAGTTGGCAAGCTTGCTTACCTTTAGCAATCCTAATTGTGCTGATTTGGGTTGGTGCTGTAGCAGCCCAAGAGCCAACCTCAAACGAATTAGAAGCCCTTAAGTGGGAACTTAAAGTAAGTCTGGACACCCTCTGGGTTGTGTTTGCTGGCTGTTTAGTGTTCTTTATGAATGCAGGCTTTGCCATGCTGGAAACAGGGTTTTGCCGTCAAAAGAACGCTGTCAGTATTTTGACCAAAAACCTGATTGTTTTTGCCCTATCTACTGTAGCTTTTTGGATTATAGGCTTTGGGTTGATGTTTGGATTTGGCGGTGACTGGGCTGACTTAAATGCCACTGACAATGGGTTCATGGGTTTTTACGGTTTCTTGGTGCAAGGAGCTGATAACAGCCCCGCTACAGGTGAAGACTACCGAGGCGTATTTCGTTCCTTGAATTGGGCAAGCGTACCGTTACAGGCTAAATTTTTCTTTCAGTTAGTCTTTGCAGGAACTGCTGCTACTATCGTTTCGGGAGCTGTAGCCGAGCGGATTAAGTTCGTTGCTTTTTTAGTTTTTAGCCTTTTGCTGGTGGGGATTTGTTACCCTATTGCCGGTCATTGGATTTGGGGCGGTGGTTGGCTATCCCAATTGGGATTCTGGGATTTTGCTGGTTCAACCTTAGTTCACTCTGTTGGGGGTTGGGCAGCTCTGGTTGGTGCGATACTCCTAAAACCGCGTCTTGGTAAATATCAAGAGGGTGAATCTTTGGCATTGCCCGGACACAATCTGGCTATTTCTACCCTAGGTTGCTTTATTCTGTGGTTGGGTTGGTTTGGTTTTAACCCAGGCTCAACGATGGCGGCTGAACCTAGAGCAATTACTCATATTCTTCTAACCACCAATATGGCGGCGGCTATGGGTGGAATTTCAGCTACCCTTACCTCCTGGTGGTACTTCAGCAAACCCGATCTTTCTGTGATTATCAATGGCATCCTGGCTGGTTTGGTAGCAATTACAGCATCCTGTAGATTTGTCAATATCGGCTCGGCGGCTGTAATTGGTTTAGTTGCAGGAGCGATTGTCATTTTTGCGGTGGACTTTTTCGATCGATTAAAAGTTGACGATCCGGTGGGTGCAATTTCTGTTCACCTGGTTTGTGGTATTTGGGGAACGATTGCCGTGGCACTGTTTGCTCTCGGTCCTGATGTCAATATCTCCTCGAGTTTCATCCTTTATGAAGACGGTCCTGCCAAGGGATTATTACTGGGTGGAAATATCGCGGGTTTGATTCAACTTTTAGTTCAACTGGTTGGGATTCTATCCGTTGGTATTTTCACGGTAGCATTTAGCTGGCTTACCTGGTTTTCAATGAAGGCGACAGTAGGTTTGAGAGTTTCAACGGAGTCAGAACTTAAAGGACTCGATATTACTGAACACGGGTTGCACGCTTACAGTGGGTTTTATGTCAGGCAGGATTTTAGCCAAGAAGCGAGCCGCAGTTTACCGAAAAACTAGTAAATTTAGCCGGAAGTGAAGCTACCATTTACCGAAAAATTGGGTCTAAAGCCTCCTTCTTCTCTAAACGCATCATCCAATCGCCAGAAGTTGAAACAAAGCCATGTCTCATGTACCAAGTTCGCAGGTTCTCAAAACCAAACGGACTACCTCGATCGAGTTCGAGAGCGATCGCTTTATCATTAAGTGTTTGGCAAAGACTCTCCAAAACTTTAGAACCATAACCTTTCCCCCGATGATCTGGCATCACGCTCAGGAAATGGATGTAATAGAAGCTTTCATCCCTAGAAACTGACGCCACTCCAATCAAAATATCTCCCTCGGAAAACTCATACCTCAGTTCCCCAGGAACCCCACACTTTCTGGCAAATATCTGAATTGTTAAATCCACGCTGCGCTTATTTTTACAATTCTCCTCTTCATCCATCTATCGTAGGAGAAGGTCAAAAAAATTACCCATGAACTGGTGGCAAGACACACTCACAACCGCCTTAGTAGGAACAGAGCGCAAACCCCTAAACCGAATTCCCTCTCACCAACTAGGGGCATCTGATCAACTTGGGCATCTCCTCTCCCAACTGAATTATACTGACCCGGAAGGGGCATTACTGAGTGCAGCAGCAGCTATTTCTCTTCATCAACGGGCAGGACAGCTACCTCTAATGAATAACCAACCCCTACCAGAACCCTGTCCACCTGATGAGCTACCCGTTTGTAGTCCCCGTGCTGCCCAACACCTGAAGTTGATAGTCATGGAAAAACAGGAACAACTTCTGTCAGAGTGGCTGACAGCAACAGCAACTACCGGACGACGCGCCCCCGAGTATTGCTTACCCCAACTCTTAGAGTTAGGACGTACCTGCCGCCAATTGCGTCCTGCTATCCTAGCCGTATTGGGCAGGCGGGGACGATGGCTGGCAGCCCAAAATCCAGAGTGGAATTATGTAGTTGGAGAAGATACTGAGAAAACTTGGACATCAGGTAGCTTAGAGGCACGGCAACTCTTACTGCAACAACTCCGCACCCAAAACCCCGCTGCTGCAAGGAAACGATTGGCAGCCATTTGGGAACAGGAGCAATCTGAGGAGCGGTTAGGGTTTCTAGAAACGTTTCAGATAGGCTTGAGTCTGGATGATGAACCCTTTCTGGAAGCAGCACTCGATAACCGACGGAAGGAGGTGCGACAGAAAGCCGCCCAGTTATTGGCTCAGTTGCCAGCGTCGCATCTGTGCCAACGGATGGCTGAACGAGTCCATGCTGCCATAACTCTCCAGCAAAAGCGCAATCGACTCCACGTTGATTTTACCCTCCCCGATACTAGTGATAGGGGAATGACTCAAGACGGTATTGACAGCAAACAGCCGCCCAATTTACTGGGGAAAAAATCTTGGCAGATTTTGCAACTCGTAGCCGCTACGCCGCTTTCTGTTTGGTCTGACATTCACGAGCAACCCCCTGCCGAATGGATACAAACTGCCAAGCGCAGTGAATGGGATCGCACTCTAGTCGAAGGCTGGGCGGTTGCTGCCCTACGACAGCAAAATCCTGACTGGGCAGAAGCGTTGCTTTCAACTTCTAGCAATTTTAATGACTATTTGGTTTCTCAAGATACCTTAATTCGGGGATTACTTGGCATTCTTTCCCCAGAACGCCGGAATGCTTTTTTGCTGGAACGCTTGCAATCTAGTCGTACCCCTCTTGATAGAACCCATCCAACATTTTACCTGCTCTATCATTGCTGTTATCCCTGGAATGCAGAACTGACTCGTGCTGTTATCGAGGGCGTGCAGGGTAATTTTACCAGTACGGTCAATTCCTACGAGTGGTTGCTGCGATCGCCTCTGAAACACTTCGCCTGTTATATGAACCTGTCTTTAGTTCCAGAAATATCGGCTAGCTTGACGGCTATCGCAGAAAATAAAACCCAATGGTCAGAGGTCATTGATGAATTTCTAGCATTCCTGAGTTTTCGTCAAGAAATGTTGCAAGCATTTGAAGCGTGAATTATGAATGATAAATTATGAAGTTGAATGAAATATGCCTCCTGCCAAATCTAAAACTAAAACCCAAAAAATCAAATCTCAAGCTTCTCTACTGCGCGAACACGCCGAACAGCAGTTTGCCGAAGAACTAGAGGAACTAGCAAAGGTTGATAAACGCCAGCGTCCATTGAGCTGGAACTTATCACCTTGGGCAGTAACCATTTACCTACTGGGAGGTAAACTAGAGAATGGGTTTGTGGTTTCACCGAAATATATAGGCGATCGCAGAATCATTGAAATTGCTGTTGCTACGCTCACCACAGACCGGGCTTTGCTGTTATTAGGAGTTCCGGGTACAGCTAAATCCTGGGTATCGGAACATTTAGCAGCGGCGATTTCCGGCGACTCTACCTTACTTATTCAAGGAACGGCAGGAACTAGTGAGGAAGCCATCCGCTACGGTTGGAACTATGCCCGCTTGCTGGCAGAGGGTCCTTCGATGAATGCCTTAGTTGCCAGCCCCTTGATGCGGGCAATGCAAGATGGGACAATTGCTCGTGTTGAAGAGTTGACTCGCATTCCCGCTGATGTTCAGGATACGCTGATTACGATTTTGTCGGAAAAGATGCTACCGATTCCAGAACTGGGGGATGAAGTGCAAGCCATAAAAGGCTTTAATGTCATTGCTACGGCAAACGACCGGGATAAGGGCGTAAATGAACTCTCCAGCGCTCTTAAACGCCGCTTCAATACCGTTGTCCTTCCCCTACCCAAAACTGTAGAGGAAGAGGTGGACATCGTGCAGCGTCGGGTAGAAAGCTTAGGGCGTACCTTGGAACTGCCTGCCGAACCTCCCGCCCTAGAAGAAGTGCGGCGCGTAGTCACGATTTTCCGGGAATTGCGTAGCGGTATTACCGAAGATGGCAAAACGAAGCTAAAGTCTCCCAGTAGTACTCTGAGTACGGCTGAAGCCATTTCAGTAGTTAATAGCGGTCTAGCGTTGGCAGGGCATTTCGGAGAGGGACGCCTAAGTGCTGAGGATATTGCTTCAGGAATCGTTGGGGCAGTTGTGAAAGACCCTGTGCAAGATAAACTGGTTTGGAAAGAGTATTTGGAAACTGTTGTTAAGGAACGAGACGGTTGGAAAGACCTGTATCGAGCGTGTCGAGAAGTAGGATAAAGGTATTAGAAATTGTTTCCAATGCGGCTAGCATCGTTAGCATTACAAAGGATGAATGACTAAAAACTTGAGATGCTCCCCATAGAACCTTCTTCAGACTCTCAAATCCCAGCGAATCTACCCCCAAATGACTCTGTAGGTACAGAGGCTTCACAATCCCCTCAGGGTCATGTACTGATTGTCCAAGATGATCGAGGACGGCATCGATTCGTTCTGGAAAGTGAAATGTACTCGATTGGCAGAGAAAAGGATTGCGATATCCGTCTCTACTCGCTATTTGTGTCACGCCACCACGCCACACTCATACGAGTTCATAATGAGGATGGCACGGATTCTTACCGGATTGTAGATGGCAACCTCAAAGGTCAGTTGAGTTCTAACGGTTTGTTGATTAATGGTCACAAACACCAAAGCTATGAGCTGGAAAATGAAGAAGAGGTTGTCTTTGCGCCTGGGGTGAAGGCAATTTACTACAAAGTTCGGCAGGAGGAAGAGATAGAAGAATAATCTACTCCTGGAAGGGTTTAAGTCACAGATCATGACGAGTCATATCTTCGGCATTCGACACCACGGACCCGGTTCGGCGCGATCGCTTCGTCAAGCCCTCAATACCCTGCAACCCGATGTCATTTTAGTAGAGGGACCTCCCGAGGCGGATAAGATGCTGCCGCTGCTGGTACACCCGCAGATGAAACCCCCTGTTGCCCTCCTGGTTTACGTTCCAGATCAACCCCAACGGTCTATTTATTATCCATTTGCCGTCTTTTCTCCAGAATGGCAGGCGATTCACTACGGGTTAACTCATCAGCTCCCGGTGCGTTTTATAGACTTGCCCCAGGCGCATCAATTGGTGGCAACGGATTTGGTAACGGATGTAATGGATGGCGATAACAGGGATGAGACTGTGCCCCTAACGCCTGATTCCCAAAACTTAGAAAATGAAATTCGGTTTGACCCGTTGGGGTGGTTAGGAAAAGCAGCGGGGTATAGTGATGGGGAACGCTGGTGGGAACAGTTAGTAGAGCAGCGTCAGGAGAGTACTGACCTATTTGCGGCGATTTTAGAGGCGATGACGGCGCTGCGTGTAGAGACGTTGCCAGGAACCTCTCAACAATCTGAAAACCCCATCGAAGCGCAACGGGAAGCGTATATGCGCAAAACAATACGAGTTGCCCAGAAAGAAGGGTTTCAGCGAATTGCAGTAGTTTGTGGGGCGTGGCACGCTCCGGCACTAACACAGATGCCCCCGGCAAAGGAGGATGAGGCGCTTCTCAAAGGACTCCCGAAAACGAAGGTGGAAGTAACTTGGGTGCCTTGGACTTACGGACTGCTGTCTTTTAGAAGTGGTTACGGCGCTGGAGTAGAATCGCCGGGTTGGTACGATCACCTGTGGACGGTAATGCAAGGGAGCTGCGGAGCTTCACAATCGGACGTGGCGATTCGTTGGATGGTAAAAGTGGCGCAGTTATTGCGACAGCAGGATTTAGAGGCATCCTCTGCTCATTTAATTGAAGCCATACGATTGGCGGAATCCCTAGCCGCGTTGCGCGATCGCCCTCTTCCGGGTTTGCCGGAACTCAAAGAAGCAACCCAAACTGTATTGTGCTTTGGCAGCGATTTACCCATGGGTTTAATTCACGACAAACTAATTGTCGGAGAACGCATGGGAAAAGTACCCGATGAAACGCCGATGGTGCCTTTGCAGCATGACTTGCAGCGGCAGCAGAAACGGCTGCGAATGCCAGCAGCGGCGACGGAAAAAATCTATGAACTGGACTTGCGCAAAGAAAATGACTTGGCGCGATCGCACTTACTCCATCGCCTTGATTTCTTGGGCATTCAGTGGGGAGTTTCTCAACAAACCAGAGGTAAAGGCACCTTTAAAGAAGGGTGGCGGGTGCAGTGGCAACCTGAATTTGCGGTCAAACTCATTGAAGCGGGAATTTGGGGCAACACAATTCTAGATGCCGCCACTGCTTTGGCTGGTGATGCCGCCCAAAAAGCGTCAGAATTACCTGTACTGACCCATCTATTAGACCGAGTGCTGCTAGCTGACTTACCGAATGTTGTCAGTAACTTGATGAGCCGCTTGCAAACGGAGACAGCAATTGCTAGCGATGTCGCGCAATTAATGGAAGCTCTGCCACCCTTAGCACGAGTAGCACGTTATGGTAACGTCCGCCAGACAGATACTTGTATAATTAGTCATGTAGTAGATGGCTTGGTCGCACGAATTTGTATCGGATTACCGGGGGCTTGTTCGTCCCTAGATGAGGATGCGGCGGCTCAAATGTACGAGGGCATCGCTCACGTTAATCGGGCTCTATCGTTATTGCAAAACGAAGACTACAAGATTTCCTGGCAGCAGGTGTTAATTCAACTTGCTGATCGGCAGGGACTTCACGGTTTATTAATCGGTTATAGCTGTCGGTTATTACTAGATGCTGGAGTGTTTGAGCTAGAAGAAGCGGCTCGACGGATGGGATTAGCTCTCTCGACAGCTAGCGAACCTCCCCAGGCGGCTGCCTGGGTGGAAGGGTTTTTAAAAGGCAGTGGACTGTTGTTACTGCATGATCAGCAACTGTGGGAAGTCTTGGATAGTTGGGTAACTCAGCTCAATGACGATACGTTCATCGCTTTATTTCCCTTGCTACGTCGCACCTTCTCAACATTTTCTGTAGCTGAACGCCGTCAGATGGGGGAACGAGTCCGGCGGGGTGATATTCATTCCCCTACTTCAGTCGGTGCTGATGGATTCGATGAGTCTAAAGCGGATACCGTGTTGCCCCTGGTTCGGCAATTATTGGGTGTCTAACTAGCTTACATCTGCATAAGGGGAGGCTGACTAGATATATAAAGCTGCACATTTAGCATTATCATGACAGGGATAGTGAATCGTTGTTACAATATCCTAATCTTCTAAAATAAAAATTTTCTTCTGATTATCATTCTCAAGAGCGGCTCGTTCTTCCTGATTCATTTTTTAGGGTCACTAAACCGCCACTTGTAGTATCCCAATCAGCCATTTTGCGGATTTATACCCTTAACGGAAAATGTTAGGATTTATTAAAACTAGAGAAATTTTCTTGAGTGTTCTGTATTTTGCTAGGAAATGAGTTGCCGTTTCAAATTAAAACCAATATCTTGACTTATGGGGGCTTTTGTTCAAAAAGAAGCAACCTATAAAATGTTATAGAACTTAACGATTTACTGTAACACAAATTTAGCATTAAAGCTATTTAAAGGTTAAGTTTCATGCATTGAAGTAAAGCCAACATCAGGAAGTATAGACTATAGTAATTTAAAAAAATAATAGGAAAGCTAGAGAGGAAAAGTTGTTATGAGTACAGTGCTGATAGTAGAAGACGATCTTACGCAGCGACAGCTACTCTCTATGGTTATCAAAAAGCTTGGCTTGAGCGTAATTATTGCTGTGGACGGTATTGAAGCTCTTGAGAAAGTGGAGCAGTATTCTCCTGAACTGATAATTCTGGACATTATCATGCCTCGAATGAACGGCTACGAAGTCTGTCGCCGCCTCAGAGCAGATGTCAAAACTGAGAACCTACCCGTGGTGATGTGTTCGGCAAAAAAAGAAGAATTTGATCGCTACTGGGGTATGAAGCAAGGTGCTGATGCTTACTTGAGTAAGCCTTGTCGTCCCCAAGAGGTGGTTGAGACGGTTCAGAAGTTGTTAAATAGAGATCGTCAGGCAGTTGGTTAAGGAGTCACCTCTGCTCTCCAAAACGCAGTATATGCACTAAAGCTTAAAGGTGAAAATTTTGTGAAAAGCCATAAAGAATGGTGTAATTTATAGGCTGTAACCGTTCGCTTCAAAGCACCATGACTCAACCCTCACCAGAACGCCTACGCCGTTGGCGACTTCTTCTAGGAGGCGGAGAAGCTGATGGTATTTGTCAGGGGGGTGGCGAGGGAGATGGGGATAAAAATTTGATCCTGAACGGCACCGACCAAGCCATGGACGACGCCCTTAGCGCCCTTTACGACTCAAATCCCAGGGGCGGACTGGGCAGTTCTTCCCCTAAAGTTGCCCGTTGGCTGGGGGACATCCGCACCTATTTTCCCACATCAGTCGTGCGAGTAATGCAGAAAGATGCCCTAGAACGGCTCAATCTGCAACAAATGTTATTAGAACCCGAACTATTAGAAGCCGTTGAACCGGACGTTCATTTAGTTGCCAACCTGCTATCTTTAAGCAGCATTATGCCCAGCCAGACGAAAGAAACGGCTCGAATGGTTGTACGCCGCGTGGTTGAGGAGTTGCAACGTCAACTGGCAAACCCCACCCGCCAAGCAGTGATGGGAAGCCTCAATCGTGCCATCCGCAACCGCCGTCCCCGCCACAACGAAATCGACTGGAACCGCACCATCCGCGCCAACCTTAAGCATTACCAACCCAAATACCGTACAATTATCCCCGAAACACGCATTGGCTACGGACGTAAGCGCAGTTCTCTGCGGGACATTATCCTCTGCATTGACCAAAGTGGCTCCATGGCAACGTCTGTCGTGTATGCTGGGATTTTTGGGGCGGTATTGGCATCTCTGAATGCCATAAAAACTTATATCGTAGCGTTTGATACCTCAGTTGTAGATTTGACTGACACAGCACAAGACCCTGTGGATTTGCTATTCGGCACCCAACTGGGAGGGGGAACCGATATTAATCGCGCTCTAACTTACTGTCAGGGGCTAGTAGGTCGCCCCCAAGAAACTATTTTAGTTTTGATTAGTGATTTGTATGAAGGGGGCAACCGTCAGGAAATGCTTAAACGAGTGGCAGAATTGGTAGGGTCAGGGATACAATTTATTACCCTATTAGCCCTGAATGACGAAGGTGCCTCAGTATACGATCGCTCTATTGCTGAGAAATTAGCAGGATTGGGAATTCCAGCGATGGCTTGCACCCCCGCCCAGTTTCCTGACTTAATGGCAGCCGCAATTAACCGTCACGATATTGGGCAATGGGCAGCAGCACGGGGAATTGTGACGACGCGCACTGAAGGGCGATAACTTTGAGCCGATTGCTGTTGGCACGCTCACTCCTGTTATTTGAGTTGTGAGCGATCGCCTTGGTGAATTTGATAATGAGCTAAAATTTGCTGGACTCGCTCTCGACTGACTACATCACAAGCGTCTGCATAGTCAATCCACAAGCCACCCACTTGGCTTTGATAGTAGTCGAACTGCTGAGAGGCTTGTGGAATCAAACCAGCATCTACCCCGTCAACTTGGCGAAGATGGGCAACCACCTCGCGGTAAACTGCCAAGGATAATCCAGGACAGGCAAGTTGAGATTTTAGCTGTTGGTTTTCCACCGTTTATCTGCTTTCGATGTTATGTTGACGCTCTTTGTATTTTGTACTAAGTCGTTGTCTTAAGTGGTGGTGGGGCTATCCGAAATGCAGTCGGTGAAGCAGGTTGTCCCGCAGTTCCAGCCGGCTGTTCCCCAACTCGTCTGGCAATCTCAATACCGTATTGTTCTAGAACGACTACGGGAGTAGGACCTCGATTCACTTCAATTCGCTTAACGAGTACCTGCCCATTCGATAACCGTTGTCCTGCTTGGACGTAACGACTAGGTTCGTTCGGTTCTTTTATAATTGCCCGAGGCACGTTACCTACCTGAACCACACCTTTGATTTCAATCTGCTGTGCCAGTTCAGGTTCTGGCAGTTTTGGCAATTCAGGAATGAACTCAGGAGGAGGAGGAACGGCAACTCCACCACTGGGAGAGCTACCTGTATTAGGTTTAGCAGCAGCACTACCACCACCACTAGTGCTACCACCACTGGGACGATTGCTACCACTTGGACTGCTGGGTTTTTTCTGGGGAACCACATTTGTTCGACCAGCTTGAGGAGTTTTGGTTCCTCCTCCTGTTGCTCTCCCTCCTGTTGCTCCCCCTTGAGATCCGCCTGCATTCGGCTTAGAAAGTGGCGGAAGCTGAGAAACTTTAGGTACAGGTCTGGTGTTTCCTCCAGCCTGTGGGTTGGGTGATACAGTGACTTCAGGTTGCACTGGAATTACCGCAAAGGGATCGCTTCGCCCTTTCGGAGCTTGTTTGAATCGGACTTCGGGTGGAAGAGTTTGCACTAAATCCGCTGCTGCTGGAGGATTGGGTTGAGGGCTGACATCGGGGTTGGCAAACGCCGTTGCCTGTGGTGAAGCCGTTGGATTTGCTGGAGAGGCAGCAGGTGTTGGACTTGAGGGAACTTCGCTGACTTCTTCGCCCTCATTCCCTCCCTGACATCCCCCAAAAAACAGTGCTAGTAAGGTGATTAACCCAATTAGTGGAGCTTGACGCATGACCAGTACCCCAATGTTTATTTCCTAATAGTAATTCATAACAAAAATAGCAGAATTAAATCTCAGCAGAGATTAATCTGTTTAGCTATCCGCTTGCTGCCAAGACACTACTTTCAACGTGGCAGGGAATTGCTTATTGGTAATTACCAATCGCCGATTACCCATTGCCCTAAGTGTTCTACTTTAAGGGGGTAGCCCTTATTTCTGTAACTCTATTATAGCTAAATGATTACAGGCGCTTGATCAGCGGATTAGCGATCGCTTGCAATCTGTAGAATAGTTTTTATTTAGACGCCTACCATTCAACGTTCCCCACCGCCCATCAGAGTTTTCAGCGACTCTAGACCTTTTTTGACGCGACGGGACACGGTTACAACACTGATATTTAAAAGTTCGGCAACCTCTTTCTGGGTCAAATCGTGCAAAAACACGAATTCCAACACGTCACGAGTCCGCTTTTCCAGGTGAACCAACCCTTGTTGGAGGCGAATTTGGTCTTCTTGTGCCAACTGGAAACTCCGATATCGCGGATCAGGCACCAGATCGCCTAAGCTGGTCATACCTTCCTCAGCATCACCTACGGGGGTATCCAGGCTCAGAGGCTCTCGATTTTGACGGGCTAGCTTAACTTCCTGCCATTCGCCTAGGGAAATATCTAAAGCCGTTGCCACCTCCACTTCTGTCGGCTGCCGATTCAGTTTCTCTCGCAATTCTTGAATCACTCTCCCAGACTGCTGTTGTACTGCCAGCCAACGCCGAGGCATTCGTACTGAACAACCTCTATCTCGCAAATAGTGCTGAATTTCACCGCGAATGTAAGGGATGGCAAAAGAACTAAATGCACTTCCCTTGGTCGGATCAAACCGCTCGACAGCCCGAATCAAACCGATACAGCCTACCTGTAGTAAATCTTCATAGCTTTCCGTACACTGGTTAACCCAGTGATGGGCTTCTTTTCTAACCAGTCCGAAATTTAGATGCACTAGGCGATTGCGAATTTCCGCAGACTCAGACTGTTGATACTCTTGCAACAATCGTAAGCTCTCAAGCTTCAGATCTTGTTCGCGGGTAACAGAAGAGGTAGGCATAGGTTTCAGCACCATTCATTTAAGAGGTAGAGAACGAAAATATAATTTAGTTTTATCCCATCCCTGAACCCCCACTTGTGTCTCCCGTAAAAATTGCCAGTGGAGAGACTTCAGGAATTATTCGTTCATGGGATAATAGCACGGACTCATGCCGCTGCAACTTAGCCCAGAATACAAATGAGCTAAACTATTGACATTTTTAGACAATTATGCTGTCAAACAGCTAAGACACCCTGACGTTACACATCCCACAATTTTAGTGCAGGACTGGAATTTTTTACATCGGTATACAAAGAAGTTAATGAATGAAGGAGTTCAGCAATTTTGAACTCCTTGTGCAAATGTTGAGTGTCTAATTTCTCACCAGCCACTTCTGAGCGTTGAGTCGCTGGATGGTATAAAAAACCATCAGGTCTAGAGTCACCTTGCGTTCGTCAATCATGAAAGACTCAAGGGTACTAGGTTTGCCACCACTGGTAACGCAGGAAAACACTTTTTGCTTACTAATGTCTTCATCGGGGAAGTAGACATTGAACTGGCGCTGACCGTTTTTCCAGCTACCCATCACTTGCCAGCAGTCATCCGTGTTACTCAAACCCGGAATGGGAATTTTCTGCTTGGCAAAGCTTACCTCCATATCTTCGACACCCTGCCCAGCAAAGGCAGTCTTCAATGCTGGCAAGTACTCTTGTTCAATAAATTCGTTGAAGGGCTTGTCTTCAGGGGCGGGAGGCTTCTCTTTTTTAGCTTTTGCTGGCTTATCGGCTGACTTGGCAGCTTTAGGCTTTTCAGGTTTAGCGTCTTCGGCGTTGGACTTGGGCTTTTTTTCTTCTTCTGCCATAGCTGAAGTGAATCCTTCTCTCAAGGTTAGAACAATTAATTTCTTTTGAGGGTATGTTGGTTTATCTGTACTTACATCTTGACAGAAAAAGCGCCCCGAATCGTCTGCTGTTTCACCAAAAGAGGACACCGAAACTCTTGAAGTGTTACTCCACTTTACCCGCTCCCTAGCTCCCTAGCTCCCCTACACCCCCTTGAATAGGCTCGAAAACCTTCTGTGGGTTTGAGAGATTAGCCGCCACTAACAGGTGGTATCAAGACTACTTCATCTTTATCTTGTAAAATTGTATTGGGTTCGGCAAACTGGTGATTGATGCCGAAGCGGGTAAGATTGCGCCACGGTTTTAGTTCTGGATACTCGGCAATCAAGTCATCAAGTACGACTGATACAGGTACAGGGGTTTTGGCAGGAAATTTTCGTTGGAGCTCTGGGACGCCGCAAGCGTCTTGATAAGCGGCGAAAAGCTTGATGGTAACAGTAATTGTCATGCTGGAGCCGTATGGCGTACCTTCTGAACAGTATGGGGCAGGACGCCCACCAAAAGCGCGAAGGCTTCGTCTGGTAATTGGACAATTGTTTCAGTGTCAAAGAAACCTTCAAACTGCTCTAAAATCTTTTGGGCACGTTTTAACGGGTCTGGGTTATCTGTAATTTGTTTGGTCAATCGCACCCACTGCCGCCGAATTAGATACGCCCGTTGTCGTTCATCGGCTGATTCCGGCGAGAGTAACGAAAGATTTCCCACGGGTAAAACTTCCAGACTATCAAGGTCGAAAGAACCTCCCACAGCAGAACCTGGTCCTGCAAATTCAGCGTGGTAGCGCTTGTAGAGGATTAAGCCATTTCGACGCCGAGGATTAACAACCAGTAGTTGTCGATCATGTAACTGTTGGAGGATTTGACCTGCCTGTGAATCATACATTTGAGCTCTGCGGGGTTTTGGGCTTTTTAGGGGATAGAATCGGATCGCACTTAAGAGATTCTAATAGGGCAATAACTTCGCTAAATTGTTAAGAAATAATGAAAAATGAACGAAGTTTGTTAAAGAAACTGTACCGCAAAATTAAGGAGTGGAGGTTAGGGGCTTGTGCAAAAACAGGCGTTTGGGACGTGGCAGTAACCAGACACTGCAATTCGGCTCGATCTGACGCAGTTTATAGCCCATCTTAAGATAGAGTTGCCGTGCCTGGTAGTTGTCTTCTAACACGTGGAGGTAGATATCGGCAAATCCCCATTCTAAGGATTTGCGTTCGCACTCAAGCAGCAATTGCTGCGCTATTCCCTGTCGCCGACAAGATTTCTTAACTGCCAGGTTAGAGATGTAAGGATAGCGGCGATTGGGGAATTGCCAAGATGGGGAAGAGCGTAGGGCAACTTCTACGGTGCCTGTTAGCTTTTCGACGGGATGAGCAACTCCAGAAGTGGCTGTTACCGCCACAAAACAAGTGTAATGGGGTGAACTGCCACGAAGTCGATTTCGCAAATCTTCATAAATTCCCAGCCGCAAAATGGGATGAACCCAGCGCAGAAAACCTTTTCGAGGGTGAAAACTGTCCGCCAAAATTTTTGCCAAGGCAGTCAGATCCAGATCTTGAGCTGTACGGATGGTAATGTGGGATGCACCGACAGCAAAAGCATCTTGATTGGTAGAAGTTACAGAGTAGGGCGTCACGCCAGAGAAGCAGGGGTTCACAGTCACAAAAACATTTGATAAAAAAACAATAGAAACCGCTCGATGCCAACAACCTAACAGAGCAAAAACTGATATCAAGCCAATATCATCTTGAGAAAATTCTATCTCTTTCGTTGCCAGAATCTTTTCGGCTACTGCACCCTTTGTCTCCCATGCACCCGCAATCTACCATACATCTCCAGTACTCAGAGCTACCGTAGGGGTAAGATTAGCCTCCCTCGTTATACAAGTAGAGAGAGCGATCGCTACTCGAGCTAAAATCAAGGCAACCTCCTAGCCACTTGCAACGTAACAACTCCCATGTATCGCTTAAAATATCTCCCTTGGCGATCGCTACTTCAAGTTGCCGGTCTGACTATTGCGATCGCGATTTTCCTGGAAATTTTACTCTGGTGGGGGTTTGTGCAATCTGCCGCAGGCAAAAGAATGCTAGCGTTTCTGCTTTCACCCCCACTGGGTATGATAATGATCTTAGCGGCAGCCGTAGGTGTAGGGGTTCTAGCCGTCTACTTGCTAGAACGCTTTTATAAAAGTGTATTCATCAATTCTGGCAGCTTGTGGGCATTAGTTCCTTGTTTGGCTCTTGCTGTCTTTTTGAAATCCCTATTACCTTTACCCAATCTTTTGGTGAATTTAAGCTATCCTCAGTTGATTGGTATCGTGGTTGGAGTGTTTTGGAAGGGGCGTCCCCACTGGCGATAGTTCATCGGCATCCCATTCAAGCTACCTTGGGTAGGGGTAATGTCAGTAGAGCAAAAACTTTTGATAGAGAAAGGGCGTAGAGTTTAGGTAAAAAATAAAACAGAGATTGTATTCTTGTCAAGGGATTTATGGAAAAACGAACCGTTGCTCAAGCGGTGATTGAGGTATTGCAAGCCGCTAAGGAGCCAATGACTATTTCGGATATCACTCAAGCTATTCTCGATCAGAACTTGTATACCTTCAATGCGAAGGAGCCAAGCGGAATTGTTCGTGGCGCAATTGAGAGGCGGTGTGAGGGATTGAATCGCAAGGACTCGATTAAGCCTAAATATTTCAAGAAACTGTCAGAGGGAAAGTATGGTCTGATAGAAGTTGAGGGTTAATCTAGCAAATGATTGACCACGATCGCTTGTTCAAGGAATTACTCTCGACATTTTTCAGTGAGTTTATCGAGCTATTTTTACCCGATGTTGCTAATTATCTTGAAAGAGAATCGATTTCTTTTTTAAATCAGGAAATTTTCACGGATATCACCTCTGGAGAGCGTCGGGAAGTCGATTTGTTGGCACAAGTACGGTTTCGGGGACAAGATACTTGCTTTTTAATTCATGTTGAAAATCAATCCTATTCCCAATCCGGATTTGAACGGCGGATGTTCCATTACTTTGCTCGTTTAGATGAGAAGTATCGCTTGCCGATTTATCCGGTTGTACTCTTTTCTTTTGATACTCCCCAACGCCTAGAGCTTAATCGCTATCAAGTTGAGTTTCCTGACCGCAAGGTGTTAGATTTCACTTATGTGGCGATTCAGCTTAATCATCTGAGTTGGCGAGATTTTCTTTCTTCACCCAATCCTGTCGCGGCAGCGTTGATGGCGAAGATGAAGATTCAGCCAGAGGATAGACCCAAGGTGAAGGCGGAATGTTTGCGCTTGCTGGCTACGTTACGTTTAGACCCAGCAAGAATGCAGTTAATTTCGGGGTTTGTTGATACTTACTTGCGGTTGAATGAAGCTGAAGAAGTTGCCTTTGAAGCTGAAGTGGATAGAATGGGGTTATCTAAGGAGGAAGAGGCGCGAGTTATGGAGATTGTTACCAGTTGGATGGAGAAGGGAATTGAACAAGGGTTACAGCAAGGAATCCAACAAGGAATCCAACAAGGAATTCAGCAAGTACACAAACGAGAAATTCAAGTAGTTTTGGGGTTGTTGAAGCGTCGTTTGGGGACTATTTCACCAACCTTTGAAAGGGATATTCGCACTTTATCACTGGTAGAAATTGAGATCTTGAATGAGGCAATCTTAGATTTTGAAAGTGAGACGGATTTAGGAAGTTGGTTGTATCAAAGGGGACTACGAATGGGAATAGAAAGGAGGGTATTGAGTCAAATCAATCGCCGTTTTGGGTCTGTTTCTCTCGATTTAGAAAAGCAGATTCGCACTTTACCCATTGAACAGGTGGAAGAGTTGTCAGAGCGGTTGTCTGATTTTGAAGAAGCAGAGGCGATGATGAATTGGTTGAATGAGATTAGCGGTTAATAACCTTGAGGGAAGAGGCGAGAACCCGGATTTCTCTAAAGATTCACACGGCTTTATTCCTCCTTTTTACAACACTGGTGGTAGTCCCACCTCCCTCGGTGTCACGAATTCGCCATCAAATCCCACAGCTTTCCCTTCAATGGTTCTTACTTCTGCCAACTCTCGGCGCAGTTCGGCACGCTCGAAATCGTCTTTGATGCCTGCGATGATGTAGACGAGCAATCTGGCGGCTAAATCTCGTCCCGAAACCAAAATTCGCTTTTTATTCGGGTCGTACAGGACACCGTACCACAGCGATTGGGGCGTTTCTATGTGGCTGAATCCTCCGGTGGTGTCGTATTTGCGGAGTTTTTTGAAAATGCGATCGCGCGACAATCCCCGTTTAAATACTAAAAGTCCCAGTGCTTGGGCAAAAGCAACTTGCCCAACGGGACGGAAGAGGATATTACCTTCGCCGCCGTTTTTTTCAAAGCTAAATCGCCGCATTTGGGGGGTTTCTGTCCGGTTCTCCAATTTTTTATAGCTGGGGAGGCTAGCTAAATAATCGAAGAGTCGTGCAAATTCTTCAATTCCGGCTTCGAGTTCCTCATCTTCCGGGCGCATGGGAATTAAACCTTTCTTCTCTGACGGTTTCCAGTGGGGGAATTTGTGTTCTAAATACCGTTGGGACATTTCATTAAGCGCTTGGAGGGTAGTTAGGACGGTTGATTTGGTGGCGACGGTGGCGCTGTCCCAATTGACACGGGGATTGCGTCCCTCGACTTCTTTAAATAGGGGATGACTGGCGGCAATTTGTCTGGCGACGATGGAAAATCCGTCGTTTTCGTTGAGGAGGGCGAGTTGTCCCTTACTCAGCCTTAAGGCCATCAGGTTGACGTGGACGAAGATGGAACGGACGCGCCGCTTTGCTTCTTCGCGGGTTTCTCCCTGGATAACGGCGGGGATAAATTCAATACCGATTTTCTCGTGGGCGAGGCTTTGCAGGTAGGCGGGGTCTAGTTGATATTCGTCGATTAGGTCGTCGATGGTGATGGGGTCGCCTATTGGTTTTTTGAATTTGTTGTAACGCTGGAGTGTGCCTGTTTTGAGCAGGGTCATCAGTCCTCGAACGCCCATTAGTCGGTGTTGTCCGTCTAGGGCGAAAATGGAAACGGTTTCTGAGACATCTAACAGTCCGATTGTTTCGTTTCGGTCTAAGGAGAGAAAATTGGCGGCAGATTGGGTGGCGCGTCCGCTTTCGTCCCACTCTGGCGCTTGGGGATTGTCTACCCAAGCGGGACTTTGTACTACTAAGACGGCGGGGAATTTGTGGAATTTTCGGGCGGCGAGGTATTGAGTTAGGGGCGCTTGGCGCGACCAGTCGAGGGGACGTTGCAGGATTTCGTCGATGGTTTCTTCGTCCCGGATGACGTTATCGGTTTGGGGGTCGAATTTTTGCCGGAATAGGGGGAGTTGGGAGGCGAAGCGAACGCGACTGTCTAGCCATTCTAAGGTGACGGAACCGATAAAGGCTTCGGTTGCGCCCATTTGGGTTTTTTGGACGAGGAGGCGATCGCTTTTTGTCAGGTGGCGTTCTAAAAGGAGGGCTAGCGCCTGTTGTTCCTGGTTGTCTCTCTCCAGGATTTGGCTGGCGATGTCAGCCTGGGGGCGATCGTCGCTGTTCATAGGGTTTATAAGGGTTGAAATGGTTTTTAAAAATTATCAATTAGAGATTTTGATGTCAATTTAGTTTTTAAAAACTTTTTGACGTGTCATACTGACCTTAGACTACCAGGAATTGAAATTCCTGCAATTAAAAATGGTTACTCCTTCCTTCGAGTACGTTTTGCCCGTTATCCGAGGGATTCAGGCGGGGCGCGAGTACTATGTTTCGATGTGTCCTTTGCGGTTTATCCCCAAGTTGTTTGCCTCCAATCAGCAAGAGGTTCCACCGCAGATGAGGGCGGCGCGATCGCTTAATCGTCATCGGGTTGCTGAGATTGCCCGTTACATTCTCGATCGCCCTAAAGATTATGTATTTTCGGCAATTACAGCTTCGATTGATGCGGATATCACCTTTGAATCCATAGGGACGGAGGCGGAGTCGCGGAAAATTGGACGGTTGCGGGTGCCAATGGATGCGCGGTTTACGATTAATGATGGGGAACACCGGAGGGCGGCGTTTGAATTGGCACTTTCCGAGAATCCGGCGTTGGGGTATGAGACGATCGCACTGATTTTGTATTGGGATATTGGGTTAAGTTGCTCTCAACAGATGTTTGCGGATTTAAACCGCTATGGGATGCGTCCCGATCCAGCGCTGACGATTCTTTATGATCATCGGGATGAGATGGCTATCTTGACGAGGGGGGTGATGAAGGAGGTTGAGGTGTTTCGGGTACTGACGGATGGGGAACGCAGTACGTTGCCTGTGCGATCGCATAAGTTATTCACACTCAGCAGCCTCTATAATGCTAATTTTGCGCTTTTGGCGGATTGTCGGGGTGTTGAATTGGAGCAGCAGATTGAATTGGCTTGCTGTTATTGGAATGCGGTTAGTAGCTATATCCCCGATTGGGAGATGGTTTTACATAAAAAAGTAGCTGCAAGCGAGATGCGTCGGGATTATGTGCATTGTCATGCGATCGCGCTTGCAGGATTGGGTAGAGTGGGGGCAAGTCTCATCTCGCTTTACCCGGATAGCTGGGGGGAACATCTGGCGGGACTAGCGCGAATTGATTGGTCGCGTTTTAATCCAGATTGGCAAGGGCGAATTATGGCTAAAGGGGGGATTTCTCAGTCTCAAATTAGTGTGAGTCGGATGACGGCTTACATTAAGGGGTTTTTGAGTTTGCCGCTTACAGTGGAAGAGGAAGGGTTGGAGAATGCCCTTGTTGGAGTAGGGGGGGAGAAGTGAGTACAGAACAAGAGCCAGAGAATCAGCGAGACTTAGCATACTATCGTCAGTGTTTTAGGGAGCTTAATGTAAATAGAACTGAAAGGGGAGAGGCTCCCTACCAACCGATATTGCTTTTATCTGTAATCGATCTAATTGCAGAAGGTTTAATTCAAGCTAATCATATTCATATTACCGAAGAATTACGAACTACATTCAATAAATATAGAAACATTTTAAGTCCTGATCGGAGTTTTGATAGTAGTTTGTCAATGCCATTTTTTCACTTGCAAAATGAAGAACATCAATTTTGGCATCTTGACTACAAAGCCGAATATTATCGTGATATTTCATCGAATAAAAAAGTAATCACTGAAAAAATAAGAAAATCAATCAAGCAACTTAAAAATTATGTAAACCATGCTTATATAGACCAAGAACTCTTTAATTTGTTGCAGGACGGCGATTCAAGGAAGGAATTAGTTGATACTCTTGTAGCAAAATGGTTTACATCAAATGAAGATATAGGCGAAGATAAAACAGAATATCTTTTAAAAGCTAATAAATCTTTCCAAACTTCTATAGAAGAAGAAATAAAAAAATTAAAGAAATCTGATAGGCTATCTCAAAAATTCTATTTTAAGAAGTCCGCAGCTAGAGAGGCAGTTTTCGGTAAAGCTGTTGTGGGAATTTATGATTATAAATGTGCTTTCTGTAGATTAAAAGTGAGTAATTCCCTGAATCAAAACATTGTAGACGGCGCACATATCGAACCATTTGCAATATCATTTAATAATGAAATCACTAATGGAATATCATTCTGTAAAAATCATCATTGGGCTTTTGACAAAGGCTGGTTTAGCATAACTGATAATTACAAAATCATTGTTGCTCCTGACTTGCAAGAGGAATCGCCCCATACGCGAAAAATGCAAGAGTTTCATGGCGAAGATATCCTCCTGCCGGATGCAAAAAAATACGCTCCAGACAAATATTATCCAAGCCATCACTCACTCAGATGGCACCGTAAAAAATGGAGGTTTCAGGCATGACAGAAATGCAAATTCCCCTATTTCCACCGCGCACAGTTGAAGAGTTGGTGGAAGATATAGAAAAGCTAACTGAAGAAATACAAGAATTATATTGTCAAGACGATATCCCAATAGCCATTGGCTGGAGTGGGGGGAAAGATAGCACATGTATACTACAACTTGTATGGAATGCGATCGCAGCTCTGCCACCAGAAAAGCGAACAAAAAAAATCTATGTAATTACAAATGATACGCTTGTAGAAAATCCTATAGTCTCTGCCTGGGTTCGTAACTCTTTAAATCGAATGAAAGTTGCTGCCCAAGAACAAGGAATGCCAATAGAAACTCATCTCACTTATCCGGTAGTTCAAGATACATTTTGGGTATGTTTGATAGGTAAAGGTTATCCAGCACCTAGAAATCGATTCAGATGGTGTACTGAACGCTTGAAGATTAAACCTGCTGACTCTTTCATTCGTGAAGTGATCAGAACTAACGGTGAGGTAATTCTTGTTCTAGGTACTCGCAAGGCTGAAAGTATTAAACGCGCTGCAACAATGGCTAAATATAGACAGGGACGAGTGCGTGAGCGCCTGAACCCTAATCCTAGCCGTCCTAACTCACTAATTTACGTACCTATAGAAGATTGGCGAACTGATGAAGTTTGGCTTTATTTGATGCAGTGGCAGAATCCTTGGGGAAATAGCAACAAAGATTTATTCACCATGTATCGAGGTGCAACAGCAGATAATGAATGTCCCTTAGTCATTGATACTTCTACTCCTAGCTGTGGCAGTTCTCGCTTTGGCTGCTGGGTTTGTACGATGGTTGATCAGGATAAATCGATGGAGGCAATGATCCAAAATGATGAAGAGAAAGAATGGATGCAGCCTCTTTTAGATATCCGCAATGATTTAGATGTTGACGACGATCGCGACAAGAGAGACTTCCGCCGCATCTATGGTAAAGTCGAACTTTTTGAGCGTAGTGTTGACGGAGAAACCTCCGTTGAACCCATTCCCGGACCCTATACTAAATACTGGCGAGAACATTGGTTAAGACGAGTATTACAAGCACAAACCCAAGTTCGTCGCACCGCACCCCCAGAAATGCGCGATATCACCCTAATTACTGAGGAAGAACTGAGTGAAATTCGCCGCATTTGGCTAGAAGAAAAGCATGAATTTGACGACAGCTTACCCCGCATTTACGAAGAAGTCACAGGCGAACCCTTCCAAGATTCGCGTCCCAGTGCAGAAAAGAAACTGCTAGGCAGCGATGAGTGGACGGTATTAAACGAAATCTGTGAAGACGAAATGCACCTAGAACTCATGGCGAGACTGCTAGACACAGAACGCCAATATCACGCCAAATCTCGGCGCGGCATCTACGACAGCATAGAGAAATGCTTTGCCAGCAGTTCTCGTTCTAAGGAAGAAGCGATTGAAAATGCCCACTATCAAAGAAACTTGAAAAATAGTGTCAAAGCGCTAAAAGATGATAGGGCAGAAATGCACGAAGTTAGACAACAGTTTGAGCAAAGTGATAGCGATCAAGCAACCCAGCTTAATTTAAATTGGGCAAGCATCAAATTCTCATCTCCAAAGTTAGACGATATCAACGTCGATGATGAAGACGGTTAGTAAGCCACCAGTCAACCATCAGTCAACCGCCAGTCAACCAACCAGTCAACCGCCAGTCAACCAACCAGTCAACAGCCAGGGAATTAATTCCCTGGCGGATTGACTAGCGGATTAACGTCAGCCTTAATTAATTGGATTGAAAATAAACTGTAAGGGTACGGCAATGCCGTACCCCTACCTAAAAAAAATAAATTTAACCCGTAATAATAAGTTTTAAGGATGGGCAATTTGGGGCAAAATCAAATAAAGTATTTATAAGCTATTTATATACTTTATAACATTAAAAATATAAATATTCTCCTTAAAATATCTATTAATTTAAAAAAAGCCATATAATTTAAAAGTCCATATTATTCAAAATAGCTACCTCTTCTTTAAAAGTGATATTTCTTGAACTCGTCCTGCAAAACTTCGGTCCATACCTCGGCAAACAAATTATCAATCTCCGTCCAGAAATTGATGAAGCTACTCGCCCCATTATTCTATTTGGTGGCATGAATGGCGGCGGCAAAACAACCCTGATGGATGCCATTCGCCTCGCCCTCTATGGTTCTCGCGCTCAATGTTCCACACGCGGCAATTTAAGCTATCTCGACTTTCTGACTCAATGTGTCAACCGCAATACGCCACCCACAGAAAAAGCCCGAATTGAACTAGCCTTTGAAGTCATCCAAGACGATAGACCGACTACCTTAAGAGTCGTTAGATATTGGACACCAGACCCCAAAGATGGCAAAGACACATTAGGTGTCCTGCTCGATGAAGAGTGGCCCGATAAAGCCCTCGCCAATACCTGGGATGAGTATATCGAAAATTTACTACCACTAGGAATTTCCAACCTATTTCTCTTCGACGGTGAACAAGTCAAAGAACTTGCCGAACTCGAAACTCCACCTCCCCTTGTCGTTGGAGCCATTCAATCCTTATTAGGTTTAGAATTGGCAGAACGCTTATCAACTGATTTAGATATTCTAGTCAGCCGTAAGCGCAGGGAAATCGCCAGTGCAGAAGACCTTGCAACCCTAGAAGAAATTGAACAAAAACTGCATCAACAAAAAGACGAATTAGACGCTGCAACCCAAGAATTAGCTGCTCTTAATGCCGAATTAAAACGTGCAGAAGAACAACAGCGTTTAGCCCAGGAAAAATTTATCTATGAAGGCGGTAAAATTGCTAGCGATCGCAACTTACTCCAAAGCCAATACAAAGACCTAACCGCACAGGCAGACGAAGCGCGTCAAGCACTCAGAGACTTAGCGGCGAGTTCCTTGCCACTAACCTTAATTTTACCCCTCCTAACTCAAGCTCAATCCCAAGCCGAAACAGAAAGCCGTATTACTCAGCGACAGATGGCACAGGATGTCTTAAAAGAGCGCGACCAGCGCCTATTGGAGTATATTAGCCAATTAAAATTAAACGCAAAGCACCTGGAAAAAATTAAAACCTTCCTAGATGGAGAAAATCAAGAACTTGAACAAGAAATTGCCGCAAACGAGAAACCCTGGTTACTTGCCGATAGCGAGGCTATAACTCAACTCGATAATCTCCTAAAACATGACCTAAAATACAACCAATATAAAGCCAATAAAAAACAGGAAAAGCTCAAAGAAGTTGAAACCGAAATCGACTTCTTAGACCGACAAATTGCGACGGCTGCCTCACCCGAAGCTTACGAACACTTGAAAAATGCGGTTAAAGAGGCACAAAATGAAGTCGCCAAAGCTAAAGCCGCCCATGAAACCGTCAATCGGCACTGTGAGGAATTAAAACGTATAATCGCAAAAATCAAAAAAGAATTAGAAGACTATGCTGAGGACAACATTAAACTGAGAAATAATCAGCATATCATCACCTCTGCCGCCAAAGTCCAAGCTACACTCAAAGTCTTTAAAGAGCGATTAACCCTCAAAAAACTGAATAAGTTAGAAATAGAAGTAACCGAGTGTTTCCGCTATCTCCTGCACAAATCTGACTTAGTGCATCGGGTGGCTATTGATACGAATACCTTTAGCCTTTCCCTGTACGACCTCTCCGGACAACTCGTTCCCAAACATCGCATCTCAGCAGGGGAAAAACAGCTACTTGCGATCGCCTTTCTCTGGGGACTCGCCCGCGTATCCGGACGCCACCTCCCCGTTGCAATCGATACACCTCTAGGACGCCTAGACTCCTCTCACCGAACGAACTTAATTGATCGCTACTTCCCTGCTGCCAGTCATCAAGTGATACTGCTTTCTACCGATACCGAAATCGGCAAAACTGAAGTAGAACGGTTGAGAGAGTTAGATGCGATCGCACGGGAGTATCTCTTGCAATACGACCCCGCCAAGCGCCAAACCAGTGCCGAGTTGGGTTACTTTTGGTAAGTGTTGCCATTTGTTTCATCCACCAATCCTCCCCACCCAAACTAACCCTCTCCGGTGGGGTTCAACTTAGAAACGCGAAATCTTACTCAATCCCAACGCTCAAGCAGCGACTATGCCAAGGGCAAGCAATACGAAAATTGCCACCGCAATAAACAAAAATATTCCGAACAGCCATCGCGCAATAGTCGCCGCCCCCCGCGCTACGCCTGTAAATCCCATTGCACCCGCAATAACAGCAACGATCAGGGCAATTACTGCCCACCATAATAGATTCATGATCTATTCTCCCTATCTTGCCAGACACGATAGCGCCGATGAGATTATCCCGCCTCTGACATAAGGGATAGCCCAAAAGGAAGACGACTTAATCTAGATGCCGATTTGATATGAAACCTTTACCAAGAACAAAGGACACCCATTAACTTTAACCCGTGCCAACCGACTCACACCGACTGCCAAACCTTAATTTTGCGATCGCTCCCCCCACTCACCAACATATCCCCATCCCGACTAAACACAAGGGCGCGAACCGCTTGAGAATGTCCCACCAACTTCCCTAACCGTTTGCCACTCTGGGCATTCCACAACTCAATCATCGTGCCGCTAGCACTCGCCAGAATCTCCCCATCCGGGCTAAACGCCAAAGCCACAACACCATTCGAGTGAGGAGAAAAGGCACGCAACCGCTTACCACTATTCGGATTCCACAATTCAATTGCCCTGCTGCTACCACACGCCAGCATTTCACCGTCGGGACTAAACACCAACGAAGCAATACCACTCGACTGACTCGGCAACCGACTCATCCGTCTACCGATGTGAGGGTTCCAAAGCTCCAGACTACCATTCAAACTAGCGATCGCACAGATATGACCATCCGGATGAAACGCAACCAACCGCACACCGTCAGAACTTCCCCCTAAACTGCGCAATAGCTTACCCGTCCGCACAGCCCAAACTTTAATATCCCTCTCACCGATACTCACCAACATTTGACCGTTCGGACTAAACGCAATATCCCGCACTCGATCCGAACGAGTGATTAAAGTGTTAACAACGTCACCGCTATCGAGGGACCACAGCTTAATAGTCTGATCATAACTACCACTCGCTAACCGTTGTCCATCAGGACTAATCCCAATACCAGTAATACGATGGGTATGCCCACTGAGCGTGTGTTGAAGTCTGCCAGTAGGCAGCACCCACACCTTAATCGTTGTGTCATCACTACCACTCGCTAACCGTTGTCCATCAGAACTAATCGCCATTGCCCGAACTGCCCCCCTATGCCCGGAGAGGGTACGGTACAACTTCACCTTTTCCCAAGGATTCGGTGAGAACGGTTTCGACAGGAAGTTAGCAATTAAACCCAGAAGAGGCTTAGATTTCTGGGCATCAGGCGATCGCGTTTTAGAC